>JASHOV010000202.1 GCA_030038495.1 Streptosporangiaceae bacterium
GGGTGATCGTCGAGCTGATGTTCGGCGACTTCGCCGCGCTCGCGTTCGACCAGATTCTGAATTTCACCGCCAAGTCGGTCGCGATGTACGGCCGCCACCAGCCGATGCAGGTGCTGGTGCGCTGCCCCGTCGGCGGGAACAGGGGCTACGGCCCCACGCACAGCCAGAGCCTACAGAAGCACTTCATCGGCATTCCCAACTTGTCACTGCACGAGCTTTCGCCGTTTCACGATGCGGCGCCGCTGCTCGACGCGATCTTCGGCAGCCGCGAGCCAGCAATCCTCTTCGAGCCCAAGACGCTGTACCCGCGGCGCGTTTGTCGCGAAGGGAAACTCGACGACCTGCTCGCCTGCCGGCGGCTTGGCGGCGGCTGGGTGCACGTCGCCGCCGAAAAGGCGGCGGGTCCCGCCGTGGTGATCCTGGCGCCAGGCGGCATGGCCGACCGAGCGATGGACGCGGCTCGCAGCCTGGCGCTCGACGACGCCGTGCAGCCGCACATCCTGGTTCCGTCCCAGCTCTACCCGCTTGACCTGCAGCCCGTGGCTGAGATTCTGGCCGGCGCGACAGCGGTCTGCGTGGCTGAGGAGAGCACGGCAGGCGCTACCTGGGGAACGGAGGTGGCCGCGCGCGTCCATGAGATGTTGTGGCACCAGCTGGCCAGCCCGGTGCTGCTCGTCAACTCTCGAAGCAGCGTCATCCCGGCCGCATCGCATCTCGAGCGCCAGGTCCTTGTGCAGGCGGAGACCATCACGGCCGCGGTGCGGTCGGCGCTCGGGCGATCGCCCGTGGCCCGGCGCGCGACCGCCACAACCAGGCCCGGCTCGGCCTGGGTTCCCGCTTCGCCGGCCAGCCCGAGCTCGATCAGCATCACGATCCCGAAGCTCAACAACAATGACACCAGCTACGTGCTGCTGACCTGGCTCGCCGGCGATGGCGAGGAGGTCGCGGCGGGCAGCCCGATCGCCGAGGTTGAGACGTCAAAAGCCGTCGAGGAACTGGCGGCCGAGGCGGCGGGGATACTGCGGGTAGCGGTCCCGGCAGGCGCCGAGTGCCAGCCAGGAGATGTCATCGCCCGCCTGGACCGCGAGCCAGGCGCGGAGCTGGCGAGCCACCCGGGCAACGGACAGTTCACCACCCAGGGCAGGACCGGGATGGAGCCGCTGCAGCTGAGCCGGGCCCAGTTGCAGGTGAGCCACGTCGTCACGGCATCGCACCGAGACATCCCCGCCGCGTTCGTGGCGGTGAAGGCGAACATCGACGCCCTGCGCAGCGCCGGTAGCACGCTGGCTGAGGCGGCAGGCGGCGCCGTCGGACTGCTGGAGGTCGTGGTCATGGGCGTGGCCACGTTGCGGTCGCGGTTTCCCGCCTGTTTCTGCACACTCGTCGAACCGGATCAGGCCCAGGTTGCGGGTGGTGCCCACATTGCGGTGACGCTCGACGCGGGTAACGGCCTGTACCTGCCAGTGATCCGGTCCGCGGATCTGCGCAGCGCGCCCGACATCGCGGATCAGCTGACCGCCATGCGCATGAAGGCGCTGCGCGGCGCCTTCACGGAGTCCGACCAGGCCGGGGCCAACATCGCCATCTCGTGGAATAACGAACCTGGCGTGACCCTGGTGCAGCCGCTGATCCCGCCGGGCCTTGCCTGCGCGGTGTCGGTATCGGGCACAGGCACTGAGATCGGCCTGACCCCTGAGGGAACGCTCGCCGAGCACGACGTGGTCAGCCTCGGGCTGGCGCATGACCACCGACTGGTCAACGGCAGGGAAGCAGCCAGCTTCCTGCGTGAACTCGCTGCGATCCTGAGCGACGAGCAGGCTCTGGCCGGGCTGATCCGCGGCGCAGCCGAGGCACCGGACCTGACCGAGCAGCGTTAACGCCGCGCGCTACGGGCACGAGCCGTCATTCGCTGCCGGGGCAGGGTCGCGTATCTGCAGCCGCAGCTCGGACAGGTACTGGCGCCCCTGGGCGTCGGGCACCCACGCGTCACGGGGGAAGGGGAGCATCTCGGAAACCGAGAGCTGGATCTCACCGCCGCCGGCTGTACGGGCGGCGCTCAGCATGTGCAGCAGAGATGCCACGTAGTGCGGGCTGGTCAGGTCGACGTACATCGGCTTGACCTCGGACGCGACCTTGACGAAGACGCGTTCGGGCAAACCGAGTGCATGCCGCCAGCGGCGGCCGGCGAGGAAGCGCTCGCTCTCGGTCGCGCCGCCCAGCAGGCCCGATGCCGATAGGCTCGGTCGCCACGTCTCGCGGGTGACGACCATGTTGTCGATCGTGATCCGCGGCGTGTGCGGGCCGGAACCCACCCCCTTGAACATGTCCACCGCCACCTCCGACAGTGACTGGGCGAAGATGGCGGTGAGCGGCCAGCACCGGCCGTCGGGGCCCTTCGCCACCAGCTCGCCGCGCACTTCCGCAACCGCAACCGCGGTTATCGGCAGCAGCTGGTCCGGGTTGGCGGCGGGGGCCGGCAAGATGCCGAGCTGCACATCCGCACTGTTGCCGAGCGCGAACGCGAGGCGGGAGGTGTTTCTCGGCCATTCTGTAGGTAGCAAGGGGCGTACCCGTCCGCCACCCATGTCGGCGGCGAGCGCGGCCCGCAGGGCCGACGGATCGGGATGGGCGATAACCGAAGCGCCGTATGCGTTCGTGGCGAACGCAACGTGCATCTCGCTCAGCACTACGAAGAACCGGCCCGCGTTGAGCTCGTCCAGGCTCGCAGCGCAGATAATGAGGTCGGGGCTGTGCACCCTGGCGTCCGGCCAGCCTGGCCGCCGGGCCGGGAACAGCCGAGCCAGTGCGGGCACGAGGTCGGCGCTGCACAGTCGCAGCTCGCGGGTCTCCGGGCCGCACCGGTCGAGCCCGATGAGTTCGGCCCAGCGGCTGACGAAGTCGGCCTGCACCCGGTCCGCCGGGCGATCGTCGGAGCCGTAGAAGAGTTCCTGGGCCAGGAACCAGAGCTGACTTAGCGGTACTTCCGCGGAGCCGAGTTCGGCTGACAAATCAGCGTAGATCGCCCGCAGCGACGTGAGGTATGCCTCGGCTAGGGCCTCGGAAGCCCAGCGGGCGGCCTGCAGCGGGATCGCGAGCGGTGCCGCTACCGCATCGAGCACCTTACGTCCGATGCTGACGGTCAGGTCGCGCGTGGTCTCCTCGCGGTATATACGCCGCGCAGCGTACGCCTGGCCGGGCTTGCGGACTGCGCTGGCCGCGGTGACCTCGGCGAACTCCGCCTCGAGGCAGCTGATCGCGTCGGCGAGCTCGTCCGGCTTCCCGCCCGCGCTGCCCACCTTGCCGCGAGCGGAGGCAAGGCGGTCGAGCCGATCCAGTGCCCAGGACCTGGCCTCGGGATCGGCAATGGAATTGATGCGGTCCCGCAGCATCCGCTCGCAGTCCGGGTGAACGGGCACGTCCAGGGTCCAGCGCAGGATTCCCTTGGCCGAAAGCCGGTCGAGGAGCAGATACACGTCCTCCGGTTTGCGCAGCCCCGCCTGCTGATCCGCCACGAGCTCCGCAGCGATGTCCGCAGCTGCGCGGCGGCCGTCGCAGCAGGCGAGCACCGCGGCCTCGGCGGGGGCAAGCACCGTCGGTGGCTTGACCGGGTCGAGGACCTGCCGCTGCCGGAGTGTCAGGTGGGGCTGCAGCGCCGGGGGAAGCCACCGGCGTACGGATGGGTTGGCGGCAATGCGCTCGGCGCACTCGGCCAGGGCCCAATGCTCCAGATCCACCCGTCTACTGCTCAGCAGAGCGGGTCCCGGCCGGGCGGTCACGGCCGCCGCTTCCGGGTCGACTTGAACCCAGCACACCGGCCCGAAGAAGCCGATGGTCTCGGCCTTGGCGCAGTAACGCTGCCAGTACCTGGCCACGAGTCGCTCGCGTTCGCGTTGCCTCGCGTTGCGGCGTGCCTGCGAGCCAGCCTTGAGCATTCCGTCAATGGCTCGCAGAGCGTTTGGGTTCTGCCAGGTCACGGCTTCACGGAAGAGGGGGTCGGAGGCGATCGCCAGCGCCTCGCGCGAGCAGCGCGCCAAGGCCTTATCGAACGCCGCCGACCAAGCTTCGCTGCCGATCTGCCCGGCCAGGTAGGCGTCCGCGGCCGTGGCGCAGTCCGGTGCGCTGAGGCGGTCAAGCCCGTCGGCGGGAAAGCCGGTGGTCCGAAGCCGCGCGTCCCGCCACACCTTCCATTCCGTGCCTGGCAATGGCACCAGGTGACCGTCGGGTCCTGGTGTCGCGGCGGCCGGACCCGCCCGGGCGGCCGCCCCGATCCTCGCGCCGGCCTGCCCGCGGCCCGGTTCGCCCATCAGTTGGCCGCCTTCCCAGCCCGGTCATGCCGCTTGACGCCGCATTGTGCTTGCACGGCAAAAGGCTAATTTATGCCGGGCGCAGTTCGTTAGTCGCGCTCGGCCCGTAGTGGCGGCGTGAGCGCGGCCGCCTCGCGATCATCGGGCGGTTGCTGCACAGCGACTGCCGCCCGCCCCTGCCGCTACCAGCGGCGAACTCGGCAAGCCCGAGATCGGTCGTCCGTCCTGAGGTCGTCGGCGCTCGCCAGCTGAGCCAGCACCTCGCGAAGCTGCAGGTCCGCCGCCTTCACCGACCGTGACTGGCCTATATTGGCGGGAGATAGGTCGCTTGAAGCGGCGATGTTTGGCTCTAGACACGTATGCTCGCCTTCCACTCGTCTGCAAGGACGCCGACGGTCACAGGGGGAACGACATGTCACAGCGGGGTGCTGCCAGCGAGCCCGCGCCGAGCCATACAGAAGCCCACCCGCCGGACCAGTCTCGTCATGCGATGCGGGCGCGTGCGCCGCGGGCGCGAACGGGTCAGGACGGTGGCTGGATGCCAGCGGGCTCGACCTGCTCGTTCCGCTTTCTCCTCGGCCCCGTCGGGCCCGCCGGACCAGTGCGTTCCAGCGACGCTTGCGTCGTTAGTGCTGCTCCGGCAACACTAACCAAACACGCGTTCGAGAGAGATCGGTTCAGAACGGTTTCGGGACGGGCGACTCCCGGGCCCTGCACTGCTGGCCGGGGCTCGGCGGCGGTCTTTCTCAGCTTTGCCTGCTGCGCGGTGAGGACGAAGACAGGAGCCGGGAATGCGTACCAGTCCGCAGCAGGCTTATAGGCCCCTTGGTCGGGCGCAAGTGGTCTTCAGAGCTCAGAGTTTATCCGCCCGAGGGCACGAGAGGTTCAAGGTGACGGTACCTTCAACTAAGCCAGAGGTAATGGCACAGCTAGCGCCGAAGCGCTCTAGCAGAAGCTCGAGTGATCGTTATGACGTTCCTATGCTCATTCCGAGAAAAGGTCTGCAGCTACCGGAACGATTGCCTTTTGATAAGTGGCTGAGCATCGGCGGCCAGTTGTCAGACGTCTGCACGTCGTCGGCCTGGTGCCTGGGCGATTGGTTAGTGTACGGAGAGGAAGCCTACGCCGGACGCTATCGCGACGCGATCGAGCAGACTTCACTGGACTATCAGACACTCCGGAACTATGCGTGGGTGGTCAAGCGATTCTCGCTGTCCCGCCGACGGGACACGCTGAGCTTCGGCCATCACGCGGAGGTAGCTGCCCTCTCCGAGCCAGAGCAGGACTTCTGGCTGCGGAAGGCGGAAGAGTTCGGCTGGTCAGTGAAACGACTGCGCCGCGAGGTACGCACGAGCCTGGCCGAGCGCTCGGCTAGCGACGACCGGCAACACGAGGACGCCGCGGACCGGAGCCAGCGGGAATGGTCGATGGCAAGCCTGGAAATTCGTATTGCCCCCGACAAGCTGGAACTGTGTCATGCCGCTGCCGAAAGAGCCGGTCTCAGCATGGCCGCGTGGGCGGCTTTGGCACTGGAGCAAGCGGCCCGCTACGCGCTTGGGGGACGGTGACCTTACCCGCGTCACAGGACCCAATGCGCGCGGCCGCCGAGTAGCCCGATTTGAACCGAGCGTTGCGGTTACGGATCGCGTCGAGACGCACCGCTTCCGGGCGGTGCCTGGCGGCCAGTGCGGTCCGGCGGTCACTGCGGTCCGGCGGCTCGGCCCTCGTCCCTCCGCCCGCGCCGCCCTCGGCCCTCGTCCCTCGACCTTGGGGCGCCCTAGCTAGGCTTTGCGGCCCGGCGCCAGCACGCACGGCCACCTCGCAGCGCCATTGGTGGTGCCGGCCGAATGTGTATGCTGGCAGTATAAAGACGAGAAGTCACCGGGAATTGCCATGGAACCGCAGCGCGGTGAGGTCTTCCAGGACAACGGCTATGTCATCGACGATGACGGCTTCAGGGAGCACGTCCGTTCCGTTCTAGCGCGCATTGTGATGCCTAATGCTGAGCGCTGGGAAGCGCACGGGAAAATCGACACGGAGAGCTGGAGAGCGCTGGGGCGCGAGGGCCTGCTGAGGATCGCTCACACTGGCCCGGAGTTCCTGCGAAGCGCAATCTACCTTGATGAACTCGGCAAGCTCGGCTATGCAGGCATTCGGGGTGCCCTCGGTGTGCATTCCTACATGGCCCTGTCGTATCTAGAGCTATTTGGCAGCGGGACGCAACAGGATCAGTACCTCACCGATGCTCGCCAGGGTCTCCGGGTCGCGGCGCTAGCGATCAGCGAGGCCGAGGCGGGATCTAATCTGGCCTGCCTCGCCACGCGAGCCGAGGTCACTCCCGAAGGCAGCTTCCTGGTTAATGGTGAGAAACGCTTCATCACGAATGGCTCGGCGGCTGACTTCTTTATCACCCTCGTCAGAACGGATAACACCTCGGACAAGGGCATTCTTGGTGCGGCAGGCTTTCTGATCATAGATGCGGACCTGCCCGGCATCGAGCGAGTGAGGCAGCCAATGCTCGGCTGGCGGAGCGCGGATATCTGCACGCTGCGTTTCAGCGACGTCCCGGTGCCGGCGGATCGTTTGCTGGGGTCGAGTGGCAGGGCATTCAGCCAGATCATGAAGGCCCTGGACTTCGAGCGGCTCGTCGCGGGATTGCTTGCCGTCGGCGGCATTGATTACTGCCTGCAGACACTTCGATCCTTCGTGCAGGACCGCAAGATTGGCAGGTCCGCCTTGAGCGGGAAGCAGGCGATCCGGCAGCAGCTCGCCGAGCTGGAAAGCGACTTTGCGCTAGTGCGTCAATACTCGTCGTATGCGGCATGGCAGCAGAGTCACGGCCAGCTGGAAACGCTAACCGCCTCGATTCTGAAGCTGAAGTCGACCGAACTCGCAGTGATCGCGGCGCAGAAGTGCCTGCAAATACACGGCTCGGCCGGTTACCTGGAGGATGCGGCGGCTAGCCGTCTGTATCGTGACGCAATCGGAGCGACAATAGCGGCCGGCCCGAGTGAGCTCATGCGCGACATGATTTACGAGCTGGGCTAACCCGCCTGCTCCCGTGCCCGCCGCGGTGTGCCCGCCGCGGTGTGCCCGCCGCGGTGTGCCCGCCGCGGCGTGACCTGCGCGGTGCGCGGCGCGCTCGCACGGGCGGTCATCCCGCGCGCACGGGTGATGATCCCGTTGCCTGGCCACCCGCGGGCTCTTATCGCAGCGCGGCATCGAAGCGGGCGCCTAGATCGGTGAGCCGCTCGACGGGTTCGTTTGCGTAGACCAGCCGCAGGTACCGGCTTCCGCTCGGTCCCCAGCCGGTCATCGGGGTGGTCGCGACGTGCGAGCCGGTGAAGAGCCGACGAGAGGCTTCCTCGGGCGTAATTCCCATGCTGCGGGTGTCAATGAGCAAAGACCAGCCGCCGTGGGGACGGATGCATGGGTAGCCGGAAAGCTGGTCAAGCACGGTCTCGCAGCGCTGCTGCCAGATCCGGGTTGCCGCGGCGACGTCCGCTGCGGCTTCCGGATGGCCGAGCGCTGCCGCGACCGCCCGCTGGCCGAGGCCGACCTGGCAGACCACGTTAGCGAGGCCGACGAGGCCGATGTCGGCAATGATCGGCTCGGGCCCCACCACCCAGCCGACGCGCCAGCCGATCATGCGCAGCTCCTTGGATGCCGAGCCGACAGTAATGGTGCGGGAGCTCAGGCCCGGATGGGCACCGGGGTGCACCGGGGCTTGACCGTCAAAGCGGATCCGCTCCATCGCTGCGTCGTAAATCACCCACGCTCCGCAGGCGTTAACCGGGCCAGCGAGAGCGTCGAAGTGCTCGGTTCCCAGCACCGCCCCGGTAGGCATGACCGGGCTCATGAGGAGCACGGCTGCCGTCTGCGGGCCGACGGCGGCGGCCAGCTCGTCCGGGTCGGTAGTCCACCCGGCAGCGCCGGGCACACAGGAGACGAACCGCGGTACACCGCCGGCGAGGCGGATCCGGTTGACGAGCCCGGCGTAGGCCGGATCGCAGATGACTACCTCCTGGCCGGGCTCCACGGTGGCGAGCAGCGTGTTCAGAACGCCATTCAGCCCGCCGGCGACGATGACGCACTGGGTCTGCGGGTCGTAACTGTGAGCCGCGACGGCGGATACGTGGGCGGCGGCCGCGGCGCGCAGCGCGAGGTGGCCCTGGAACGGCAGGTAACTGTTGGCTTCGTCTTGGTCGATTGCCGCACGGGTCGTTTCGAGTGCGACCTCAGGAGGCCTCAGATCGGTGTCGAGGTTCTCCAGGCGGAGCATAAGCGGGTCGCTCACCGCGTCGGCTGCATCGCCCACTTTGTCCACGCCGATCCCCGACATGTCGCGCAGCCTCGAGACGGTCATCGTCTTCCTCCCAGCACCGTGTGCTTCGCAGCGGACCGGCCGGCCGCGGCTCGCACAGACTTGACTTAATCACGCCGGCCGGGCCACAGTGCGATCCGCAAGTTCGGTAAAGAAGGCCAGGCCACAGCTATAGGACGGAGTCAATGATAATCGGCACATGCTTGCTTTGTCAGAACATGGGCTGTATACTATCGTCCGCGCCGAATAGGCATTGGCACAGTCGTCACTCTGAAGTGCGATATAACGTCGCGTTCTCTGCCTGGAGAGAGAGTTTATGAGCGAGGTCGCTACGAGCTTCCGGCTGACGGACGAGGAACTTGCCAGCTTTCATCGCGACGGCTATATTGGCCCGTTCGATCTGTATGACGAGGCCGACATGGAGAGCAACCTTCGCGCCTTGAGGCCGAAGCTGCTCAACACTAAGAACGCGATCTACCGGTCGGATCGAGCCATTTCCGGCGCCACGAACCTATCGAGTTATGACCGCCATATTGACATCGACTTCCTTGCCCAGCACATTACTCGGCCCGAGATTGTGGACCGGGTTTCAAGCATTCTCGGCCCCGACGTGCTCTGCTGGCGTACTGAGTTCTTTCCTAAGTATCCTGGCGACGAGGGCACCGACTGGCATCAGGCGGATAACTTCTCGAATGTTGCCGGGTCCAAGCACCCGCAAATTGTGTGGCCAGAGGATGCCCAATTCGGTGGCACGATAACTGTCTGGGCGGCCTTCACGGAGGCATCCGTAGAGATGGGCGCCCTCCAGTTTATCCCGGGCTCGCACAAGACCATGAACTATGACGAATCAAAGGTCATGACGTACGACGCGTCACGGATCAACCAGGTCACGAAGGACGGCGTGCGGCGCGGCTTCTTCGGCTATGATTACCGCCAGCTCCAGAAAGATCCAAACTGGAGCCCAGACGAATCGCGCGCCGTCTCTCAGGTAATGCGCCAAGGTCAGTTCGTTATCTTCTGGTCGACCCTGATGCATGCGTCACACCCGCACTCCGGCCTAACAGATAAGATGCGGCTAGGCTTTGCTGCGCGTTATCTGCCGACCTCAGTTCGCGTGTATCCCTTCTCCGAAACTCTCGAGGAGTTTGGCGGTGCCGCGACTCTCGAACGCTACGGCTCTGTGCTGGTGTCCGGATGCAATGATTACGACTACAATCGCTATATCGAGACGACGGTTAATGGCTTCAAGTTCCCGGTGCGGTCTCACGAGGGGGTCACGCAAGCGCGATGAGTAACGGGGCTGCGATCGAAGGCTGGGTAATTGAGGCTTGTCAGCAACTCGGTCTCCCGGTCAGCACGGGAGACGATGACTTCTTCGAGGCCGGTGCGACTTCGCTGACGGTGATGCGCCTGATTGAGCGGGTCGGCAAGAAGTTCGGCGAGGACGCATTGAGCCCGGAGGACGTGATCGAGTTCAGCAGCGTGCACGAGATAGCGGCGACGATCTCCGCGAACATTCAGGAAGCCAAGCCCGCCCGTAGCTGATGGCCGGCCGCGGGGAATGCCGGCCTAGGTGGCTGCGGGTCCGCCGAGCAGGCCAAGACGCTGCATCGCGCGCAGCGCGCGGGCGGCACTCAGGTCCGGGCACCCGGCCAGCGTCATCGCCTGCCTGAGTTCCTCGGTGAGCAACGCGAGGATGCTCCCGGCGCCGGCCGCGCCGCCCAGTGCCAGCCCCCACAGGGCCGGACGGCCCAGCATTACCCCGTTGGCGCCGAGCGCGACGGCCTTGAGCACGTCGAGCCCGCTGCGGACGCCGCTGTCGAGGAACACCTCGCAGCGCCCGGCGACCGCGTCGACGATCCACGGCAGCGCCGTGATGCTCGGTACGGCTCCGTCCAGCTGCCTGCCGCCATGATTGGACACCACGATCCCCGCGACCCCGAGGTCGGCGGCGTGTCGCGCATCGTCGGCATCAAGGATCCCCTTGAGGACCAGCGGCACGCTGGTCTGTCCGGCCAGCCACGCTACGTCTGACCAGCTCAGTGACGGGTCGAAGAGCGCGGCCGTGTGACTGGCCACCGCCGACTGGCCAGGCGCCGTCGGCCCGGCCGGGCCGGTCCCGCCGCCGAGGTCGCGGTGGGTCAGGTTCGCGGGGTAGACACCGTCGGGGACCGTGAAGGCGTTGCGCAGGTCCCTCAGGCGCCGGCCAAGCTCCGGCACGTCGACAGTCAGGACCAGGGCGCGGCAGCCCACCGCTTCCGCGCGTCTCACCAGCTCAGTAACCACCCCCCGGTCACGGAGCCAGTACAGCTGCAGCCAGAGGCAGCCGCCAGCCTGCGCGATCTCCTCAAGGGTCATGCTGCTCAGCATCGCGATCGTGTACGGGACCCGCGCCTTCGCGCACGCGGCCGCGAGGGCAACCTCGCCGTCCGGATGGATCATCCGCTGGTAGGCAATCGGCGCAACGGCCACCGGCAGCGCCGCCTCGCAGCCGATCAGCATCGCCGCCGGATCGCAGGCCCGTGCGCCCCTCATGACCCTGGGTACCAGGTAGATGTCGTCGAAGGCGGCCAGGTTCGCACGCGCGGTCAGCTCCGCGCCACTGCCGCCCGCGATGAAGTCCCACACTGGCGCCGGCAACCGCAGCCGGGCAACCTGCTCAGCGTCGGCGACGCTCACCAGCACCTCGGCTGACCCGTCTGCGGCGCCGCTGCCGACGGCCTCGCCGCCATCCGCCGAGCGCACCTGGACGCTGTCGTTCAAAGGCCCTCCGACCGGAACCACCCGACCGGGCATTTGCTTCTTATCCTTTTTGATTAAGACTGGTTTGGCAATATCGTGCTTGACGCGGCCACTTTGACGGGAGCGCTGAGTTCTCCGTCGGCCTGCCCCGTCCAAGGCGGCCAGCACCCCTCGGGGGAGTGGCTCGCCGCTCCTTCCGGTCCAGCAAGAGCAGCGCGTCGGCACTGTGTGCGGCCCAGCGATCCGGCTAGCCGCCGATGCGCCGAGCCCGCATGGGCGGATCCGCATGGGCGGATTCGGGCCCTTGTCAAAACAGCGCGATCGAGTAAGGTTCATAGCTAGGCAGAACGGCCGTTATCACTACCCCCGGCATTGTGCTGCGACAATGTCGGTATACGGCCTGCTGGGGGTTTGGCCCTGGTCTTGAGGAATAGCCCAACGGGCGCAACCGGTCTTCGGAACTGGCCAGCACGCTGGCCGCAACCAGCCAAAGGGGGCGAGGTCGGGTGACCGGAAGTGCGTACGAGCGCGCGTCGGCCAGCGCCTACCCTCAGCTGGAGCCGGAGTGGGTCGACGAGGTACTGCTTGCCGGCGCCGCGCCGGACGTGTGCCTGTGCCTGGCCGAGCCGGTCAGCCGGGCGGAGTTGCGCCGGCTCGTGACAGAACGGCACAAGGTCCTGGCCGACGCCGGGCTCCGCCGCGGTGGCTCCGTCGCGCTGTGCCTTGCGCCGTCGCTCGCGTTCATCACCAACCTGCTGGCCTCGTGGCAGATCGGCGCGCAGGCGTCGCTGCTTGACCACCGGCTCACCCCGTACGAGGTGGACGTGGCGCTGCAGCGGCTGCTCCCGCAGGTGGTCGTCACGGCCGAGCACTCCACCGGCGGCCCGCTGCGCGGCTTCGCCGAGATCACCGAGAGCGTGCGTACCTATCCGGGCCAGCCCGCCGCGACTAGCCACGCCGTCATACAGCTCAGTTCCGGGTCCACGGGGCCGTCCAAGATCATCGCGCGCGATGCCGCCAGCCTCGTCGACGAGGTGAAGCGCTACACAATGATCGACGGCGTCCCCGGCAGCGGCGAGCGCATCGTGTCGCTCGCATCGATGGTGCACGTGCTCGGACTCGTCGGCGGACTGCTCTACGGGCTGCACGCAGGCGTGAACCTGACGATCCCGGCCCGGATGACAGCCGACGGCATCCTGACCGCTGTCCAGGCCAGCGAGCTGCCGACGACGCTGCTTGGCGTCCCCTTCCACATCGAACTGCTCGCGTCGGTGCAGCGCCCGCCCAAGCTGCCGCAGCTCACGGGCATGACCACGGGCGGCGAGCTGGTCCGCGCCGACGTCCACGCCGCGTTCGTGGACCGCTACGACGTGCGCCTGGGCAACATGTACGGGATGACCGAGGTCGGCGTCATCGCCACCGACCTGTTCGGCGAGCATCGCCCCGCGGTACTGCCGGCCCCTGGCCTGACCGTCCGGGAGGAGGGGGGCGAGCTGCACGTCTGCATGCCGGCCTCGCCCTACCTCGGTGACCAGGACCCCGGCCGCTGGTCGGAGGGCTGGCTGCACACGAAGGACGCCGGCAGCGTCGATCCGGAGACCGGGCTCGTCCGGATCCTCGGCCGCCGCGACTCCCAGGTTTCCGTCGGCGGCCTGAAGGTGGACCTGACCGAGGTTGAGCACATGCTCGCCGCACTGCCGGAGGTCGCCGGCGCCGTCGTGGTGCATGACCAGGCGATCGAGGCGTACCTGGTGCTGGCGGACGGTGCCGAGGCAGCCGCCGTGGAACGCGAGATCACGACCCGGCTCGCCGCATACAAGCGGCCGCGACGGCTGCACGTGGTTGAGCAGCTACCGCGCACGGCCACAGGAAAGCTTGTCCGCAACCAGGCAGTGCTGCGCGACATCGGGCCAGACGGGCCACCCACTCCCGGAAGGAGCCGTTGACCATGATCGAGGAGATCCGCCAGTTCGTGCTCGACTCGCTGACGGACATGAACTACAGCATCGAGGACATCGACGACGACACCGTGCTCGGCCCGTTCGGCGCCGATCTTGAGTCGCTCGCCCTCGCCGAGCTCGCGGTGCGGGTCGAGGACCGCTTCGGGATCAAGTTCGACGACGACGAGGGCGAGGCGCTCGCCGGCATGACCGTCGGCGAGTTCTGCCGCACCGTCCTGCCGCGGATCCAGCCCGCGTCGGCGCACTGACACATGCCCGGCGTACTTCAGCGGTCGGACGTGGTCGCGATGCTCGCTACCTTCGGTGACCGCCAGCCTGAGCAGGTCACGGAGGCGATCGACTCGATGGAACTGGTCTGGCTCATCCACCAGATCGAGGAGCGCCTCGGCGACCTCGACCTTGACGACGACATGCTCGATCGCATGTCGACGATCACCGGCGTGCTCGACGTGCTGAAGAGCCTGAAAGCCGGGTCAGCGTATGACTGATGCACCCGCCATGACCTCGACGCCGACCGCCCGCAGAGGGCCAGGTCCGGTGGTCATGACCGGTGCCGCCGTCCAGTCCGCGTACGGCCAGGGAACGGAGGCGCTGCTGGCCGGTGCTCTGTCCGGCCAGCCCGCCTTCGTACCCGTCAGGCGCTTTGACGTCGAAGCCAGGCGAGTTCGCTTCGCGGCGACGATGCCCGGGTCCCCGGACCTGCTGACCGAGGTAACCCGGGCCGTCCGCGAGGCCTGCGATGAAGCTGGCCTGTCCGCGGCCGACCGCGCCGCCACGCCACTGTTCCTCGCCATCCACGGCGACCCGGCAATCGCGCGGGCGCCGGGGCCCGACAAGCCCGGACTCGGGCCGGGGGCGTTCACCGCGGCCGTCGCGGGCGACAGCGGCCTGGCCGGGCAGGACATCAGGTGCTACATGTCGGCATGCGTGGCCGCGAGCACCGCGATCGCCGACGCGGCCGCGGCCATCGCTCGCGGCCAGGCCGGGCGCGTCGTCGTGGCGGGCGGGTACCTGGTCGACAGCGACCAGTTCGCGCTCTTCGATGCGGGCCGCGTGCTCGCTGACGACGGCCAGGTGCGCCCGTTCAGCGCCGGCCGGCGCGGGCTGCTCCTCGGGGACGGGGTCGGAGCGGTCGTCATCGAGTCGCGGGACTCCGCTCAGGCGCGGCGGGCGCCGCCGCTGGTACGGATCGCAGGCTGGGGCCGCACCGGCGACGCGTACCACCCGTGCCAGCCCGACCCTGAGGGTCGTGGCATGGCCCGTGCGATAGCAGCCGCGCTGCAGCGGGCCGGCATCGCGGCGGAGGATCTCGGCTACATCAACGCCCACGGGTCAGGCACCGGCCAGAGCGACCCGGCCGAGACGAGCGCGCTGCGGCTGGCGCTCGGCGACGCCCTCGCGGCGGTGCCCGTCAGCTCCACCAAGTCGCTGCACGGTCAGGTACTGGAGGCGTCCGGCGTGCTCGAGCTGATCGTCACAGTGCTGGCTGCTCGCAAGGGCATGCTCCCCGTCAACGCCGGGTTCCTGGCCGCTGACGATCGCTGCCGCCTCAACCTCGTGCTCGGCGAGGCGCAAGCCACCACGGCCGAGTTCGCCATGAGCCTCAATGCCGCATTCGGCGGCGCGAACACCGCTCTCGTTATCGGCCTGCCATGACATCGCCGGCAGCTATCGCATCCCCCGCCCGCGACGCGCTGCTCGCGGCCGCGGCCGAGGCTGGCCTGACGGTCTCGGCGTCGGCCTGCTGGCCAGAGACCGCGGCCGACGGCACGGTCACGGCCCTGGCCGGGTTCATCGACTCCACCTTCAGCCCGTTAGTCGCCGAGGTCACCGGGCGCGTCATGCGCAGCCGCGGGCAGCCGCCTGCGTCCGGCCCGGTCACCGCCATCGTGATGGTGACGGCACTTGGCGACGTCACCAGCGCTACCCGCGTTGCCGCTGCGGTGGACGCCGGCCGGCGAGTGCCGCCGCTGCACTTCTTCCAGTCGGTGCCGAACGCCGTGGCCGGCTACCTGGCCGCGCGGTGGCAGCTGACCGGACCGGTCGTGTGCGTCAGCGGGACGGGCGCGGGGGTGGATATAGCCGCGCTGCTCATCGAGGACGCCGACGCGGACGAGGCGCTGGTGGTGCGCGTCGACCTGGCCGTGACCGACGGCGACACGGACTGTGCCGCCGCCATTCTCGTGACCGGTCCGGCCGACAGGAAACGACAGTGAACCGCACGACCCCGAGGGGAAACGAAGCGATGGACATCGTCGACATCGACCACATCGAGCTCTACGTCGGTGATGCCGTCGCGGCGGCGCAGTCCCTGTGCGCGGCCTATGGCTTCCGCGTCTACGGCCGTGGCGGTCCTGAGACGGGCCTGACGGACCAGCGCAGCCTGCTGCTCGGCCAGGGTGACATCCGGGTACTGCTGACCTCGGGACTGCACAAGGGCCATCCGGCCAGCCAGTTCGTCGCCCGGCACGGCGACGGCGTCGCGGTGACCGCGTTCCGCGCCGACAGCGCCGCCGCCGCCTACGGCGACGCCGTCGCGGCCGGGGGATCTGGCATCCGGCCGCCCTGCACCTGGGAGAACGACGAGGCCTGCGTCGTCGCCGCGGACGTTGCCGGCTTCGGCGACGTGGTGTACCGCCTCGTCGAGCGACGCGGCTCACGGGCCGAGTTCCAGCCCGGCGTGATCGAGATGGAGCCGGGCGCCGCCGACGGCTCGGACGCGGACCTGCTGCGCGTCATTGACCACGCGGCCGTGTGCGTCCCGGCCGGCGAGCTCGACCCCACCATCGCCTTCCACGAGCAGGTGTTCGGATTCTCGGTCACCTTCCAGGAATACATCGAGGTCGGCGAGCAGGGCATGAATTCAAAGGTGGTGCAGAGCCCGTCCGGCGGCATGACGTTCACGATCCTCGAGCCCGACATCAGCCGCCGGGCCGGCCAGATTGACGACTTCCTCGCCTGGCATGACGGCGCAGGCGTACAGCACGTGGCGTTCCTGACCAACGACATCGTCCTGGCGGTCCGCACCATCACCGGGCGCGGCGTCGAGTTCGCGCCGACACCGCCGAGCTACTACGACATGCTCACCGGACGCCTGGGCGCGACCGACATCGCGATCGATGCGCTGCGGCCGCTCGGCATCCTCGTCGACCGCGACCACTGGGGCCAGATGTACCAGATCTTCGCGAAGTCGACGCACATCCGGCGTACCTACTTCCTTGAGCTGATTGACCGGCACGGCGCGCGCACGTTCGGCACGAGCAACATCCCGGCGCTGTACGCGGCGAAGGAACGCGAACTTGCCGAGATCCGCGCCACAGCGGGCACGATCCGCTGATGACCACAGCCCCCGCCCGTCCGTCAGGGCTCGAACCGCCCGCCAGCAGGCAAAGCCGCCCGCTGAGGAAGGAATGAACCGTGAGCCTGTCGGTCACCCCGCAATTCGCGCTGACGGACGATGAGCGCGCGCTCCTGCCGTCGGACGCCGATGTCGAGTCCTACGCCGAGCACGGCTGGTACCTCAGCAAGAGGCTCTTCACCGACGACGAGGTCGATGAGCTCCTTGCGGCCAGCGAGCGGTACTACGCGGGCGAGCGTGACCGCGGCCTGCCGGTGCGGCCGCCCAAGCTCGCCTACTGGGATCCGTCCAAGGGCGAGGTGCAGCGGCACAACGACTACGTCCACTATGAGCACGACGGCCTCGCGAGGCTGCTGCGCAAGCCGCTGATCGGCGCCGTAGCGGCCGCCCTGGCCCGGACCGACGAGATCCGGGTGTTCCAGTCGACGCTGATCTACAAGCCGCCGATCGCCGCGGAGCCCACCAACGTCGTGCCGTGGCACTTTGACAAGCACTACTGGTCGACCTGCACGTCGGACCGGATGCTCACCGCCTTCATCCCGTTCCACGACTGCGGCGAGGAGATGGGAACGATCACCATGGTCGACGGCAGCCACCGGTGGCGCGAGATCGGTCGCGATGACTCGATGACCAGGCACTTCGCGGAACGGGAGGCCAGGGACCTGGACCGCCTGCTGGCGGATAACGCGGCCTACAACGGCGCCGAGGTGGTCAAGGTCCCGATGATCATTCCCAAGGGCCACATGAGTTTTCACCATTGCCGGACCTACCACGGCAGCCCCTCCAACCGCAGCGGGCTTCCCCGCCGGACCATCTCCTTCCACCTCCAGGACGGCCAGAACGCCTACCGGAAGTTCGTGCTGAGCACCGGCGAGGTCCTGGCCTACAACCACGACGTGCTGGTCCGGCTGCTTGCCGATGGCCGCCCCGACTATAGCGACCCGGAATTCTGTCCGGTTTTGTGGCGTAACCCGCGCCGTCCGGCCGACGGACACCACCCGCAGGAGGTTTGAGATGTCTCGCTACGACTGGGGCCAGCGGCATCCCGGAATCGACCGCCTTGAGGAGCAGATCGCCGACGCCAGGCGCGCTGTCATCGAGCACCCGCTGTACGCCGCGCTGGACAACGCCGGCGCGATCCAGACGTTCATGGAGCACCACGTGTTCGCCGTCTGGGATTTCATGTCGCTGCTGAAGTCGCTGCAGCGCAACCTCACCTGCGTGGAACTGCCGTGGGTGCCCACCGGCCCGACCGGCAGCCGCCGCCTCATCAACGACATCGTGCTGGTCGAGGAAAGTGACGAGCGCGGCGACGGCTTCATCAGCCACTTCGAGCTCTACCTCGAGGGCATGGCGCAGGCAGGCGCCGACCGCTCGATCATCGATCCTTTCATCGAGAGCCTGCGGGCCGGGCGACCGGTGCTGGACGCGATCGAAGAGGCGAAGGTGCCCGGGCCGTCGGCCGAGTTCATCCGGCTCACATGGGGCCTGATCGAGAGCGCGCCCGTGCACGCGCAGGCCGCCGCCTTCGCCTTCGGCCGCGAGGACCTGATCCCCGACATGTTCCAGCAGGTCGTCGGCGTCAACGAGCGGGTCGGATCGCTCGACACGTTCGTCGACTACCTCGCGCGCCACATCCAGGTGGACAGCGAGGAGCACACGCCGATGGCAATGCAGATGCTCGCCGACCTCTGCGGCGACGACGACGCCAAGTGGGCGGAGTGCGCCGAGACGATCAACCTCGCCCTCGCGGCCCGGAGGCGCCTGTGGGACGGCATCCTCGCCGCCATCGGCGACCGGGTGGCGGCATAGCGGCGCGGAACGGCGGGCAGGTGGCTGACTCCGCCGACCTGTACCGGACCGTGCGGCTGATCCGCCGGTTCGAGCAGCGGGCGATCGAGATGGTGCGCAGCGGCGTGATCGTCGGCGGCATCCACCCCTACATCGGCGAGGAGGCGATCGCGGCGGGCGTCTGCGCCGCGCTTCGCCCTGACGACGTCATCACCAGCACCCATCGGGGCCACGGTCACGTGCTGGCCAAGGGCGCCGACCCGGTCCGCATGCTGGCCGAACTGGCCGGCCGCGAGACCGGCCTCAACTCCGGCCGCGGCGGTTCGATGCACGCCGCGGACGTCGGCGTCGGCGTCTACGGCGCCAATGCCATCGTCGGCGCCTCGGCCGCGATCGCGGCCGGGGCGGCCTGGTCGCATCGGCGGGCCGGGCACGACCGCGTCGCCGTCACCTTCTTCGGCGACGGCGCGGTCAACCAGGGGGTCCTGCTCGAAGCGATGAACCTGGCCTCGCTGCGCCGGCTGCCGGTCATCTTCGTCTGCGAGAACAACCAGTTCGCGACGTCCATGCGCGTGCAGGACACCACGGCCGGCTCGATCACAGGCCGAGCCGGGGCATTCGGCATCCCGGCGCAGAGCATCGACGGCATGGACCCCGAGACAGTGCTGACGGCGGCGTCCCGTGCCGTCGCCCGCGCCAGGGCCGGGGATGGCCCGACGTTCCTTGAGTGCCTGACCTACCGGTTCGACGCTCACCACACCTGGGAATACAGCGTCCGGCCGCGCTACCGCACGGACGAGGAGGTCGCCACGGGCCGGGAGCGCGACCCGCTGGAGATCCAGGCGGCGCGCGTGCCCGAGGCGGTGCGCGCGCGGATCGACGAGGAGATCGAGGACCTGCTGGACCAGGCGCAGCGGTTCGTGGACGCCAGCCCCGAGCCCGACCCGTCCGGCGCGCTCGACTTCCTGTACGCGGGCGGGCTGCGCGCACGGGGAGGAACGGCCTGATGCCGATCCTTTCCTACCTGCGAGCCCTCAACCGGGCACTATCCGCCGAGATGGAGCGCGATCCGGCCGTATGCGTGCTCGGCGAGGACATCGGCATCGCGGTCAGCAACGTCACCGCCGGTCTGCTCAAGCGATTCGGGCCGGAACGTATCATCGACATGCCGATCTCGGAACAGGCCTTCACCAGCTTCGCGACCGGAGCGGCGATAGCCGGCTCCCGGCCCGTCATCGAGTTCCAGATACCGGCGCTGCTGTTCCTGGTGTTCGAGCAGATCGCCAACCACGCGCACAAGTTCCCGCTGATGACCGGCGGCCAGATGAAGGTCCCCGTGACCTACCTGATGCCGAGCTCAGGCTCCCGCGTTGGCTGGGCCGGGCAGCACTCCGACCATCCCTACAGCCTGTTCGCGCATGTCGGCGTGAAGACGGTGGTGCCGGCCACGCCGACCGATGCCTACGGCCTCCTGGTCAGCGCGATCCGCGACGACGACCCGGTGATACTGTTCGGGCCGGCCGGTGCCGTCTCGCGGCGCGAGGACGTCGACTTCGGCGCGCTTGCCCCGGTGCCGCTCGGCGTCGGCCTGGTACGTCGGCCGGGTACCGACGTGACGGTGGTCGCGGTCGGACACCTCGTGTACGACGCGCTCGCGGTCGCCGACGAACTCGCGGACACGATCTCGGTCGAAGTCTTCGACCCGCGCACGCTCTACCCGTTCGACTGGACGGGCCTGGCCCGGTCGCTGGAGCGCACCGGCAGGCTCGTCGTCATCGACGACTCGAACCGGACCTGCGGCATCGGCGGCGAGATCCTGGCAACCGCCGCCGAGGAGATGCGGCTGATCGCCCCGCCGAAGCGAGTCACCCGGCCGGACGGTGCCGTGCTGCCGTATGCCCGCCAGCTTGACCTGGCGCTGCAGCCGACCCGCGGCCAGCTGCGCGCGGCGATCGAGACCGTGGCGAAGAGCCAGTGATGCCGTTGCCCGGCCAGCAGGCCGCCTCGAGGGCGAAGGGCGCGGGGCCGGTCAGCGCGACCGCGGCGCGATAGCCCGCCGGCGTCGTGACGTCGGCGACCCGGTACGAGCCGGCCGGCTCGGCACAGCTGACGACATCGCGGCCGCGAACCGCGACCCTGAGATTGGGCCAGAGGCGGCCGCCGGCCGCCTTGACGACGGCCTCCTTGCGGGCCCACAGCTGCGCGAACCGGGCCGCCCGCGCGCTCGCGTCGCGGCCCGCGGCGACGTGCCCGGACTCATCGGGCGGGAAGAACCGGGCCGCCAGCCCGACCGCGTCCAGACCGGGCACCAGGTGCTGAATGTCGACCCCCACCGGGAGCCCGGCGGCGATGGCGGCCGCGATCAGGTCCCCCGAGTGCGACAGACTCGTGTGCAGGCCGGACCACGGCGGCGCAAGCTCGGGCTTGCCGTGCGGGCCTGGAGTCCAGCTGAGCGCGGCGGGCCGGGTCGCAAGCTCGCGGCCGGCCAGGATCCGCATGGCGCCGTGCGCGATCGTGAACCGCTGCCGGTCGCGCCCGCTCAGGAACGCCGACGCGCGGGCTCGTTCGCTCTCGTCGAGTACGCTGCGGCACCTGGCCGCAACGTCCGGGTCCACGTCAACAGGAACGATCCAGACACGGACGATGGTGCTGGCCCCGGGGGGGACGACTCCCCCGTGCCCCTCCGAGGTCACGACCCGACGTCGGCGATGAGGGCGGCCAGCCGGCGTACTCCCTCGTCGATCTGGTCGGTCGCCAGCGCGCTGCACGACAGCCGGATCGCGTGGCTGCCGCCGCCGCCCAGATAGAAGAAGCTCATCGGTGTCCACAGCACGCCGTAGTCTCGCGCCGACAGCTCAAGCAGCTTCTCGTCGGCGCGGACGGGCACGGACATCACCGCGAAAAAGCCACCGCTGGGCGAGTTCCAGGTAATCCCAGGATCGCTGAAGTGATGGTCGAGCGCGGCCAGCAGCGCGCGGAGATTGCGCCGGTAGAACGCGATCTTCTCCCGGTTCGCGGCGCGCAGGCTGTACCCGCAGGACACGAGCACGCCGCCGATGACGGCCTGCGCGATCGGCGATGTATTGACGGTGACCATGCTCTTGACCGTCGAGAGCTCGTCGGCCAGCAGGCTGCGATGGCCGGCCGCGCTGACAACGGTCTGATCGGCGACCAGGAACCCGACCCGTGCGCCGGGGAAGACTGACTTGGCGAACGAGCCGAGGTACACGACCCGCTGGTCGGTGTCCAGCGACTTGAGCGTCGGGCTGCGCCGGTCGTCCAGCCCGAACAGCCCGTAGGGGTCGTCCTCGAGGATGAGCAGGTCCTCCTCGGCGGCCGCATCGATGAGCCCGCGCCGCACCTCGGGGCTCAGCGAGACGCCCGACGGGTTGGCGAAGTTCGACACCACGTACACCGCGCGCGGCCTGCGGCCGCTGGCGCGTACCTCGCGGGCGACCCGCGTCACCGTCTCCGGTCGCAGGCCGTCGGGTGTCTCGGGTACCGGGACCAGGGGGACGCCGAGTACCCGCGCGGCGCCGGTGAAGCCGACGTAGCAGGGCTCGGCGGCGAGGACGACGTCCTCAGGGGCGGCGCACAGCCCGCGCAGCGCGATGATCATCGCTTCCTGGCAGCCCGCCGTCACCATGATCGAGTCGGCGGGAACGCGGATGTCCTCGTCGATCTCCAGCATCCGCGCGATCATCGGGCCGAGCTGACCGTTCGTCCGGCCGTACTGGAGCATCGCTTGCCGTAGCCGGGCCTCGCTCACGCCCTCGGCCCGCAGGTGCGCGATGTAGGCGGCCAGGTAGCGCTGTACATCCTCGACGGCATAGAACTCATCGAATGGCCGGCCGGCGGCGAGCGAGATCGCGTCGGGGAATCGGCCGGCTACCTCGTTGAGGAAGTTCATCGACGCGGCAACGGGATCGGTGACCGACGTGTGCAACGTCTCCCGCACTAACTCGACCATTGGCATCCCCAAGACCGGCATTCCGGGTAACAGATAGCCTATCGAACTGTGCCCCTAGCACCGCAGCTGCAGGCGATGCGTGATCAGCGCGAGCGCGACCACGTCCCGCCGCTGTACACAATGTCGCTCGCCGGGGCCAGGGCTGCCGACCTGGCCTCGATCCGGGCGAGCGGTGGAGAGCCGGAGCCGGTCCATGAGGTCGTCAACCTCACGATCCCGGGGCCGGCCGGCCAGCTGCCGCTGCGGCTGTACCGGCCCGCCGGCGAGCGGCCGCTGCCCGCGCTGGTGTACTTCTTCGGCGGCGGCTGGGTGCTGGGCACCATCGACACCGCCGATGGCGTCGGCCGCAGCCTGGCCAACGCCGCAGGCGCGCTGGTGGTCGTGCCCGGCTACCGGCTGGCGCCCGAGCATCCGTTCCCGGCCGCAATCGACGACTGCTACGCGGCGGTGTGCTGGGTCGCCGAGCACGCGGACGAGATTGGCGCGGACCCGGACCGCCTCGCCGTCGGCGGCGACAGCGCCGGCGGCAACCTGGCCGCGGCGGTAACGCTGCGGGCCCGGGCCGGCGGTCCGGCACTGGCCGGCCAGCTTCTCGTCTACCCCAATACCGACCAGCTCGCCGACGACGAGTCGATGCGTGCCGCCGACGACCCGTTCCTGTTCAACCGGCAGTCAGTCGCCTGGTACCGCCAGCACTACCTGACCGGGCCTGGCGACGCCGCCAGCCCGCTGGCCTCGCCGCTTCGCGCCGAGAGCCTGGCCTTGCTGCCGCCGGCGCTGGTTATCACCGCCGAGTATGACCCGCTGCGTGACCAGGGCGAGGCCTATGCCCGCCGGCTGGCCGACGAGGGCGTCCAGGTCGAACTCGCCCGTTACGCGGGAATGGCGCACGGGTTCTTCACGATGATCGGCACCGTCGACGCCAGCAGGGCCGCGATCGGGCAGGCCGCCGCGTGTTTGCGGACCTGGTACGCAATGCCGCGTACTTAGGGGCCTGGTGCTCCGGGTGACGTGATCGTGACCTGGTAAGTGACGCGCCCGCGGCACCAGCGCCCACCTGCGGCGAACCTGTGCGTGCTTAGTGACGCTCCAGCGTCACTAAGCAGCCACACGTTGCCCGGTCAGGTACGGGCATTGACACGCGCTGCCCTCGGTTGGACAGAATCAGCTATGTTCGAGCCCGCACGCCATGACCGGATCGCCGTCAAGTTCCGCGGACCTGAGTCCGGCACCGGGCCGCTGACCTGGGGCCAGAAGGCGATCTTGCAGGACATGGAGGCCAGCGGCGGCCAGTTCACCATGAACGGCGGGTTCGAGCTGCCCGCGGGCAGCACTGTCGACGACGCGGCGAACGTGCTGAGCGGCGCCATGGGCCGGCATGCTGCGTTGCGGATGCGCCTGGCCACCGACACCTCGGGCAACGCGTGCCAGGAGATCGCCGGCTCGGGCCAGACCAGCCTGGAGATCCTCACGCTTCCCGACGACGCCGATCCGGCCTTCGCCAAGCGCTATGCGGCCGAGCTCATGGAGACCTGGCCGCTCGCGCGGTTCGACTTCCGCCGCGACTGGCCGCTGCGGATGGCGGTGATCCGGCTTCGGGGCGCCTGTCTGTACATGGTCTGGGTGCTGTCCCACCTGGCTGCCGACGGCGGCGCGAACATGCTGCTACTGGCCGACTTCCTTGCGGCCGAGACGACTCTCCCGGCGCCAGGTGAGCACGGACCGACGCTACTTGACCTGGCCCGCAGCGAGCAGACAGCGCAGCTCCGGCAGCTCAGCGACCGCGCGATGCGGTACTTCGAGTCCCAGCTCCGGAATATCCCGGCGCAGACGTTCGGTGCGCCCGCATGCCCGCCGGGCCGCCAGGAGACGCGCTACTCGCAGGTGCGGTTCTCCTCGGCCGCGGCCCACCTAGCCATGTTGAGCATCGCCAGGCGGACAAGGACCGACCTCTCGCGGGTGACGCTCGCCGTCATCGCGACGGCCATAGGGCGCGTGTTCGGAGTGCGTCCGCTGACGGTCAAGGTCGCGGTGAGCAACCGGTTCAGGCCGGGACTCGCCGGCTACTTCGGCCCGGTCTCGCAGAACTCGGTGGTCACCATCGATGTCACGGACACCACGATCGACGAGGTCGTCGCCCGGACTCGCGGCGCCGCCATGACCGCCGGCATGCGCGCCTATTACGACCCCGATGCGCTCAGCGAGGTCATCGGGCGGCTGGACGCGGAGCGCGGCTATCCGGCCAGGGTCACCTGCCGGGTCAACGACCAGCGGGCGATGGTCATGCGCGCGGAGACCGACGCCAGCCCCGCCGAGGTCTCCCCCGAGCAGGTCAGGCAGAAGCTGGCGGAGACCTCTCTGACCTGGCTCGGCCCCAGGGATCACCTGATCGAGCAGGCCTTCATCGTGGTCGAGAACCGGCCTGCCGACGTCGTGTCGCTGCTGGTGCTGTGGGACCTGTGGTCCCTCACCAGCGAGCAGGTCGAGGCGTTTGTGCGCGGGGTTGAGGAGGTCGCGGTCGAGGCGGCATTCGACCCGGCCGCGCGGACTAAGGTGCTCCCCGTGGCGGAGGCGCAGGCTTCTCGCTAGCGGGCGGGTCTGCGTCGAATGCGGCCAGGCAGAGGTAGCCGAGCTCAGCGTCGTAGTCGGCGACCACCACCAGGCCGGGGTGGCCGGCGTCAGCAGTGAGCTCGTCGATGAGCCCCCACCAGACACCGGTGGAGGGCTGGCCGGGCGGCATCACGCGGACCCGATCGGCGGCGGGCGCGGTCCACAGCGCCGCCAGCGCGGCGCCGAGTACCAGTCCCACCTCATGGTGGCCGGCGGCCAGCTCCTTCAGGTCCGCGGCGGCGAGGTCCGCGACACAACCAGCCGGGCTGCCCGGATGCTGGCGCACGGCGGTGACCAGGGCCCGCGGCGCGGCGCAGGCACCGTAGAGCATGGCGACGGCCCGGTGCTGGGACGGCAGCGGCGCCACGCTCCGGTATGGCAGCGCCGCCTGCTCGACGACTATCAGCAAGGCCCGCCGGACGTCGGCCGAGGAGGCGTACGCGCGGGCGATGCGCAGGCCGCTGAACGCCGCCGCCGAGCCCTGGTCAGAGATGGCGAACGCCATCGGCGCGCCCGTGGTGCCGTGACTGAGGTAGGAGGCGGTCTGCCGGCCGGGGCGCAGGTCGTGCACGGAGAAGGCGAGTACCAGCAGGCCGACGGATTCATCGGCCGGCACGATCGGCCCGATCAGGGCCTGCGCCATTTCTGCATGGGACTGGCCGAGCGCCGGCGATGGCGGCTCGCCAAACAGTGCAGCGGGCACGTCGCAGCCGTAGGGCCTGGCCATGTCGGCCAGGTACTCGGCGACCCTGGCGCGCTTCGCCGGGTCGGCGAGGAATTCGGCCGGCCCGGTGAACGTACCGCGCATGATGCGCAGCAGGCACAGATCGCGGGTAGCTGACGGTCCGGCCGGCGGGCGCGTGACGAACACCGTGGTTAGTCGGGCCGGGAGTGGGTGGCGATGAACGTCACCATGTCCCCGACCGTATCCACCGTTTCCTGATCCATCAGCTCGACGTCGATGACGATCAGCAGCTGGTCTTCCACTTCGAGCAGCAGCTCAAGCCCGAGCGTAGAACTGAGCCCGAGTTCCTCCATCAGCCGCATGTCCTCGGAGATGGGCTCGGACCGGTCAAGCAGCCGGGTCAGCGCGGCGATCATCGTGTCCGCCACCTGCCGCCGCAACTCACCGTCCACGCCGGTCTCTTGTGCTGTCATGGGGCGCCTCCCAGCGCGGTCATGGTGCTACCGCATCAGCAGGGGTGACGAATGTCAACATGTGTCACCATAATGGCGTGGCCCGTTTCCTGGTCGTCGTCATCCCGATCGTAGCCCGTCTCTGGCCCGCCGTGGCGATCGGCGACGCGCTCGCGGGCGGCGGTCACGAGGTCGCCTGGTGCGGGCCCGAGCGCGACCTGCGCCCGCTCCTTGGCCCGGATGCGGTGATCTATCCGACCGGCAAGCGCTCGTACCGTGAGTTCCACGAGGTGGGCATGGCCGCCGTGCGGGAACACTGGGACGAGTACGTGCTGCCGCTCAACCGCTTCATTCGGGGCCCGGTGGATCGCGCCATCGAGGACTACCGGCCCGATGTCGTCCTGGCGGACCAGTACGCGCTGGCCGGCGCCCTCGCGGCGCACAAGCGCGGCATCCGGTGGGCGACGCTCTGCGCAGGCGTGCTCGAGCTGACCCCGCCGACCGAGGACCCCGGCCTGCAGGACTGGGTCCGGTCGAGGGTGGCGCAGGCATGGCAGCGCGCCGGGCTGCCCGAGCAGAACGGTGTCGACCTGCTCTTCTCGCCCTACCTGGTAATCGCCACCACCGTGCGCGCGCTGACCGGCACCATCCCCATGCCGGAGCACTTCGCGCTGGTCGGGGCCACGCTCGGACTGCGGCGCACCGACCCGGCCTTCAACTGGGACTGGTGGGATCCGGGCCGGCGGCATGTGCTGGTCACGGCCGGCACCTTGTCCGATCACCTGGTGCGCGACTTCATCCCGCGCATGCTGGCGGCGCTGGTGCCGATGGCGGCGCAGATACAGGTGGTGCTCAACACCGCCGCGGACGCCGTCCCCGATCCGCCACCGAGCGTGCTGGTCGCACCGCGGGTGCCGATGCTCGATCTGATGGCCCGCGTCGACGCGGTCGTCTGCTCGGGCGGGCAGAGCACCGTCAACGAGGCGCTACTGAACGCTGTGCCGCTGGTCGTCGCGCCCATCCGGCTCGGTGAGCTGGCCGTCGCTGAGCAGGTCAGGCGGGCAGGTGCCGGCATCACGGTCTCATTCGCCGAGGCAACCCCGGCGCAGCTCGCCGCCGCGGTGACGGGCGTGCTCGACGAGCCGCGCTACCGCGGCGAGGCGGGCCGGCTCAGCCAGGAGTACGCGGCGGCGGGCGGAACGGGCGCCGCAGCCGAACGGCTGGCCGCACTCGCCGCCGACTAGTCCCGGCCGCCACAATGATCTTGGAAAGAAAGTGGCCGGAAACCGCGACTTTCTCTCCAAGATTTATTTTGTGTGACCGTTACGAGCTATTTGCGCTATGCATCAGGGGCGGGGCGCGGGGCGGCGAGTGCATGGCGGGCTCGTCGGGCTCGACTAGGCGGGGCTCGTCGGGCTCGACTAGCATCGGATCATCCTCTTCGTCCCGGAAACGGGAGGGCGCGCATGAACGGTGACTCGGCTCGGCTGCTGTGCGGCACGCCCGGGCTGCCACCCGGCTGCGTCGCGCTGACCTACGACGACGGCCCTGGCCCGAGGTCAGCCGAGCTGGCCCGGCTGCTGCGTGACGAAGGCGTGCCGGCGACGTTCTTCGTGCTCGGTGAGAGCCTCGCCCGGCACGGCGATGTGCTGGACACCTACCGGGAGTGCGGGCATGTGATCGGCCTGCATGGCGACAGGCATCACCGGTTCCGGTCGCCCGAGCACGCTGCCGGGGAGCTGCGCCGGTGCGCGGAACGGGCCGCCGGTCACCTCGCCGGTACCGTGTGGTTCCGCCCGCCGTACGGCGAGGGCGACTGGCCGGTGCCCGGCTTCGCCGGACCGGTCGGCTGGCACGCGCATGGACGGGACTGGGACATCACCTACCGGCACGGGCAGACGGTAGAGGCCTGCGTGGATGCCATCGCGCAGGCGATCATGGAGCGCGGCGGCGGCATCGTGCTGCTGCACGACTACGCCGCGAACACCGAGTTTGCCCAGTCCGGTCTGGCCGATGAGGACCTGGACCTGCGGGTCGTTGAGATCACCGCAGCGCTGATCAAGCGGCTGCGCGCCGGGGGACTGTCGTTTGTGCCGCTGCCAGAACCCGCGGACAGCCACGCCGGCGCTCAGCTCCCGGCCGCCGCCGCGCGGGCGCCAGGGCCGGTCGGGCTGATGGCCACCGAGGATCTGCAGTCGATCCGGTTCCATCGCGCGACGGCCAAGGCAGCGGGCGGCATGCTCGACGTGCTCATGCCGATGCGAACCGGCGATGGCCCGGCCCTGTTCTGCGCGCATCCGGTGGTCGGCCTGAGCTGGTGCTACATGGGGTTGCTGCCGCACGTCGACGCCAGGTTCCCGCTGTATGGCCTGCAGGTCCGCGGTCTGCGGCGGCCAGAGCCGCTGCCTGCCAGCATGCAGGAGATGGCGCAGGACTACGTTGACCAGATCCGGACGGTCCAGCCATCGGGCCCCTACCATCTGCTCGGCTGGTCGCTGGGCGGGAACATCGCCTTCGCGATGGCGCAGGAACTCGAGCGCCGCGGTGAGCGGGTCGGACTGCTCGTCATCCTGGACTCGTCACTGGAGAACCTCGACGAGCTCGACCAGACTAATGAGCCCTGGCTGATCTACAACCTTGTCCTCGCCCAGTTCGGGTACGTGCCCGCGATAACCCCCGCCGACCCGGAGCCCGAGGCCAGGATGCTCGAGCTCGTCCGCCGCCGGCCGGGTCTCGGGCTCGACGAATGGCCGGACCAGCGGGTGCGAGCGCTGCAACGGGTGATCAAGAACAACGTCGTGGTGGCGAAGACCCATCGGCTCGGCCGGGTGACCGGCCGGCTGCTGCTCTTTTCCGCCACCCGCAATCCGCCCACCGTGGCCGAGAAGGTGGAAAGCTGGCGGGCATTCGTCGATGGCCCGGTTGAGGCGGTCGAGCTGGATTGCGACCACCGTCATATGCTGCTGCCGCATCTGATGCCGCAACTCGGGCCGGCGCTCTCGGACGCGCTGGCCCGCGCCACCGCGGCCGAGCCGACGCGCGCGGTGTAACCGGCCGGCGTTCCGGCGCGGGCCGCGCGGTTCACGCGATCTCGCGGCTGAACAACCGCGACGACAACACCACGGCTACTGCGGCCAGCCCGGCCAGGATTCCGGCTGCCTCCCAGACGACCGGGGCGCCGATATGGCCCAGGAAGATCTTCTGCATGCCGTTCGCGGCCCAGGCGAACGGGTTCCACAAGGCGACGTGCTGCACCCACAGCGGCGCCACCGACAGCGGGATCAAGACCCCGGCCAGCAGTGAGAGTGGCTGGGCCACTCCGTTGGTGAGGTTAGAGAGCGCAGTCTCATCGGGCACGAAGATCGCCAGCACGAACGAGATCGAGACGCCAAGCAGGACCATCATCGCCAGCAGGATCAGGGCCAGCACGACGTTGCCCGGCGGCAGCCGCAGCCCGAGTACGAGGGCGATCACGGTCATGACGACGGCCTGGAACCCGATCAGCGCGACGTACATCAGCTCGCGGCCCAGCAGCAGGCCGACCCGGCTGAGCGGCGTGACCCGGAACCTGGCGATGACTCCCGAACGCAGCGCTTCGAGCAGGGCAATCCCGGAGAAGAGCCCGCCGAACAGGCCCATGGCGCAGAACAGCAGGGGCAGGTAGAGCCGAAACGCGCCATCGTAGGTGGAGACGTGCAGGACGGACTTGAGGAACGGCGTGAAGAACGCCAGGTAGGTGACCGGGTTCAGGAGCGTCGCCGCTATCGTCGACGGGTTGTGCACGAACAGCCCGATCTCGTAGCTGAAGGTCAGCCACGTATCGCGGAGTAGCTTCATGCCTGCCGTTCCCCACTTCCCGGTCGGCGGTTCATGCGATCTCGCGGGTGAACAGCCGCGACGCCGCCACGACGGCCACGGCAGCCAGCCCGGCCAGGATGGCGCCCGCCTCCCAGACGACCGGGGCGCCGAGATTCCCCTGAAAGACTGCCCGCATGCCGTTCGCACCCCAGGCGAACGGGTTCCACAGGGCGATGTCCCGTACCCACAGCGGCGCGACCGACAGCGGGATCAAGACCCCGGCCAGCAGCGCGATCGGCTCGGTCACCCCGTTGGTCACGTTGACGAGCACATTCATGTTGGGCACGAAGATCGCCAGGATGTACGAGACCGAGACGCCGATGACCACCATCATCGCCAGCAGCGCCAGGGCAAGCAGGAGATTGAGCACTGGCACCCGCAGCCCGAATATCACCGCCACCACGGCTATGACGAGAGCCTGGAACCCGATGAGACCGACGAACACGAACTCCCGGCCCAGCAGCAGGCCGACCCGGCTGAGCGGCGTGACCCGGAGCCGGCCGATGACGCCCTCGCGGATCGCGGCGATCAGGCCGAACCCGGCGAAAAGCCCGCTGAACACGCCCAGCGCGCAGTACAGCGACGGCACGTAGATCCGGTACGCGTCGCCATAGGTCGTAGCGCCCATGACCGACTTGAGGAACGGGGTAAACAGCAGCAGATACGTGATCGGCTGCAGGAGCGAGATCGCGATGTAGCTCGGCCGGCGGACCAGTCGCCCGGCTTCATACTGAAAGGTCAGCCATGTATCACGGAGTAGCTTCATAGCTGCTGCCTTTGCTCCCGTTCTGGCCGGTCAGTCCGCAAGAGTGCGGCCCGTTTTGGCCAGGAACACGTCGTCGAGGCTCGGCCGGCGGGACTCGATCGCTCCTGGCTCGATGTCCTTGTTGCTCAGCGCGCGCATGACCTGCGGGATGGCCGTGGCGGCGCTGTCCACATAGAGGCGCAGCGTGTGGTCGATGGTCTCGCAGGAGCGCACGTACGGCTGCTCGGCCAGGATCTTGGACGCTTCGAGCATCGTGGCGGGCTCCGGCGCGCCGGCGGTGTCGGGTGCGGCCAGGTCCACGATGATGACGTCACCGGAGATCTCCCGCTTGAGATCGGACGGGGTTCCCTCGGCGACGATGAGCCCGGCATCGATGATCGAGATCCGGTCACACAGCGCGTCGGCCTCGTCCAGGTAATGCGTGGTAAGGAAGATCGTCATGCCCTCGTCCCGAAGCCTGCGCACCTCCCGCCACATGCGAGCCCGGCTCTGCGGGTCAAGGCCCGCGGTCGGCTCGTCCAGGAAGATGACCTGCGGCGAGTGGATGACGCCGAGCGCCACGTCGAGGCGCCGCCGCTGACCGCCCGAGTAAGTGCTGATCCGGCGGTCCGCGAACTCCTCGAGCTGGAATGCCCTGATGGCGGCTTCGGCGAGGCTCTTCGCGGTGGATCTGGGTGAACCGTACATGCGAGCCTGGTGGATGAGGTCGCGCCGGGCGGTGGACTGACCGTAGGTGCCGCCGGCCTGCGCCACGAATCCGATCCGCTCGCGCACCTGTGCGGGGGCGGATCGGAGGTCCGCTCCCGCGATCGTGGCCTCGCCGTCGTCCGGCCGGACCAGTGTGGCCAGCATCCGCAGGGTGGTGGTCTTCCCGGCTCCGTTGGGACCGAGGAAACCGAAGATCTCACCGCGCTGCACGGCGAAGTCCACGCCGCGAACCGCGTCGACACTGGTGACCTTGCGTTTGCGCCGGGACCTGAACGACTTGCGCAGGGCGCTTGCCTCAATAATCATCGACTCTTCCTAGCGGGCTGAGCGCCACAGTTCCTGGAACGACGGGCGCGGCAAAAGCCCACGCTCGGGACGTAAGGTCACATCAGGCTAATCGGGCCAGCCTGGTTGCACAACGGGCGCAGGAATAGCCGCCGTAACGTGCGCCAATGCGACCAGGGCACCGGCCGGGGCCGGCCCGCGACTCCTTCGGGCCGGCCCCGGCGCGGCCGGCCCGTCCGGCGGCAGGTTGCCCGCCTTTAGATCTGGGATTGTCCGCCTTTAAGGCTACGATGGCTTGTGTCGATGAGGCATCGACCCGCTGCGGCTCATCCGAGGAGACAGCATGGACGCTGCCGTGTCGTTGTCCGGCCTTCTCAGCGAGGAGGGGCGACGCAATCCGTATGAGTTCTACGCCCGGCTGCACGAAATTGGCGAGGCTATACCGCTCGGCCCGGCCGACCGGTACGCCGCCATCGTCTGCGGGTACGAGGCCGTCGACCAGGTCCTGTGCGATCCCGGCTTCCGGGTGCCGGACGCGGAGTACAGGGACAGCAGCGAAACGTGGTGGCGCGACCATCCCGTCGTCCGCACGCTCCTGACCGCGTTCCCCAACGTGAACGGGGCCGACCACGCGAGGGTGCGCCGCCTGTTCGGCCGGGCGTTCACCGCCCGGCGGCTGGCCGGGCTCGAGCCGTACATCATCCAGAGCACCAACCGCTGGCTCGACCGGCTCGCTGAGCTAGGCGCAGATGGCCGGCCGGTGGACTTCATGGCCGGGTTCGCGGTGGCGCTGCCCGTCGACGTCATCGGCGAGCTGCTTGGCGTACCGGAGCCGGACCGGGCGTGGTTCCCGTCCCGTGTAGCGGACTTCGACGCGGTACTCGAGCTGGGGCAGCGCCCGCTGCGGGAGGTCAAGGCCGCCAACACCGCGGCGGAAGAGCTGTCCGCTTACTTCACTGGCCTGCTGGCCTCGCGGCGGGCGGACCCCGGCGACGATCTCATCTCTGACCTGGTCCGGCTCAATGACCCCGGCCTGCTCTCCGAGTCAGAGCTGCTGCACAGCCTGATCATCATGTTCAACGCCGGATTCCGCGCCACCTCGAAATTCTTCGGCAACGGCCTGGCCCTGCTGATCGAGCACCCGGACGCAACCGCCGCGCTGCGCGCCGATCCCTCGCTCGCCCCTGCCTACGTCGAGGAGATACTGCGCTACGAGCCGCCGCTGCACTTCGCGGTGCGGTACGCAGCGCAGGATACGGAGATCGCCGGCGTACCCATCGCGGCCGGCCGGTCGGTACTGGTGCTGGCGGGAGCGGCCAACCGGGACCCGCGCCGGTTCCCCGAGCCGGACACCTTCGACCCCACCCGCACGGACAACCGTCACCTTACGTTCAGCGCTGGCCCGCACTTCTGCCTCGGTGCCGCCCTGGGCCGGCTGGAGGGGAGACTTGCGCTGCCCCGCCTGGTCAGCAGGTTCCCGGTACTGACCCTCGCGACCGAGCCGGGCGAGCGGCGCACGCTGATGCTGCGCGGCTTCGAAGAGCTGCCTGTGCACCTCAGCAGCCGGGAGACGGCCACCATTTCCTGACGTCAGTGCTCGAACACCATCGCGGCGAAGCTCGCGGCGCCGCCTCCGCCGACGACCGCGACTAGGTAGCGGTCACCCGGCCGGAGCAGGCCGCGCTGCCGGGCGGTCTGGAGATTGGCGAAGGCGTCGGCACAGAAGACGTGGCCGGTGGTCGCCACATTGTCCAGCAGCACGCGGTTAACGGGAAATTCGAGGTAATGGCACATCCGCCGCCACGTCACCACATTCACATTGGCTCCCGGCAGCATCAGCCTGACCTCATCCAGGCCGACACCGGCCTCGTCCAGTGCCCGCCGGATCACTTCCGCCAGTGACGGCCGGTACTCGCGCTCGAACCGGGCCGGGTCAGCCTCGAGGTCGGTATCGAACTCACCGCGCATGTTGCAGGCGTAGCCGAGCACCCGGTCACGCGCCCCGGCCAGGCTGACCAGGCACGCGGCCGATCCCTCGCTGTATACGGTCGTGCCGGGGAACCACCTGGCCTCGCGCGTGAATGTCTTCTCGCCCGTGAGTACCAGCGCCAGCGGTGCGGCGGCCGGGTCTTGCCCGTCCGCCGCGTCCGCCGCGAGCAGCCGGCCGGCTAGGTCAATCGCGAGCAGGCCGCTCGCGCAGGACTGCTGCGTGACCGCGAACGCCAGCGCATGCCCGAGCCCGAGCTGACGGCACACCTCGTGCAGCGGGTTGACCGGGTACGGCACGACGACGGGCAGCATCCGCGCGTGCAGAACGTAGCGGACCTGGTCCTCCCGCCCGCGCAGGGTGGGGAGCCCCTGCGCGGCCCGCAGCAGCAGGCCTTCCAGCGGAACGTCGGGATCGAGGCTGATCTCGTGCAGCCCGTGGAACCGGCGGAACAGCTTGACCTGCATCTCGGTCGGCCCGGACGGACCCGCCAGGGTCTCGATGGGGACCCGGACCGGCGGCTGGTACACCGATATCGCTTCGAGCGCGGTCAAGGCTTACGACGCCTGCGCTGGTAGATACCGATGACGTTTCCCGCCGGGTCGCGGAACGCACCGGTCTGCATGCCGTCATCGAAGCCGTAGCGAGCGATGCGGCCGGCGGTCTTCAGCGCCGGCACGCTCGGGTCGGTGACGCGTGATCCGCCGAGCTGCTCGGCCCGGCTGAGGGTCTCGTCGACGTCGGCCACAAGCGCATAGACGGTCGCCCAGCGCGATTCCTGGCCCCCGCCGAGTCCGCCGTGAATGCCCCGGCCGGCGCCGGTTTCCACCGAGGCGTAGTCGGGAAGGCCCCCGTCGTCGAGCTTCCAGTCGAACAGCTCCGTGTAGAACCGCTGCGTCCGCGCCGCGTCCGATCCCATGACCTCAAACCAGTCAATGGGGTTGCCCGGACCAGCGGACGGGGCCGACTCGTCCCCGCGGGCGGGCTCGGCGGCTGTGCGCACGAGGCCGACGAGCAGGCCGTCCGGGTCACTGAACATGGCGACGGTCACCGCTCCGCCTCCGTCGGTGACCGGCATGACGGTCGCGCCGCCGAGCGAGCTCGCCTGCTCGAGCGTCGCCTGAAGATCGTCCACTTCGACGTAGAACGTCGACCAAGGCTCGCCGCTCTGGCTCTTGCCGATGCCGCCGTTGATCCCCCACCCGCCACGGGTGTCGACCAGCGTGTACCCACCGCCGGGCGAGCCGGTCAGGCCCCAGCGGAACAGCTCGCCGTAGAAGGCCACGAGCGGCGCGTCCTGCGCGGCGCCGATCTCGAAATGCACCACGGCGTTTCCCACTGCCATAGCTCCTTCCGGGAATGAGCTGGTTGCGCCCTATACCCATAGAATACCATTTGTGGCGATGCGACGGCGCGCCGCGTTCCCATTCCCGCGGCCGTCGCTCGTAGCCGTTCACGGCCATTGTGCGGACATCGGTGCCCTTCTAGCATGTTGTGGGATCTTGGCTAGGCCAATGGCAGGAGGGCACACAGATGAGTCCGAGCAACCCACGGGCGGTCCTGGCGGCAGATCAGGAACTGGGCGCCGGCAACGTGCTGCTCAGGCTGGCTGAGCATGGCGCCGACATGGACGTGCCGCGGGTGACCTTCGACGTGGACGTCGACGGGATCGCAGCCTGGACGCCGCTATCGCTGCGCACGCTGACCGAGCGGGTGGCCGCCAGGGCCGAGTGGTTCCTCCGGCACGGCATCGGCAGACGCGACCCGGTCGCGGTCTACGTGACGTCGTCGGCCGATGTGGTACTCAACTACCTGGCGCTGACCTGGCTCGGAGCCATACCGGCGCTGATGAACGGGAGTATGCCCGCCGAGATCGCGGTCGAGTACATCCGGCGGCTGCGCAGCGCCGGCGTGGTCATCGACGCCGATCACGCCGAGATGGCCAGCCGCGACCTCGGCGCCCCGATCCTCGGCGACGCGGCCGACACCGGCACCGGCGACCCGGCGCGGGCGCCGGCCCACTTCCGGCATCACCCCGAGGACCCGGTGGCCATCACGCACTCCTCGGGAACGACGCGTATGCCGGCCGCGGTGGTGCACTCCCACCACAGCCTGTTCGCGGCCGTGCGCGCGGTCCGGCTGACCGAGCCCCGCCAGCACGCCCCGGTCCGGGAGATGTCCGCGTTCCCGCAGGCGCACACCGCCGGGATCATCATACTCAACGAGGCCCTCTGCAACGGTTATGAGCTGCTGTGCCTGTCCGGGCAGGGCGGCGCGTTCGGGCGCAGCGGCGAGGTCATCATCGACGCGATCGAGCGCTGGCGCCCGACCGCGGTCTTCGGCTTCGCCGTCACGTGGGCCGAGCTGGCCCGCTTCGACCTGACCACACGCGATCTCAGCTCGGTGCGGTTCTGGGCCAACAGCGGGGACTGCGCGCACGAGGCCCACGTCCGCCGGCTGGTCGCGGTCGGCAGCCACGACGCCTTTAGCAAGGACGGCGTTGTCACGCTGCCCGGCTCGCGGTTCA
>JASHOV010000203.1 GCA_030038495.1 Streptosporangiaceae bacterium
GAGCTGACCTGATCCGGGCGCACCGTCCGCGAGCCAGGGACGGGAAGGAACGTCGCGCTGCGCTCCCTGGTGACGAAGAAGTCCGCTACCTTCGCCGTCGCCGCTGCCGGGAAAAGCCGTTCCAGCGCCGGCAGCGCTATCGCCCGGATCGCTGCCGGGGACGCGTCCACGAGGTGGCCGGCGGCGGGAATGCTGGCCGCCAGGTACTGACCCGTCTGCAGGCCCGCGGCACTGCTCTTGTCGGCGATCCACCGCAACGGCGATCCGGCGGCCAGGGCGTACGGCATCCGGGTCACCTGGGTCTCGTAGATGACGTGAACGCTGACCTCGGGCGCGGATACCAGCGCGCACCAGCCGGCCTTCTGCTCGTCTAACTCCTCCGGGCCGATCGCGGCCGCCGACCAGGCCGGAACGGCGAGTACGACCCCCGCTGCCTCGATTGCGCCCGACGCGTCGTCTCCGAGTGCGAGCTGGCCGGGCACCTCACCGGGCGGCGTCCTGCCCGCGTCAAGCTGCACCACATAGCCGCCATCGGCCGCGCGCCGGACAAAGGTCACCGGCGTGCCGAGCCGCACCTCGGCACCCAGCTCGGCCAGTCGCCGGGCCGCCGGGGCCGCGTGCAGCTCGCGCAGTGGCACGGTGCTCAGGCCAAGGTCGGCATGATCTCGGCGGCTCAGCAGCGCGATATTGATGAATCCGGCGGCCGTGCCGAGGTCGGTGTCTGTCGCGCTGGCGTTCATGAACGGCGTGAGGAACAGCTCCCAGAACTGGCTGACCACGTGCGCGTCCTGTCCGTGACGACCGAGCCAGTCGCCGACAGAGACATCCGCGTTAGCGGGCGCAGAAAGATCCGACAGCCACATCGTCAGCGCCGCGGGCAGCACGCCGAACCGCTGCGACATCGCCAGCGGACGGTACTTGGCCAGGACCGGGGCCAGATGCGCGGGCGCCGGCCAGCCCGAACGCCGCAGCCGCAGGGGACCGTCCCCCGTGACCACGCTGACGTCGAGTCGGTCTTGCACCGGCGCCAGGTCACTGACACCGAGTTTCCCCAGCAGTTCGCGGTAGGCGGTGAAGCATCGCATGAACACGTGCTGGCCGTTGTCGATGGTGAGCCCGCGGCGCCCGAACGACCACGTCGCGCCGCCCAGCCATGGCCGCGCCTCGAGCAACGTTACCGGCAGCCCGGCCTCTGCCAGCAGTAACGAAGCCGTAATTCCGGCGAGGCCGCCGCCGATGACCACTACCCGGTCCCCGCTCACCGGACGCCCCCGTGATCGATTCGACTCAGTTCGGAAAATTCGCGCTGCACAATTCTCCCGACCGAAACTGTGATAACCGGCAAATGCACGGCAACGTGCTCTCCGTGCTCAAATACGGTCGGCTATCAACCCCGTGAGCTGGACACTTAGCCCATGCCAGTCATTCCCCCGGCCCGGCCGACGGCCAGGCGCATCCGGATTCTAGCCAGACTGCGGGTTGGCCGCGCGCGATCGGCTGACACCCGCGCGGCCGGCCGCTCCGAGCCCGGCCCGCCTCACGCTCGCGCCACGTCCCGGGCTAATCGGATTTTAAGGATTAAAGTTCCCATTACCCGCTAGTCTGCAGCACATGCAGGAGGAGTCTTGCTCGCAGCGGGCCTAGCTGCGGAATTAGGCCCGCTCATCCCGTTTCAACGGTCAACCGGTCAATTGGATGTTACGCTCCGGTATCGCCTGGCGGGCGCTCAAGCCCGTCGGGCGATGCGCATCCGCTTCTCACACCGAGGCCTCCATGGGTTTGCGTCACAGGTCAATCCGCCTGAGGGTTGGCATCCTCATCATGGTTCCGGTGCTCTGCCTGATCGCCCTGTACTGGTTCGCCGTAAGCCTCACGCTCGGCAATGCGCTGAGTCAGGTCCATGCCAAGTCGCTCACCGGCTCGGTCGTCGTACCGCTCAGCAACTTCCAGGACAACCTGAACAAGGAGCGGGCCTACGCCGTGCTGATGCTGGCCAGTCCCGGCTCCGCCCAGCTGGCCAACGAGCTGAGCTCGGCCGAGGCACAGACTCTGCTGTCACTGCAGGCGCTGGCTGCGGCGCTCAGCTCGCCGACGGTCATGTCCGACGCCCAGCCGCACGAGCTGCACGCGATCAGGCAACTGCTCGCGGACACGAAGAACCTGAGCTACATCCGCAGCGTCGTCAGCGAGGACGCGATCAGCATCCCGCAGACCATCGAGGACTACGGCGTTATCACCAACCAGGGCTTCGAGGTTCTCGACGCGGCGATGTCACAGCAGACCAGCGTCCCGCTCGTGAGCCAGGGGCTGCAGGTCATCAGCCTGGACGAAATCGCGCAGACCGCCCTGGAAGAGAGCAACCTGCTGCAGGCCGACGTGGCGCGCGGCAAGTTCCCGACGGCCGACCGCGCGCTGTTCGCGCAGCTCGTGGGCGTCCGGACCACTGACGTGAGCGAGACGCTGCCGCTGCCGGACGGCCAGTACCGGCAGATAGTCGCGAGCAACGTACCCGCTCGGCTGTCAAGCTCGCTGAGCGGCCTAGAGAGAACGATCGAGAGCACGTCGTGGCGGGCGACAGGAGCGCCGCCGCAGATCGCGCAGGGCTTCCCGACTTTCGAGGCGTACGCGGTCGACATGGGCAACGCGGTCACGCAGGCCGAGACTGCCCTGCAGTATCAGTCGACCACCCAGGGCAGGGCCGTCCTGATCCAGCTCTTCCTCGCGGCCGGGTTCGGTCTGCTCGGCACGGTCGCATCGATCGTCCTGTCGCTGTTCATCGGTCGCGGCCTGGTCCGGCAGCTGCGCCGCCTGCGTGAGTCGGCACTTCACCTGGCCAACGAGAAGCTGCCCGAGGTCATCCGTCAGCTGCGTGACGGCCAGCCGGTTGACATGGCCGACTACGCCGCGCCTGAGGTCGACACCTCCAGGGACGAGATCGAGCAGGTCGATTACGCCTTCAGCGTCGTGCGCCAGACCGCTGTCAAGTCCGCCATCGACGAGGCCAGGCTGCGGCGCGGCATCAGTGACGTGTTCAGGAACCTGGCCGGCCGAAGCCAGTCCCTGCTGCACCGCCAGCTGACGCTGCTCGACGGCATGGAGCGCCGGGCGACCGAGCCGGACGAACTCGAGGACTTGTTCCGCATCGACCACCTGACCACCCGCATGCGCCGGCATGCGGAGGGCCTGATCATCCTGTCAGGAGAGGCGCCTGCCCGTGGATGGCGGCAGCCCGTTCCGCTGATCGACGTCCTGCGGGCAGCTGTGGCTGAGGTCGAGGACTACACCAGGATTCGGGTGCTGTCCAGGACGAGGGCCGCCGTTGCCGGGCACGCCGTCGCCGACGTGATCCACCTGATCGCTGAGCTCGCCGAGAACGCGACCGTGTTCTCCCCGCCGAATACCCCGGTGCGCATCCAGGGCGACATCGTCGGCAAGGGGTTCGCCGTCGAGATCGAGGACCGCGGTCTCGGCATCTCGACGGAACGGCTGGCCGAGATAAATGCCGACCTCGCCGACCCGCCGCAGTTCGACCTGTCGGACAGCGACAGGCTGGGCTTGTTCATCGGAGGCCAGCTGGCCCACAGGCACGGCATCACGATCACGCTGCAGCCGTCGGTGTACGGCGGCACGACGGCCATCGTGCTGATCCCGATGTCCCTGGTGGTGGACGAGGATGCGTATGAGCCCGACCCCGCGCTGCCGGCCGGCAGCGGCACCGGACAGTTCGGCCGTCATGCCGCGCTAGCCGGGCCTGAGCGCGGCCGGCTGGTGGCGGGTAACGGTCATTCGGTGCCACTGGTACCCGAGTCGCCCGCGGCGAGCCTGCCGTCAGGTACGCTCGCCGCCGATGCCGTGATTTCACCCGCGGCACTGGAATCCGACGAGGTCGTCGGGGACGAGGGGCCGTTGCCTGCCGCCGGGCCCGCAGCCCCAGCAAGCCCGTCTGGCCGGCAGCCGCCCGCGGCTCTTCCGACCCGCGGCCCGCGTATCGGAGAGCGGGCGTGGCAGCCTGCTGACCAGGCCCCAGTTCAGCCGACCATGGGTCAGCCAGTCACGGGCGAGCCTGTCACGGGCGAGCCAGTCACGGGCCAGCCAGTCACGGGCGAGCTTGCAGGAGACGCGTGGGGCGACCGGGCCAGGTTCGACCGCGCCGGCGACCTGGTAGCTGGGGCCTTTGATCTGGCCGAGTCTGGCGTTCCCGCTCACGACCGGGCCGCGCCCGCGATCCCGTTCCCCGCCGACCGCATCCGCCTCGGCTACGGAAACTCCGAGCCCGCCAGCGACGACAACGAGCGGATCACCACGGCCGAGCTGGAGGAGATGGGCCTGCCAGTGCGGGTTCGCCAGGCGAGCCTCGCGCCGCAGCTGCGCGAGAGCGGCCCCGCGACACCGCCCGCGCCCACGCCCACGCCCACCGAGGCCGCGAGCTCACCCGAGTCCGCGCGGAACACCGTCAGTGCCCTGCAGCGCGGCTGGCAGCTTGGCCGGGCCGAGGCAGCGGCCCAGCCAGCATCCGATGGCGCGACCGACTCCCCGGCGGCCGCGGTCAGCCCACGCTACCCGGCTCCTGTCGACGATCCGCCCTCCGTGGACGGCCTCGATGACGCCGACGGATCCGACCACGACTAGCCACGCGACCGGAACGAAGTACTGGCACGGGAGGGGAGAAGATGAGCCGGACAGGGGCACTGGATTGGCTACTCGATGACCTGGTGGCGCGGGTCGCCCAGATCGAGAAGGCTGTGATCCTTTCCAGAGACGGGCTCGCGATCGGCGCGTCGGCCGGCCTGAGCCGAGAGGACTCCGAGCACCTGTCCGCCGTCGCAGCCGGCTTCCAGAGCCTGGCCAGGGGCGTCGGCCAGCACTTCGGTGGCGGGGCACCCAGACAGACGATCGTCGAGATGGAGTCGGCGTTCCTCTTCGTCACCGCGGCCGGCGAGGGCAGCTGCCTGGCCGTGCTGGCCACCGCCGACGCCGAGGCCGCCGGGCACATCGCCTACGAGATGGCAGTCCTGGTCAGGCGAGTAGGTGAGCATCTGGCGGTGAACGCCCGTCCCCCGATTGACACCGCCGAGGCGGTCTGAGCCCCGTGGTTGGTGAGTAGAGTGCCAGACGATCATTGGCTCGACCGCGAAGCGGGCCCTGTCGTCCGGCCGTACGCACTGACCGGCGGTCGCACCCGCGCGAGCGGTGAGACCTTCGACCTGCTCGCCATCGTGACCGCCTCGGTGGACGGCAGATCCCTTGACCGCATGTTCCTCGAGCCCGAGCATGTCCATGTCCTGCGGCTATGCCGCGGTCCCGTGCCGGTCGCCGACCTGGCGTCCGATCTCGACCTGCCGCTTGGCGTCGTCCGCATACTGCTGTCGGACATGCGTGAACGCGGCCTGATCACTATTGGCAAACCAGCGCGGAGTGGCCTGACCGACCCGCGAGTTCTCAAGGATGTCGCTGATGCCCTCCGCAGGCTATGACCAGGACAGCAACCCGTCGCCGATTTCTATCAAGATCCTGATAGCTGGCGGTTTCGGCGCGGGCAAGACCACGATGGTGAGCTCGATCAGCGAGATCCGGCCGCTGCGCACCGAAGAGACGCTGAGCGAGCCCAGCGTCCTCGTCGACGACCTGGGCGGCGTTGAGCAGAAATCCACCACGACGGTGGCGATGGACTTCGGCCGCATCACGGTGCGCGACGACCTGGTCGTTTATCTGTTCGGAACGCCAGGCCAGCACCGGTTCTGGTTCATGTGGGACGAGCTCGCGATGGGAGCACTCGGAGCGGTCGTGATGGCCGACACCCGCAGGCTCGCGGACAGCTTCCCGTCAGTGGACTACTTCGAGCGGACCGCCATGCCGTTCATCGTGGCGGTGAACTGCTTCGACGGCGCCAAGCGGTTCCGGCCCGATGCGGTGCGGGCCGCGCTCGACCTTAATCAGGGCGTGCCGATCGTATTGTGCGACGCCCGTCAGCGCACGTCCTGCCGCGACGTGCTGGTGACACTCGTCGAATACGCCATTCGCCAGCTCAGCGAGCCCGACCCCGCTTGCGCGGGCTGACCATTGCCGGGTCCTCATGACCGCCAGATCAGCGCGAGCGCACAGTCGTCGGAGTGCTGGCCCGCCTTCTGCATGTTCTGCACCAGCTTCGGCGCGCCGAGCCCGAAGCCGCTGGCGATAAGCCGGTCGGCCTCACCGAGCAGCCGGTCGATGCCCGCGTCGATGTCCATGCCCGGTGCCTCGACCAGCCCGTCGGTATACAGCATCAGCGCATCACCCGGCCGCAGCTGACCACGTTCGGGCCTGCTGCGCAGGTCCGACACGACGCCAAGCACGATGCCGCGGGCGGCGGTGAGCCGCCACCGGCCACTGCCGGCCTCGAACTGCGCGGCCGGCGGGTGGCCGGCCGAGGCGATCACGAATTCGCCGTTCGCCAGGTCGAGTGACAGGTGCACGGCCGTCACGAATCCCTCGAGGAGGCCGCCGCGACGCAGGTATGCGTTGCACGCCTGCAAGAACTCCGACTGCGGTACCGAGCCGAGCAGGCTGCCGAAGGCGCCCGAGAGCAGCAGGGCCCGGGTGCCCGCGTCGATGCCCTTGCCCGCGACGTCGACCAGAGCCAGCTCCAGCACCTTGCCGTCGCAGGAGGAGACCAGGAAATCGCCGCCGAACGAGGACCCGCCGGCCGGCTTGAGCACCGAGACCGAGTGCCAGCCGTCGGGCAGGTCGGGGATCTCACTCTGCGTCCGGATGCGATCACGAAGTTCGACGAGCATGTGATCGCCGCGCAGGCCCTGCAGGCCCACCTTGGCGCGGGTGCGCGCGAAGACATAGGCGAAGGCGGCCGTGATGACGATGGTCGCCGCGATACCGGGCCCGGCTTTCCCCTCCGCCCAGTCATAGCCGAGCATCGCCGCGGCGATGCCGAACAGGATGAGCAGCGCGCGCGGCCAGAGCAGCAGCCCGCCCGCGAGGATCGGCAGGATCAGCACCCCCGGCGAGACCCAGTCGCTGTCGCTGCGGGCGGCCGCGATGCCGATCACCAGGACCAGTGCCGCCAGGCCCAGCGCCATGCGCCGGTTCCTGGTGATGAGCTGCCGCCGTACCCGCGCGCGCAGCCGGACCGCGAATGCAGAAACCGCGGACCAGAGCGGGCGAAGGAAGCTGGCAACCATCCTCCCCGCACTGTATCGGTCTGCGGCGCCTCGGGGTATTAGGGGCAGCGACGCCCAAGCGGATGCGAAAAATACCTGGCCCGACCGTCAGCGCGAACGATAGGAATCTTGTCATGACGCACACCCCCACGATCCGACCGATCAGCCCAGACGAGTTCGATGCGCTCTGCGAGGTGCCTAACCAGGCCTTCCTGCACGCCTCGCCGCCCGAGGCGCTGGAGCGCGAGCGCATCACCCAGGAATTCGACCGGACGCTGGCGGCCATTGACGATCAGACGATGGTCGGGTCGGCGGGCGCCTACAGCTTTCAGCTGGCCGTGCCGGGCGGCTCGGTCCCGGCCGCGGGGATCACCATGGTCGCGGTCCTGCCCTCGCACCGCCGGCGCGGGATTCTCACCGCGCTCATGAGCCGGCTGATCAGCGATGCGCAGCGCAGGTCAGAGCCGGTGGCCATCCTGTTCGCCTCCGAGGCCGGCATCTATGGCCGGTTCGGCTTCGGCCTGGCAAGCCTGCACCAGAAGGTGACGATCCGGCGCGGCGAAGGGCAGCTGACCGTCGGCGCGGCCGCGGACGACAAGCCCGGTGCTCCCCGGCTCCGCGATACCGAGCCACTGCAGGTGCGGGCCGAACTGGCCACGGTCTTCGACGCTGTCTTTGCCCGGCAGCCCGGCATGCTGGCCAGGGACGACCGCTGGTGGACGTACCGGCTTACCGACGTCCCGGCCATGCGGTCAGCCGGTGCGTCGGCGCCGCGCTGTCTGCTGGCCGAGGACGACGACGGCCCGCGCGGCTACGTCCTGTACCAGACCAAGGGCGGATGGGGCCCCGACCACCTGGCCGCCGGCGTGCTCGACGTCAGGGAGATGTACGCGACAGATCCGGCTGCGACGGCGGCACTGTGGGCCGACGTGCTTTCCAGGGATCTCGTCGCGGAGGTCACCGCGCTGATGCGGCCGATCGACGATCCGCTGCTCACCATGCTGGCCGACCCGAGACGCGCACGGCCGGCGCCGGCCGATGGCCTGTGGGTGCGGCTGGTCGACCTGCCCGCGGCCCTCACTCGCCGGAGCTACGCCGCCCCAGCGGATGTCGTGCTTGAAGTCCTCGACCCCGTCATGGCCGGGAACGCGGGCCGGTGGCGGCTGCGCACCACGGGCTCATCGGCTGGCGGCAGCGGGGGCACGACGTGCGAGCCGACGCACGAGCCGGCCGACGTCCGGCTCACCGTGCAGGCGCTCGGGGCTAGCTACCTCGGCGGCGCAAGCTTCGGCCAGCTCGCCGGCGCGGGCCATGTCGCCGAGCTGTCACCCGGCGCGCTCGCGGCCCTGGCCGCGGCGATGTCGTGGGAACGCGCTCCGTACAGCGGCATGATTTTCTGACCGCTGCCCCTCTGGCGCCAGCCGGGCCGGATTGAGAATGATATGTGGACGGGCCGACCCGGCCGGTTCACATAGCGGCCGGGCGGTATCAGACTGAAGTGCGGCCGACCGCGGGCGGCGAGCACGGCGAGGTGAGCATGGCAGGTCTGAAGGTGACACTCGATGCGGCGCTGCGCGCCAGGGACGTCTCCCGGCCCACCGCCGCGCAAGAGGCGGCCGCCGAGCGTGCGCTGCCCGGCCGGCTGGCCTGGCGGGTCGAAGCCGCAGATCACGCGGCTGAGTCGCCGGAATCCCTGACGGCCAGCCAGCAGGCCCGCCGCGGGCCGGGTCGCCGACCGCCACGTCCCGGCGGCGGGAAGTTCGGCGACCGGCGGCCACGGGACCGGAGGGCGGACGTCCCGTGGACCGACGGCACGGCGGATGACGCCGCGCGCGATCCGGGCGAATCCGCCGGTGCGCCTGGCGCTCGGGACCGGGAGGCCGGTGAGTCCGCGGGTCCGCCGCCCGGCGGCCGACCCAGAACGCGGCGGCGCTATCGCTTAGGCCGGTTAGCCGGCCTCGGCGGCCCGGAAGGGTCCGCCGGCCACAGTCCGGGCCCGCCAGCCGATCATGGCAGCGGCGGCAGCTCGCCGGACGTCTCGTAGGCCGAGATCTCGGCCAGCCGGCGGGCGTGCCGTTCGGCGCCAGAGAACGCGGTCTCGACGAAGACCTTGGCGAAGCCGACGGCGTCCGCGACCGGATACATTCGGGCGCCGAGACTCAGCACGTTCGCGTCGTTGTGCAGCCTGGCCAGCTGAGCGGTCTCATCGCTCCACGCCACCGCTGCCCGCACGCCGCGAATCTTGTTGGAAGCGATCTGCTCGCCATTACCAGAGCCGCCGATCACGATGCCCAGGCTCCCTGGCTCGGCAACCGCGGCCGCTGCCGCGCGCATCACGTAAGGCGGGTAGTCGTCTTCGGGGTCATAGTGATCCGGCCCGCAGTCGACAGGCTCGTGGCCTGCCTGCTTCAGCCACTCGATCAGGGCCGTCTTCAGTTCGAAGCCGGCGTGATCCGATCCCAGGTATACGCGCACAGGTTCAGTCTGGCACGGCCGCCGATCGCGTAGCCCCGTAACCGGGCCGAGGATCTCCTCGCCCGCCAGCAATTACGGAGCGTATTGCCCGACCTCGGGCCTCCCGGTCAGGCGTCCGGAACTGTGCAGACGCGGGCGCAGGAGGCGCGGCCCGCGCACAGGTACGACAGCCTCCTAACTGGCAAAACTCCGGTAACGGCCAGCGCTCAATGCGTGTCGTGATAGAACGCTTCCTGAGAGTAACCAGCAGCAGTCATCAACTGTCCGTTACAGGACGCCCGACAACGGACTGAGGCTATGCGGACCAGTTTCCCCGATCCTGACGGCTGGCCCCGACCGCTGCGCGCTCCGCAGCACGCCGCCGTGCCCTTCGCCCTGTCGATGCACACGCGCCAGCAGGTGCACAGGGCCCTGCGGCTGTTCGTCGCGGGCGGCACGTGGGCGGCCGGGTTATGCCTGGTCATCGGGGTGATCGTGCTCGTGATATCGACAGCGAGCCCGAGCAGGCTGGACCAGGCCGCGGCGACCTCATCCACGGGCCTCAAAGCCGACAGGACCGACGCGGCCGCCGCGCGGGCGCGACACGTCATCGGGGCCTTCGCCGGCTACGGCGACCGGTCCACCCGTTCATTCCGGATCGATGACGCCCGTCCCTGGCTGCTTCAGTGGGCCTACACGTGCCCGGCGAGGCTGCACGCCGGCCTGCTGGTCGTGGAGGTCGCTAATCCCGGCGCCGTCGGTGCCACCGTCAGCCAGTCTGGCGCCGGGGGCCGCGGGGCCACGCCGATCAACCCGGACGGTCCCAGCCATCACCTCGTGGTGATCTCCACCTGCTCCTGGACGTTGAAAGTGACGCAGACCCGATGAAGGCCCGGCCGGGCCGGTTCAGGCATCAGTCGAAGATCGGCTCTCGGGTCCGGCTGCGCTTGATCTCGAAGAAGCCGTCGGTTCCGGCGACCATCAGCACGCCGTCCCACAGCCGCGCGGCAGCCTCGCCGCGCGGGATCGGTGAGACCACCGGCCCGAAGAACGAGATGCCATCGACGGAGATCACAGGCGTGCCGACTTCGTAGCCGACCCGGTCCATGCCGTCGGCGTGCGAGGCCCGCAGCGCATCGTCGTACTCGGTGGAGTCCATCGCGTCGGCCAGCTCGGCGGGCAGGCCCGCGTCAGCGAGAGCGGCCTCGATCGTGGCCCTGTCCCGCTCGGCCTTGTCGTCGTGGAAGCGGGTGCCGAGCGCCGTATACAGCGGCAGCAGCACCTCGGAGCCGTACTTCTGCTCGGCGGCGATGCACACCCGTACCGGGCCCCACGCCTTGGCCATCGCCTCCTTGTACTGCTCGGGCAGCTCGTCCCGGCCCGAGTTCAGCACGGCCAGGCTCATGACATGCCAGCTGGCGGCGATGGGGCGGACCTTCTCGACCTCGAGCAGCCATCGGCTAGTGATCCAGGCCCACGGACAAAGCGGATCAAACCAAAAATCGACTTGGGTAGGCTCCTGCTCGGGCATGCTTGCTCCTCAGCGGTACGTCGTGTGTTCGCGGCAACCGAAGAAATACGTTGTGCATTCCGCGGCCAGCCAGAACCATGCCTGGAGCACGGCTCGCGCTCGCGCCGGCGCCGGGCCGACAGCGACGACAGAAAGGCGGCACCACCGTGGCCAGCAATCTCACGCGTGACGAGGCACGGGAGCGGGCCGGCCTGATCAGCGTGGAGTCATACCAGGTCGACCTGGACCTGACCGGCGAGCAGCCCACCTTCCGCTCTGTGAGCAGTATCACCTTCCGCTGCGCGAGCCCGGGTGCCGGAACCTTCGTCGAGCTCACCGCGCCGCGGGTTACCGAGATCGTGCTGAACGGCGAGCCGGTGGCGCGCGGCGCATTCGACGGCGATCGCATCTGGCTGGCCGGCCTGGCCGAGCGCAACGAGCTGCGGGTCACCGCGGACTGCGCCTACTCCCGCACCGGCGAGGGCCTGCACCGGTTCACCGACCCGGCCGACAAGGGCGTCTACCTGTACTCCGACCTCGAGACCTTCGACGCGCACCGGATCTATGCCTGCTTCGACCAGCCCGACCTCAAGGCCACGTTCGAGCTGACGGTGACCGCGCCGGACGACTGGAAGGTCATCTCCAACATGGCACCGGACCTGGCCGGCCAGCCCGCCGGTCCGGGCACAGCCCGCTGGCACTTCCCGCCCACCCCGGTGCTGCCCACCTACATCACCGCCGTTGTCGCGGGCCCTTACTACGAGGTAACGAGCGAGCATGACGGGATCCCGCTGGGCATCTACTGCCGTCAGTCCCTGGCCGCCTACCTCGACCCGGACGAGATCTTCGAGCTCACGCGGCAGGGCTTCGACTTCTACCACCGTGCGTTCGGCGTCCGGTACCCGTTCGGCAAGTACGACCAGCTGTTCGTGCCCGAGTACAAGGCCGGCGCGATGGAGAACGCCGGGTGCGTGACGTTCCTCGAGGACTATGTCTTCCGGTCCAGGGTCACCGACGCCGAGCGGGAGGCCAGGGCCGAGGCGATCCTGCACGAGATGGCGCACATGTGGTTCGGCGACATGGTGACCATGAAATGGTGGGACGACCTGTGGCTGAACGAGTCATTCGCCACCTGGGCCAGCATGGTCGCGATGACGCAGGCCACCCGCTTCACCGACGGCTGGACCACGTTCGCGAACGGATCGAAGGCCTACGCCTACTGGCAGGACCAGCTACCGTCCACCCATCC
>JASHOV010000204.1 GCA_030038495.1 Streptosporangiaceae bacterium
CACGTGCGGGTTGGCGGCGGCGCGGGCCGCAGCGGCGGGCCGCCCGCGGTCCCGCAGCCGATCGAGCGCCCGGAGATGGCGGCGCGGTGTCCAGTTGCCGCCTTCAGGGAAGATCAGAATCGCGTCGGTCTCGGCGAGACTGGCGGCCGCCTCGGCCACTCGGGCCGGCAGGTCGCGGCCGGAGGCCCTGGCCGGCAGGAAGCAGGACGGCATGCGGCTGAGCAGCAGGTCCAGGCCCGGATCCCAGCGCAATACCTCTTTGAGCACGATGACCGGCCGTCGCTGATAGCGCGAAAGCAGCAGCTCCGCGATCGCGAAGGAGTCGCCAGGCCCGCCGTGCCGCGCGAGCACGAGGAGCGGGCGGCCGGCTAGCCGCCCGCGAGCCGGGGTCTCCTCGACCTGCATACGGAAGCCGAGCAGCGGCCCGGCCGCGGCGATAAGCAGTGCCAGCGCCCGGTGCAGCAGGTGCTCATGCGCATCGGCCCAGCTACGTCCGCGGCGGCGCGGGTCCGGATGACGCACCCACAGCGCCGCGCAGCTGACCACGAGCGCGGCGTCGACCAGCAGGTACAGTGCCGCCATCAGAGTCAGGCGCGGCACCCGGCGGCGACGCCCGAGAGGCACCGTGACCAGGGCGAGGATCGTGGCCAGGACAGCCAGGGCCGCCGCCAGCGGCACCCAGACGACGTCGATGACGGCACGTCGGACTAGCAGCGGCGGTGGCCTCATCGGCTGGCCGACAGCGCCGACAGGTATGCGGCCGCGGCCCGGTGGCCACGCTCGATTCGAGTTGCGACCCTGGCCGCGCCGCGGTAGCGCATCGAGATCAGGGGCATGTTCTCCTCCCCGCTCGGCAGTACGTGCGCGCGCACATCGGCCGGGAGGCCGGCCATCTCTTCCACGAAGCGATGCCGCCGCGCCAGCTCGAACGAGACCAGGCAGACATCCCAGAGCGAGCGAGGTGGTTCCAGCGGCTGCTCGATCCGGCCCACGTGCAGGATGTAGATCTCCGTCGCGCCCAGTGCCAGCGCACGCCCGACCGGGATCGAGTGCACCAGCCCGCCGTCGAGAAAGTGCTCGCCGCCTATCTCCACCGGGGGCAGCAGGCCCGGCACGGCGCACGAGGCCTGCACCGCCTCCGGCAGGCTGCCGGAGCTGAACCAGTGCGCGCCGGCCCGCTCGATGCTGGCGGCGACGCACTGGAACGGCACCTGCAGATCCTCGAATGTCTCCGGCAGGTGCGCCTCAAGCTGCCGCCGGAACGGCACGGGAGAGTAGAGATGCGTGCGGTGCCGCGCCAGCGTCGTCGCACGAGACAGGACCGTATCGCTAAAGATCCCGGTATCTGTCATGGACTGCCACAAATCGGCCAGGCCTCTGACTCCGGCCTCGGAGGGGTCCGCGGCAATGACCGCGCCGTTCACCGCGCCGACGCTGGTGCCGAGGATCACGCCGGGCCGGATCCCGGCCTCGAGCAGGGCCTGCAGCATGCCGACCTGAGTCGCGCCGAGCACGCCGCCGCCGCCGAGCACGAACGCGACCTGGCCGGCTGGTCCCGCCGGATCGTCCCGCATGTCCCCAACCACTATCGCGTCACCGCAGACGGAGTCGTAGGCACCGCATGTTCCCTGGCTGGCCGGAGTGTAAACCCGCGCGGCTGCTGCCTGCTCGGCATGCCGGCCCTCTGGCCGACCCCGGTGACCAGGGTCCGCCTGCTGCGTGGTCGCCATGACGGCATTGCTACCGGTCCGCGGCGAGCCGAAACACCTGACCGGTCAGGTCACAGGAGGCTCGCCCGCACGCAGCGCCAGCATCGTCAGGTCATCGCGCAGCACGCCGCCGGAGAAGTCCAGGACCACCTTGCGCATCTCCGAGACGATGTCGGCCGCGTGCCGACCCGCAAGTCCGGCCAGCGCGTCGGTCAGTATCTCCTCCAGATAGGACTGCTGCGGGCTGCGCGCCCCGGTCAGGCCGTCAGTAAAGAAGAACAGCACATCGCCGGGATCCAGCTCGAGCTCCTGCGTCGCCGGCTCCGGATCGGGGAATATTCCGAGCGCCACACCGCCCCCGGCCAGCGCCTGCACCCAGCCATCGGGCTTCAGCAGGACGGGCCCGGGATGTCCGGCGCTGCCGAGCACGACCCGCAGCCTGCGGTCCCGCCAGCTCAGATGAGCGGCATCGGCGGTAACGAAGCGGCTGCCGAACTCCTCGGTCAGCATGATCTCGTTCGCGCCGCGCAGCACCTGCGCGGGATCGGGGTTCCAGTGCGACAGCACCCGGATCGCGTGCCGTGCCGCCGCGGTGGCTGCGGCGGCATCGTCACCCTTACCGCAGACATCGCCGATCGCGACGCCCCAGCCGTCTGGAGTCGGGTACACGTCGTAGAAGTCGCCGCCAACCTCGCGGCCGCGCGTAGGCGCCAGATGCGCGGCGGCAATCTCGACGCCGGGCACGACCTTGAGCACCGGCGGCAGCAGGCTCGACCGCAGTGCCGCTGCGGTCTCGCTTTGCCTGGTCAGCAGCCGGCGCGCGGAGATCGCGCGGGCCAGCAGGCCGGCTATCTGCTCGACCAGTCCGGCATCGGGCAGGCCGAAGTAGCCAGCCTGCGCGCTGCGGACCAGGGTCAGGGCCCCGAGGACGCGGCGGCCGTCGGCGACCGGCACGACCAGCAGCGACGGGCCCAGCTGCGGCAGCACTGGCGTGCCCGCACTGTCGTGTCCCAGTGCCGCCTCGTCCTCGGCGTGCGCGACCAGCCGGGTGCTACCCGACTCGACCGCCTCGTGCGGCGCGGAACCGGGCCCCGGTGCTACCGCGGACACCAGCTGAGCCAGGCGCGCCGACGCCGGGTCCTCGGGCCCGGCCACGAAATGACGCTGCAGCGGGCCGCGCCTGACCACGTCCACGATGACCCAGGCGTTCAGTTCGGCGGCCAGCAGCCGCGCGCACCGCTGGAGTATGACGGACTCGCTTGCGGCCGCGTTCTCCAGCAGGAGCCTCGCCGTGTCGGCGAGCAGATCGGTCCGCCGGATCTGCGCGGCAATCTGCGGGTCATCGGTACGCTGCTGCCCTCGGCGCGCCTGCTTGCCACTGCCGTGTCTGGTATCAGCGGGCTTGGTCTCGCCGGGGGCGCGGTTCGCCGCAGCCGTCCCGCCCGCCCGCAGCGCCAGCAGCAGCCGGTCATCGTCGCCGCGGATCTCCAGCATCCGGATGTCGACTGAGCATGTGATCTCACCGTCGGCAGCCAGCAGACTGCAGCTCGCGCTGGCAGCCGCGCGGCTCCGGCGTACGGCGGCCAGCTGAGATCGCAGCGGTGCGTGCCCGGCCGGCTCGATCATCGACGTGAGGGCCCGGCCGGTGGCATAGCCGGGGCCGACGCCGAGTAGCTCGCAGGCGGCGAGGTTCGCCCGCCGCACAATGTTCTCGCCGTCGATCACCAGCAGCGGGACCGGCGTCTGACCGAAGATAGCCTGCAGCAGTCGCCGCTCCGGCTGTCCTCCGGCACCGTTGCCGTCCTTGCCCGCGAGCGCCCCGCTGCCGGCGACCAGCGACTCGATGGCGGCATCCAGCTCGGTCAGTGCCGCGTCGAGCAGGGCGCGATCCGCGGCCCGCGGGTTGGCAGCGGCCTTGCGTAGGGCCGCGCTACGGGACTGCAGGCCCGCGATGGCGCCCGACGCCGCCTTGCCGGGAATGTCCGCCATAATGCAGCTCGACCTCCATCTTATGATCTCCAGCGTATCGGCCCCGTGGCCCCGCGCCAGGCCATGACCAGGTCAGAGCGGATCAGGCGTGCCGACGCCGGCCACCGCGCTGACTGACCGGGAACTTCAGCTCCTCGAGGTTGCCGCCGTGGGCGTCGATTACCCGGGCGGCGACATCCGTGGCCCGCAGGTTGCTTCGCTGCGACACGTCCCTGATCCTGGCGAGCGCCTCGTCCGCCGTGCAGCTCAGCGCGTGCATCAAGATCCCCTTGGCCTGGTCGACCAGTGCCCGCCCGGCCGCGGCATCCTGCAGCTGGGCCCGGGTCCGCTGCGAATCCCGGTAGTCAGACACCGCGCCGACCAAGACGGCGCTGTAGGCCGCCACGAGCTCTGCGAGCTGAACCTGCTCGGGCGCGATGGCCCTCGGCCGGGCCGCGAGCAGCGCCAGCGCCACGGTCATCTCGTCCTCGCCAGCACAGAGCGTGACGCTGCACCGCACCCCGAGCCGGGCGGCCGCCGTGGTGTACTGCGGCCAGCGGGACTCGGTGAGGACGTCGGCGCAGCGCACCGGCCCGCGGCCGGCGAGCGCGTCTACCATCGGGCCGGTCCCGGCTTCGAGCTGAACCTGGACTAGCCGGGTCGCGTCCGGATGGCTCGATGCCTGACCCGCTACCTCGCCGTACCGCCAGAGCGTCACCGACGCCGCGCAGCATCCGGGCACCTGGCTCGCAGCCAGGTCGGCAAGCTGATAGAGCGCCCGCTCCTCGGTGGCGGTCTGCAGGCTGAGCAGGCTCGCGGTGCGCGTGGCCAGGTCCGGGATGGACATTCTCGGCTCCGTCACCCCCCGGCCGTCAGCGCCGCCTCCACGCTGTCGTACAGGCTCAGCCGGTCAGCTAGGCCGGTGATCCAGAGCGTCTTGGTGTAGCGATAGCGTGCGCCGGCCAGGGCCAGCGAGCCACCGGCCGCCTCCAGCCGCTTCCAGTGCCCGACGATGACCGCCAGCGCACTGGTGTCCATGAAATCCACGCCCGATAGATCGAGCACGACGCGGTTTCCACTGCCCCGGGCGGCGGTCAGGCACTCGTCGAGGGCGGGACTAGTCACTATGTCCAGGTCACCGGCAACTGTGACGACGAAGTTGCCGTCGCGCTGCTCGGACGAGAGCACCAGTCCATCCACGCGCCGCCCCAGGAGGCTCGATCCCGGCAAGGAAGTTATTACCTCCCCATAGTAGGTGCGTACCGAATTCGGCGCTGCATTGCATGGCCGGGGCAACGCTGGGAAGTAGCACGCTCGTGACCCTGGAGACGACATGTAGCTCGTGAGCCTTGAGGAGTGCAGTGCCTGACATGGCGGCAGCCGACGGTAATCCGGCCAGGATCATTCCCGCTCTCCGCTCGTTCGCCGAACGGCACTTTGGCCGCCGGGCCCGGATCGTCGCCGAGTCTGTCTGGGCCGGCCGGTCGTCGGCCCAGATGTGCGAGGCGGCACGGAACGACGCACTGGTCGACCTGGCCCTGGCCGACCTGACCGCGACATTGATCTGCCCGTTCAGTGCGATCGACCTCCCGGAATCCGCGCTGTCCGACGCTACCCGCGCGCATCAGTGGCAGTTTCAGCGGGAAGCGGTCCTGGCGAACTCCCAGTACTCGGCCCTCGACAACGCGCCCGCGGCGGTCAGCGTCCCGCTGGCGCGCGTGCCGGCCCGCGCTGGCGGCTACGGATGTTTGAGCCTGCGACGGCGGGTAGCTGGACCGCGTCTTACAACGAGAGGATTGCGATGGCTGTCGTTCTTGTCGCCCTGCTCATCATCATTCTCCTGGGCGCATTCGGCTTCGCTCTGCACATCTTGTGGTGGATAGCGATCGTGGCGCTGATCATCTGGCTGCTCGGCTTCGTGCTCCGCGTCGGCGAGACGATCGCCCGCCCGCGCCGTCGCCACTGGTACTACTGGTGACGGCCAGCTGCGCTCGCCGTAGCCCTGACGTCGCCAGCCGGCCGCTCGCTGTCGCCACAGGCCGGCGGTGCCGCGCAGCGGGTCGAGCGGCCCCGATCGCCTGATCATCGGGGCGCCCGTCGACCTCAGCGACGACGTCCCGGCCGGCCAGGTCGGCCAGGTCGAGGCGCTCGCGGACCAGATCGGCTGCCGGCTGACCGAGAAACTGCCGGTTATACCGCATGTCCTCGTGGACCCGACGAGCCGGAACGGCGGCACACGTTTGCCGCGGCTGGCCCGGGCCCGGCTGCACCGGTTCGTCGACGAGGTGGCGCCCGTGCCGGGGACTCGGGTGCCCCTGGGCGAGCTGATGGATGGCCGGCGCCCGGCGGCCGCCGTCGGCGCGCATGTTGGGGTGCCGCCTGCGGGGCACGAACAGCTAGCGCAGGTTTCCGCTGACCTGCCGGAGGTGACCGGGGATGACGAGGACCGTGAGCCAGCTCAGGCCGACCAGGGCCAGTGACCTTGAGGAATGCGACGACACACGCCTGCTGGAGATGGTCCAATCGCTCCCGCGCGGCAGCGGGTTGCGCGAACTGGCCTGCGAGGCGCTCGTACTGCGGTATCAGCCGCTGGTGCGGTCCTGCGTGCAGCCGTTCCGTAACAGCCCCGAGTCATCGGAGGAGCTCATGCAGGTCGGCTACGTCGGCCTGCTGAAGGCCATCAACAATTTCGATCCGGCCGTGGGGAACACGCTCGCCGGATACGCCCAGCCGTGCGTGAGCGGCGAGATCAGGCGGCATTTCCGCGACAAGCGCTGGCACGTGCACGTGAAGCGGACCCTCCAGGAACTCCGGCTCCAGCTGCGGAATGCGGGCGGCGACCTGACCCACGCCCTGGGCCGGGTGCCAACGGACGCCGAACTCGCCCAGCACATCGGCGTCACCGTAGAAGACGTCATCGAGGCGCGGCGCGCTGACCTCGCCTTCCGTGCCTCTTCCCTCGACTCGCCTGCGGCCCTGGACAGCGGCTCCATCACGGTCGGAGACCTGCTGGGCGCCGACGATCCGCAGCTTGACCACGTACTGGACATGCAGGCCGTCTGGACGCACTGGGATGACCTGCCGGACAGGCTCCAGCAGATCCTGCTGATGCGCTTCTACGGCAACATGACCCAGGCCGAGATCGGAGCTCACCTCGGTATCTCGCAGATGCACGTATCTAGGCTGCTCGCCGAAGCGCTCGCCTACCTGCGCGAGCGAGTGGCCGGCTCGCCCCGTTTGACCGCGTAGCTCCAACCTGGTGGCCGGCCAGCCCGGAAGGCCGCCCGAAGAAGGGACACCAGATGAAGACCGCCACCTCGCTGGGCTTAGTCGCGGTGGGCGCCATCCTCGCCTTCGCGATCACGCGCAGCCTAATTTCCGCTGCGCCGCAGCCTCGTCGTGAAGAACGAGGACGACGAGCTGGCGGCGGCCAGGGACACCGCGCGCGACAGACCCCGGTTTAACCGCCTGCTCGTGCCGGGCGGACTGATCAGCTCGCGGCGCGGAATGGTCGAGCCGACTGGCCAGGTCGAGCGGGAGACGATCGAGGAGTACATCGAGGAATAGGGGTCGGGATTGCCACCGCATTCGCCATCGCGGGTGGCGCGTTTCCTGCGTCGGGGGCGAGGCCGGATCCGGTCCGGCGCCGCTACCCGCCGACCCGGGCCCTGAGCAGCGCCAGGACCCGTCGGTAGTTGCGCCGCGACTCCCGGTCCCGGTACTGCGGATCGGTGTCGTGATACCCGCGGTGCCTTGACTGCCGGACCGGCAGGTCGCCCTCGGGCACCACCAGCTGCCCGGCCGGGCTCAGCCGCAGCGAGAACTCCAGGTCGGCGTTCCGGTAGAAGCGTGCCCTGGCCGGCAGGCCGCCGGCCGCCCTGGCCGCGTCGGCGCGGACGGCCAGCAGGTAGCCAAGCAGCGCGGACACCGGTCCGGGCCCGGCGTTGTGGAAACCGCGGAGGTCGCGGTCGGGGTCGGCGCCGCGCCAGGCCGCGGCAACCACGCCGTCGGCGGCGACGGCGGCCAGCAGCGGGCTGATGACGTCGCCAGTGAGGATGGTGGACGTCTCCATGATCACGTGCACGGGAGCCGGGTCGGCTCGCAGCAGTGCATTGCGGCTCGCTCCCCAGCCGGGGCTGGCAGCGACGTGCCATTCCTCTATCCGGCCGGGATGAGCGACTGCCAGCTCATGCAGCACATCCCCGGCACCTTCGCGGTTACCGACGTCCAGCGCGCTGATGATCACGCCGCCCGGTGCGTGCGCGAGCAGCGCCGCGACGCACTCGCGCAGGTCGTCGGGCCAGCCCTCCACCAGCAGCGCCACGGTGGCCGACCGCGAGCCGCTGGCGTGCTCGCCAGGGGGGACGACCCCCCGCAACCCTCCGCGGCCAACGGCCGGCGGGATGGCCGCCGGGTCAGCCAGGACCTGATAGTGGTCAGCGGCGGCGGAGCCGGCTGGCTCCGCGGGCGTGAGCGCGTATCCGCCGGGCCCGTCAGTCACGGTCCAGCCAAGCTCGCCGATCTGGGCCCGCAACTGATCGGCGGCGGCGAAGTCCCTGGACTGGCGCGCCTGCGCCCGGCGCTCGGCCAGCGCACGCACCGGAGTCGGTGGCTCATCCGCCGGGTGCACAGTCATCGGCCTGCCCGCGGGAGCCGGCTCAGGGCAGCCGTACCACCGCGCGGGCCCTGGTCAGCACCTTGGCGCCGGCCGACCTGGCGGTCAGTACGATGGCAACCCTGCTCCCGTCGAGCTTCTCCTCGACCTGGCCGGTGACCTCGATCGTCGCGCCGGTGTCGTCATCAGGAACGACGACCATCGACGAGAACCTGACCCCGAACTCGGTGACGACGGCACCAGGACCGGCCCAGTCTGTGACGTACCGGCCCGCCTGCGCCATCGTGAACATGCCGTGGGCGATCACGTCAGGGAGGCCGACGGCCCTGGCGATCCGGTCGCTCCAGTGGATGAAATTGAAGTCGCCGGACGCACCGCAGTACTTGACCAGGCTCAGCCGGCTGACCGGGTAGCTGACCTCCGGCAGCTCGGCTCCGGCCGCCACCGACTCGTAGCTGACCTGCCCGCTCATCACGCCCCCCGCTCGACCAGCGTGCCGACCGCGGTACACACCAGCTCGCCGTCGGCCGTGCGAATCTGCGTGCTTGTAGTCAGCATGACGTTGCGGCCCGCGTCCCTGATTTCTGTGATCGTGGGCTGCGCGATGAGGACATCACCCGCCACGATCGGCCGCTCGTAGGTGAACCGCTGCTCGCCATGGACGACCATCGCGTAGTTCAGGCCCAGGCCAGGGTCGGAGATCGCGACGCCCGCGCTTGCCATGCTCATCACGATCGCAAAGGTAGGCGGCGCGATGACGTCGGGATGGCCCGCCGCCCGCGCGGCGGCCTGGTCCCTGAACACCGGGCTCGGGTCGCCGATCGCGGCCGCGAATTCCGCGATCTTGACGCGGCTTACCTCGTACGGCTCCGAGGGGGGGAACGTGCGGCCTACGAAGTCCCGGTTAACGGCCATGCACGCTAGCGGGTCTCGCGGTGCGGCTGGTGCTTGCGGCAGAACGGGCAGTACTTGCTCAGCTCCAGCCGGTCGGGGTCGTTCCTGCGGTTCTTCCGCGTGATGTAGTTGCGGTGCTTGCACTCCTGGCAAGCCAGTGTGATCTTGGGCCTGACATCGGTCGCAGCCACGTGGCGTGCCCCTCTCTCGTCTGAACATCGCGCCGCCCTGGCGGGCGACCCGGGTGGTACAAGGTAGTAGCGGAGGCCGGACTTGAACCGGCGACACAGCGATTATGAGCCGCTTGCTCTGCCTGACTGAGCTACTCCGCCGCCCTGACCCGTCGGGCTCGTTCCCAGGCTCCAGGGCGCGGAACCGCTCGGAGCCCCTGCCTAGCCGCGGGGCTGATTTAGCTTACCGGGAAAAGCCCGAGGTCGCGATTTCGGCCCGCTCCCGTGACCTGTCGTTACCGCATAAATACTAATGGTCACTGCGACCGCCCGGCCGCGCCGCCTCTCGCCGGCCTCTGCCAGCCTTTAGCCGGTCATGGGCCGGTCAAGAACCGTGTGGCCAGAAGGTGCGGCGCTGAGCCTCCAGTATCCTGCCTGGAACGTCTTCACTCCCGTTGTCTCTCGCAGCATTGGCCCCGCGGGGCCGGTACGGGACCAGCCGGGATACGGAGTCGTTACCAATTCTTCAGCAGATCCGAAGGATGGCCGTGCCCGCCTGCCCGAGAGCCGATGGCCGGGCCGTCGCGCTGCCCTCGTACCCGCCCGGACCAGCGCTTTTGGCTGGCTCGCCGATCTCCGCCCGGCCCGGCATGACCCGGCGACGGGCGGGTAGACACCAGATCCTGAGCGCTAAGTTCGCCTCCGTCAGCCAGCGGGGGACTGTACCGTCGGTAACTGCACGCAGCCGCGCGGGGCACTCGAACACGTTGAATCATGTCGGCGAGTCCAACTTTGCGGCTATTGTGGACCGTCACAATCGTTTGGCCGGATCGGGAGACCATCGCTGATGTCGAGGCGCGAGAAGCCAGCAGACGTGAGCTACCACGCGCTGCGGGAGGCACCGGATACGGCGCAAGTGACCGGCACAGCGCTCACCGCGTTTGCCACCACTTATCCAGACCTCAAGCTGCAGCCTCTTGTGGTGGTCATTGCCGCCTTCAACGAGGCCGACAATATCGGCGCGGTGCTTGACGAGGTACCGGAGCAGATCCTGGACGTGCCGGTGTCGCTGCTCGTGATCGACGACGGCAGCACTGACCGGACGAGCGATCTCGCCCAGAGCCATGGCGCGCTTGTCTGCACCCTGTCCGCTAACCGCGGGCACGGGGTCGCCCTCCGGCTTGGCTACCGGATCGCCCGCGAGGGCGGCGCCAGGTACATCGCCACGCTCGACGGCGACGGCCAGTGGGATCCGGCCGACCTGCCCGGCATGGTGCGGATCCTGGAGGCCGATCAGGCCGACTTCGCGATCGGGTCGCGTCAGCTCGGCCAGACCGAGAACACCGACCTGTTCCGCAACGCGGGCGTCAGGTTCTTCGCGCTGGTCATCAGCGCGCTGACCCGGAGCAAGATCACCGACACCTCCAGCGGCCTGCGGCTGATGCGAGCCGAGCTCACCGGCACCGTCCGGCAGACCCAGCCGCAGTACCAGACCTCCGAGTTGCTGATCGGTGCTCTCCTGCAGGGCTACCGGGTGGCTGAGGTGCCCACCGTTATGCGGCAGCGCCTGTCCGGCGAGAGCAAGAAGGGCCGCAACCTGGCCTACGGGCTGCGCTACGCCCGCGTCATTGCCAAGACCTACCTGCGCGAGCGGCGCGCCGCCGACAAGGCCCAGTCCGCGCTGCTGCAGGAGGCCGCCGACACCGGCCCGGCTGGCCACTAGGGCGGGCCTGCGCGCCGGCCCGCCCGGCATGCCGGCGCCGCACGGGTTACGATCGATGGCGAGGCGACAACGTCGCAGCGGGCGAGCCGATCCGGGCGGGCGGCATGACGAGCGGCAGGGCTTTGTGGGCTAGGGCGGCCTGCGACCCGGAGCTGCCCGGCGAACTGCGCAGGCTGATCGGCCTCGGCAGCGCCGCGAGTCGCGGGCAGCGGCGCCAGCTGAACCGGCAGCTCGACCGGTTTCCTGGCCGCGTGATCTTCGCGGCCGACCTGGACTGGGACATGCGGACGCTGCTGGCGCGAGCACAGCGCGCGGTCGATGAGGTCCTCGGGTCCGAGGTCCTGGCCGTCGGCCTGTTCGACGCCGACGGGCCGGCATTACGCCGGCACGAGTGGGACATCGCCTGCGCGCTGCGCAGCTTCACCAGGGTGCGGGCGCTGCCTGCCACCGATGCCAGTGTCGGCGAGATGACGGCGGCGGTGGTGGAGGCGCAGCACCAAGCGCTCGACGTGGCGGTGGCGGCCACCACCCGGCGGATCAGCTCACTCGAGAATTACGCCGACCAGGTCGCGGTCGCGGATGCCGCACTGCGGGACTGGCAGTCGTCCCTGCGTCAGGCCGGCCTCAACGACGCGTATTTCGACCTGCTCGCGCGGACGGCAGCCGACGAGCTCGCGGTGTCCGAGCTCGGCCAGCTGACCGATCGGGCCGCCCAGATGGCCGAGGCGCTTGTGCACGGCCTGGGTCAGGCCGAGGCCGCGGCGGAAGTCCTCGCCCTGCCACCGCGAGCGGGCTGAGGCAAGGGCTGAGGCAGGGGCTGACGCCAAAGGGCTGAGGCACCGTCGTCAGCATTCGACGACGTTGACCGCGAGGCCGCCGCGGGCGGTCTCCTTGTACTTGATCTTCATGTCGGCACCGGTCTCGCGCATGGTCTTGATCGCCTTGTCCAGGGAGACGGTGTGCGTTCCATCGCCCCGGACTGCCATCCTGGCCGCGGTGATCGCCTTCACCGCGCCGATCGCGTTCCGCTCGATGCACGGGATCTGAACCAGCCCGCCGACCGGGTCGCAGGTCAGGCCGAGGTTGTGCTCGACCCCGATCTCGGCCGCGTTCTCCACTTGCGCGGGGGTGCCGCCGATCACCTCGGCCAGGCCCGCCGCCGCCATCGAGCACGCCGATCCGACCTCGCCCTGGCAGCCGACCTCGGCACCGGAAATGGAGGCGTTCTCCTTGAACAGCACGCCGATCGCGCCGGCCGTCAGCAGGAACCTGATGATGCCGGCGTCATCGGCGCCAGGCACGAACCTGGTGTAGTAGTGCAGCACGGCCGGGATGATCCCGGCAGCGCCGTTGGTCGGCGCGGTGACGACCCGGCCTCCGGCGGCGTTCTCCTCGTTCACCGCCAGCGCGTACAGGGTGACCCACTCCATCGCATACAGCGGGTCGGCGGTGTCGCCGGTCCGCTCCAGCGTCTCGCGCAGCGCGCGGGCCCGGCGCCGGACCTTCAGCCCGCCGGGCAGCACCCCCTCAGAGCAGCTGCCGCGCTGCACGCACTCCTGCATCACCGCCCAGATGCGCAGCAGCCCGGCCTCGACCTCGGCCTTGTCCCGGCGGGCCAACTCGTTGCCCAGCATGATCCCGCTGGTCGGCAGGCCGGTGCGCGCCGTGTGCGCCAGCAGTTCCGCGCCGCTGGAGAACGGGTAGGGAACGGGGGTCGGGTCGGCGACCAGCGCCGGCCGGCCGGCCTCGTCCTCGCCCAGCACGAACCCGCCGCCCACCGAGTAGTAGGTCCGGGCAAACCGCTCGGCACCGGCCGCGTCCAGGGCCGCGAACCGCATCCCGTTGGAGTGGAACTCCAGCCGCTTGCGGCGGTGCAAGACGATGTCCTCGTCCACGTCGAGGACAATCGGGTGGGTGCCAAGCAGCGGCAGCGTGCCACTCGCCCGGACCTGCTCCACCAGCGGCCCGGCCAGGGCCGGGTCGACGGTCTCAGGCTCGTGCCCGGCCAGGCCGAGCACCACGGCCTTGACGCTGCCGTGCCCGTGCCCGGTCGCACCCAGCGACCCGAACAGCTCGACCCGCACCCCCGCCACCGCCGGCAGCAGGCCGCCGGTCTGCAGCGAGCGGGCGAACATGCCCGCGGCTCGCATCGGACCGACCGTGTGTGAGCTCGACGGCCCGATACCGATCTTGAACAGATCGAAGACGCTGACGGTCATTGGCAGCCTCCTCTCGGGGGTTACGGGGGTCGTCCCCCGGCTAGCAGCCGCCGCTTCTGTCCGGTTACGCCGTCCTTGCGAGGCTAGCCGGCAGGCCTCGACGACGGGACCGGCCTGACCCGGCTGCCCGCCGGATCGTACGGCGAACGCAGGCTGACCGCCGCGTCCACCAGATGCCCGCCGACGTTGACCTGATAGCTGCCCGACCGGGCAAAGTCCGCTGTGACGACGCCACCCGCCGGGTCCCGCAGGTAGCCAAGTCCGACCGCCGCGCCTAGCGTGGCCCCGAAGGCACCCGAGGTCAGCTGGCCGGCCGCCTGCCCGTCGCGCAGCAGCAGCTCGCCGCCCCACAGCATCGCGCTGCCGTCGGCCAGCACAACCGAGACTAGCCGCCGCCGCGGCCCGTCCGTCATGGCCTTCTCGACCGCCTCCCGGCCAAGGAAGTCGAGGCTTCCGCCCAGCTTGCAGGCGAACAGCAGGCCGGCTTCGGCCGGGTTGTAGTCGGGCGTGAGCTCGCGGCCGAAGGCACGGTAGCCCTTCTCCAGGCGCAGCGACTCGATCGCGTAGTAGCCGGCGTTGGCCACGCCGAGGTCAGCGCCTGTTGCCATCAGGTCCTCGTAGACGCCGACGGCGAACTCGGTGGGCACGTACAGCTCCCACCCCAGCTCGCCGACGTAGGTGATCCTCGTTGCCCACACCGTGGCGTACCCGAGGTCGATGCTGGCGCTGCTGCCGAACGGGAACGCCGGGTCGTCGAGGCCGACCCTGGTCAGCCGGCCGAGCAGCTCCCTGGACGCGGGTCCCATGACGCCGTAGACGGCATAGGCCGACGTCACGTCGGTGACCGTCACGTGGCTGCCCGCCGGGGCGTGGCGCCGGATCAGGTCGGCGTCCCGCTCGGTGGTGGCCGAGCTCGCCACCAGCAGGTACTCGGTGGCCGACAGCCGGGTCGCGGTGATGTCGGACTCGTAGGTGCCGCGATCGTTGAGCATGCCGGTGTACACGGTGCGGCCCGGCGGTACCGCGACGTCGTTGGTGCACAGCCACTGCAGTGCGGCCTCGGCGTCCTCGCCCGACACCAGGTACTTGGAGAACGAGGTCTGGTCGAACACCGCGACCCGCTGCCGGGTAGCCTCCTGCTCCGCCGATGACCACGGCTGCCAGTTCTGCTGACCCCAGGAGTACTCGATCACCGCGGACTCTCCCAGCGGGGCGAAGAAATTGGCCCGTTCCCAGCCCATCTTGCTGCCGAAGCACGCGCCCGCCTGCGCGAGCTGCGGGTAGATCGGCGAGCGCCGGAACGGCCGGCCGGTCTCCAGCTCGCGGTTCGGCCACGGGATCGCGTAGTGCACGGCGAGTACCTCGCTGACCCGGTCACGCAGCCATCGGCTGTTGCCGTTGAACGCGGCGAACCGGCGGATGTCCACGGAGGTCAGGTCCGTGTCCGGCTGCCCGTCGGTGATCCACTGCGCGAGCGCAAGGCCGGCCCCGCCCGCCGAGGCGACGCCGACCGAGTTGAAGCCCGCGGCGACGAAGAACCCGGCCAGCTCCGGCGCCTCGCCGAGGATGAACTGGTTGTCGGGGGTGAAGCTCTCCGGCCCGTTGTAGAACTTGCGGATCCCGGTTTCTGCCAGCACCGGCAGCCGTTGCATCGCGCTGTCCATCAGCACGCTGAAGTGGTCCCAGTCCTCGTCAAGCAGCTGGAATTCGAACGGGAACGGCAGCTCCTCCGGCGCGACCCACGGCTTGGCCTCCGGCTCGAAGCCGCCGACGACCAGGCCGCCGGTCTCCTCCTTGAAGTAGGTGTAGCCGTCGGGGTCACGCAGCACGGGCAGTCCCGTATGCACGCCAGGGATCTGCTCGGTGACCACGTAGAAATGCTCGGCCGAGTGCAGCGGGACCGTCACCCCGGCCATGGCGCCCACCTGCTTGGCCCACTGCCCCGCGCAGTTGACCACCACCTCGGCCTCGACGTCGCCGCAGTCCGTGCGCACCCCCGTGACCCTCCCGCCGCGGCTCATGATGCCGGTGACCCGGACCCGCTCGCGGATCACCGCGCCGCGCCGGCGGGCGCCGCGCGCGAGCGCCGCGGTCAGGTCAACCGGGTCAGCCCGGCCGTCGCCCGGCAGCCAGAGCGCGCCGACCAGATCATCGGTGCGCAGCAGCGGATAGCGCTGCCCTGCTTCCGAGGCGCTGATCACTTCACAATCGATGCCGTAGGCCTGCCCGGTGGCCTCGGTGCGGCGCAGCGCCGTCATTCGGTCCGCGGTCCTGGCCACGATGACGCCGCCGCAGCGCCGGAATCCGGTCGCCTGCCCCGTCTCCTGCTCCAGCTGCTCGTACAGCCGGGCGGAGTACTGCACCAGGCGGGTCCCGGCCTCGTAGGCCCGCAGCTGGCCGACCAGGCCCGCCGCGTGCCAGGTGGTACCGCAGGACAGCTGGCCCTGCTCGAGCAGCAGCACGTCGGTCCAGCCCAGGGCGGTGAGGTGATAGGCCACGCTGGTACCGATGACGCCGCCGCCGATGATCACGGCCCGAGCCCGGCCGGGCAGGTCCCCCGCGGTCAGCGGCCCCGCGGTCAGCGGTACCGCCCTCGGCCCCGTTCCCATGTCAGTCCTCGTCCTGCACGTCGCTGAGCAGCCGGGCGAACCCCGGGCTGCGCAAGCCGGCCGCGGCCACCTCGAATTTCTCCATCGCCCACGACCAGAAGTCGAAGTCGAGTTCGCTGCGCGCGTGCTGAATCGCGCCCCACAGCGTCCAGCCGTACCTGGCCACCAGCCCGAACAGCTGCGCCCGCGCGATCCGGCTGCGCCGCGCGCGGCCGTAGTACGCGGTGACGAGCGCGGCGAGCGCGGGGCCGTCCAGCCCGGACTCGGCGGCGACATTGCCGAGCTCGAAGCAGGGGTCGTTGTTGCCGGAGTACTCGTAGTCGATCAGCCACAGCCGCGCGCCGTCGTCGATGAAGTTGGCCGCCAGCAGGTCGTTGTTGCACGGAACGGTGCCCTCGTCCCGTACGGCGAGCGCGCCGCGTGCGGCCTCGAACGCGGGCAGCAGGTCCGCGTAGCCTGCCGGAATCCGCATCCCGGCCGCGGTCGCGGTGGCGTAGTAGCGCGGCTGGATCTCGAACATGTCGAAGTCGCCGACGAACCGGCCGGCCGCGTGCAGGGTCCGGCAGGCCGCGGCTATCCGCGGGATCATCGCGGCGTCCGCGACGTCGGCGCTGCTCAGCGTCCTGCCCTCGACGAAGCCGAGCACCATGACCCGGTCCTCCGGCCGGAACTCGACCACGGGCGCACCGACTCCGGCCTGCGCGGCGAGCACGGAGTTGCGGTACTCGCGCTCGCGGTCGATGCCGAGCAGAGCGCCGTAGTCCGACCAGATCCGCGCGACGTAGCACCCGCTGCCGGTGACGACCTTGAAGTTCTGGTTGGTCAGCCCGCCGGGAAGCCCGCTGACCATGCGCGCTCCGGTCAGGCTTGGCACCCTGGAGAGCACGTCCTCGACCCGATCAGACACTGTCTGAGCACTCACTCCCGCAGGCTATGAGCGAATCCCGCAAAGGTCTAGACGAAAAGGCCGGTGTTTTGCCCGGCTATCCCGAATGTCAGCTTAGGGTCTGGACAGTTAGCATACGCGGCACCTACGCTACGCGTCATCGACGGTCGCAGCGATAGCGAGGACCCGCCCGTGAGCGCCACATCGGACGTCAGCAGCGGTCACGACCGGGACTCGGCCGACCTTGCCCGATTTGGCTACCGGCAGGAGCTGAAACGGTCGCTGGGGGGGTTCAGCTCGTTCGCCGTGGCCTTCAGCTACATCTCGCCGTCGACCGGAATCTTCACGCTATTCGCGCTCGGTCTCACCACGATCGGCGGCGTATTCATCTGGACCTGGCCGGTCGTCGCCCTCGGGCAGTTCATCATCGCGCTGAACTTCGCCGAGGTCACTAGCCACTTCCCGCTGGCCGGCTCGGTGTTCCAGTGGTCCAAGTACATGGCCAACAGGACCTATTCCTGGTTCACCGGCTGGATCTACCTGTTCGCGGGCATCATCACGGTCACGGCCGTGGTCGGGACGCTGCCGATCGCGCTCATCCCTGCCCTCAACGGCCTCGGCTGGCATAGCCTCGGAGCCGGAAGCTCGACAACCTACCTGCACACCGAGCTCGTGCTCGCGCTGATCGCTCTGGTCGTGATCACCGTGCTGAACATCTACGGTGTGCGGCTGGTCGCGATCATCAACAACACCGGGGTCCTGTTCGAGATCCTCGGCATGTTCGTGTTCGCCCTCGTGCTGCTGGCCTTTCACAACCACCAGGGCTTCCGCGTGGTCACCAACAGCGCGGGGCTGCACGTCGGGGCGAATACCTTCCTGCTCGCGATGTTCATGAGCCTGTTCGTGATCTACGGCTTCGACACCGCGTCGACTCTGGCCGAGGAAACCCGTGACCCGAGGCGGGCCGCGCCGAAGGCAGTGTTGTTCTCGGTCGTGGGCGCGTTCATCATCGGCGGCGTATTCCTGCTGGGCACGCTGATGGCGATCCCGAACATGCACAGGGCGCTGGTCGGCAACAGCGGGGCCGGCTGGGGCCCGCAGAACATCATCGAGGCGAACTTCTCACACCCGTTCGCGACGATCTACCTCCTCGTGGTGTCCGCGGCCATCTTCGTCTGCTGCCTGTCGATCCTGGCCGCAACCATCCGGCTGACGTTCGGCATGGCCCGCGACAACCAGCTGCCGTTCTCCAAGCCGCTGGCCAGGGTGTCGCCGACCCTGCACACGCCGGTCTGGACCTGCGTCACGATCGCGGTAATCTCGGCGATCCCGTTCATCCAGTACTCCGGGGCCGGGACCATCGCGATCGCCGCGACCGCGCTGATCTACCTCAGCTACTTCCTGGGCAACCTGGCCATCCTGCGTGACCGGCTGCGAGGCTGGCCGCGGACCGCGGCTCCGTTCAAGCTCGGGCGATGGGGCCTCGCGATAAACCTTGTGGGCCTGGTCTATGGCGGCGCGATGCTGGTCAACTTCGCGTGGCCGCGGATCGCGAGCAACCCAGAACCGAAGCAGACCGTTGCCCCGGCTCAGCTCAACTTCCACCTCGGCTTCCTGAACGATATTCCGATCCTGTGGACGGTGTTCGTCGTCATCGTCCTGATCGGCGCTATCTACTACCTGGTCACCGGCAGGACCAAGGAGTTCGCGCCGGTGACGGCGCCCGAGGGCGAGCCGGTGCCCGCCCGAGGGGCCGCGTAGAGCATGCAAGCAGGAGAGCGCGCCGTGGCGCCTGATTGGGTCTCGCCCCGTGGCCTGGCCGCTGGCGGGGAGGGCGGCGCGCTCTCCGCCGGATCGGCGGGCCGCTGCGACTCCGCGGGGCCGCGGGGGTCGTCCCCGCAGCCAGGACCGCAAGTCTGCGCGGCCCGCCGATCCGGGCTTTCTAGACGCGGGCCACGGCATACGCCCCAGGCCGACTTACTGCCCGCCACACCCCGGCTGCGCGGAGAGGACACTGGGACCATGCAGCGACGCCCGTATTCCTGGCTGCCCGCAGCGCGCGGCACGCCGACAGCAGAATTCCCCGCGCCAACGGCGCCGCTGCCGCACAATCCGCCGATCATCACCCGGCAACCCGGCAGCACGGTGCACGGCCAGATCGAGGACTGGCTGGCCGACGCTATCGCGGCCGGCCAGCTGTCGGTCGGCGATCGGCTACCCACCGAGCACGATCTCGCGGCATGGCTCGGGGTCAGCCGGATGACGTTGCGACATGCGCTCAGTGAGCTCGCACAGCGCGGCCTGGTCACCAGGTCCGTGGGCCGCGGCGGCGGCACGTTCGTCGCCGAGGCCAAGCTCGAGCAGGACCTCACGACGCTGGCAGGCTTCTCGGAGCAACTGCGTCGCCACGGCAAGGTCGCCGGGGCGCGCGTGCTCGGCGCCGCCGAGATCCCGGCCAGCGCCGTTGCGGCGGCCGCGCTCGACCTGCCCGAGGGGGATCCGGTCATCGAGGTCAGGCGGATCCGGCTGGCCGATGGCAGGCCGATGGTGATCGAGTACTCCCTTTTCCCTACTGCGCTGTGCCCAGGCATGGTGGACTGCAGGCTCGACGGCTCCCTGTACGAGCTGCTCGAGGACCGGTACGGGCTCCGGCCGCACCGGGCTCGCGAGTCCCTCGAGCCTGTCGTCGCCGGCGTGCGGGAGGCCGAGGCGCTCGACCTCGCGGAGGGCACGCCGCTAATGCTGGTCGAGCGGACCACGTATGCGCGGTCCGGGCAGCCGGTCGAGTACGCCCGCGACCTGTTCCGCGGCGACAGGACCAGGGTGGTGGTGTGGACCTCCGAGCTGGCCGGCGAGCTGTGACCGGACGCGTGGCCAGCGCCCTTGAATATCGCAAAATTAGTTTCTCAACTGGTAAACGACGAATACGTGAGTCGCGTCTACTTATCAGTACAGATCGGACAGATCCTGGGGAGGGGGTGCCCGGTCCGGCCAGGCGGCCGTCAGCCTGGCCGGACCGGACGCAGCCCGGCGCTGCCCCTCATCCAGGTCTGAGTGGATCTTGACAAGAGCGGGCAGTGACAGCGGGCCGCCGGAAACGGTACGTTCCCAGGCATGACCGTGAAACTGACAGTCCTGTACACCCAGCCCGACGATCCCGCGGCGTTCGACGAGCACTACCTCGGCGTGCACGTGCCACTGGTGCACAAGATCCCCGGCCTGGAGCGGTCGGAGACAAGCAAGATCACTACGGCGCTGGATGGCGGCGAGCAGACCTATTACCGTATGGCGGAGCTGTACTTCGCCGACCAGGCAGCGATGGACGCCGCGTTCGGCTCCGCCGAGGGCGGCGCGACCGCGCAGGATTACGGCCAGATCGCGCCGTCAGGCTCGCGGATGTTCGTCCAGGTCATTGACTGAGTCCAGCGGAACGACGTCTCTTCGTCCGCCGACAGCCGGTCAGCTGATCCGGGCCGGCCGGGGCGACGCGATGACCTCGAGGCTAACCGGCTCCAGCCCGCTGATCTCCCACTGGCCGTCGGCGATGTCGACCGCGATCCTGGACTTGCCGACGCGCAGCCCGCTGACCCGCAGTGGCAGGTACCGGCCCGGTACCTCGGGCGCGCACCAGAGCTGACCGCTAGATACCTCAGGCGCGAACCGCAGCAGGCTGTGCAACAGCTGCAGCGGGGCAGCGGCCGCCCACGCCTGTGGCGAGCACGACGTCGGGTACGGCACCGGCGCCCCGAACTCAGCCCGGTCGAAACCACAGAACAGCTCGGGCAGCCGGTAGCCGAAATGCTCGGCCGCGTCGATGATCGCGCCAGTTACCCGCTGCGCCTGCTCGACGAAGCCGTAGCGCATCAGGCCCGCCGCGCACAGCGCATTGTCGTGCGGCCATACCGACCCGTTGTGATAGCTCATCGGGTTGTAGGCGCCCATCGACGAGGCGAGCGTGCGGATGCCCCAGCCGCTGAACATCTCCTCCGACATCAGGTGCCTGGCAACGGCGCCCGCCTTGTCCTTGTCCGCGATGCCGGTCCACAGGCAGTGCCCGATATTCGAGGTCAGCGCGTCGATCGGCCGCTTGTCCTTGTCCAGGCCGATCGCGTACCAGCCCCGCTCGGGCAGCCAGAACCGCTCGTTGAACAGCTTCTTCAGCTGCTTGGCCTTCTTGCGCCAGGCGGTCGCGGCCCGCTCGTCACCGGTCTGCCTGGCCAGCTGAGCCCGGGCCCGGAAGGCCGCGAACGCGTACGCCTGAACCTCGGCCAGCGCGATCGGCGCCTCGGCGATCGTGCCGTCGGCGAAGTTGACGCCGTCCCATGAATCCTTCCAGCCCTGGTTGACCAGGCCGTCGCTGGTCTTGCGGCAGTATTCAACGAAGCCGTCGCCGTCGGCGTCGCCGTAGGTCTCAATCCATTCGAGCGCCCGGTCCGCGTTTGGCAGCAGCGCACCGATCGCAGCGTCCTTCCCGCCCCAGCGCTGCACCTCTCCGAGGAGCATGACGAACAGGGCTGTCGCGTCGGCGCTGCCGTAGTACGCGCTGCGGCCGTTAAGGGCGAACGACGCCGCGGGGCCGAAGCGAACCTCGTGCAGGATCTTGCCGGGCTCTTCCTCCGATCCAAGGTCGACCTGGGCGCCCTGGCGAGCCGCGAGCGTCTGCAGCGTGCCGAGCGCGAGCCCGGGGTCCCAGGGCAGCAGCATCCAGGCCGTCAGCAGCGAGTCGCGGCCGAACAGCGCCATGAACCACGGCGCGCCGGCCGCCACCACCGGCCAGCTCGGATGCTCGGGATCGAAAATCCGCAACGCGCCAAGGTCCTCCACGCTGCGGCTGAGGACAGCCGCCAGGTGCCGGTCCTCGGTGCGCACCTGCGGGCCGCGCTGACGCCATTTGCGGAGCCGCTTGGCGGGACGAGTCGACTCAACGGGCCGACCGCGCGGGTGCCGCAGCTTCATCGCGACGCCGTCGTTCACCGCGACCGCCTCTACCGTGACGGTCCGCTCGCCGTGCGCGGGAACCTGCAGCCGCCACGTGAGCACTCCCTCGGCTACCGACGGGTTCTCGTCGGCGATGATCCGCAGTTCCTGCCGTCGCTCCCCGCGACCGCTCGTGATCACCAGCATCGCGTCGACCTCGGCGATGCTGGCCGCTGTTCTGGGCTTGGCCTGGCCCTTCACCTCGAAGAGGTCGGCGAAGTCGGCCTCGGCCGCGAGCGCGAGCACGCAGCGCTTAAGCTTCGTCGAGGTGTTGCGCAGGGTAATGTCCTCGCGCATGCCGTCACCGACGTAACGGCGCCGGACGACCAGCAGGGTGCTGTCGGCGTGGCCGGCCTTCGGTGGCATGCGCCCGAGGAACGTCGCGGCGAACGGCTCGCTCATGTGCATCGTGAGCGGCTGCGGCTCGGCACCGTTCACGGTCAGCTCCCACCGGGACAGCATCCGGGTGTCGCGGACGAACAGGCCGTGCGGGCGGTCGGCCAGAATGTCGCCGCCCGGCTCGCTGATGCAGAACGTGGAGCCCTCGATCAGAGTGACCGGCGAGCAGGTAGCGCCCTGCCCCGGCGGCAAGTCGCCCGATGCCCAGGGCCCGGTCATCGCGCCCGCCCCGGCCCGCGCCTGCGGCAGCGGTCGCACCCGGGGCTGCCGCAGCGGCGCCGGCGCACCGAGACCGGCGTAACTGGGAGGATTGTGGTCCTGGCAGAGCCACAATCCTCCCAGATAATGCTGTGCCCTCGGCGGACCCGGCCGCCTGCGGCCGGGTCCGGTGCCGGTCGGCGGCAGGAGACGCCGCCGACGATGCTAGGCGCTGATGAGCCGCCGGCCGGCGGCCGGGATACGGCGAACGAGCCTGGACTCGCGCTCGAGCAGCCGTCGATAGAACCGCTCGTGGTCCCGCGCCATCCGCTGCAGCGAGAAGCTCGTCTCGGCCACGGCCCGGCATCTGTCCCGATCAATCTCGGCCACCCGGTCAACAGCGCTGATCATCTCCTCCTCGTCACGGCACAGATACCCGGTCCGGCCGGACTCTATGATCTCCGTGGCGGCGCCGTTGGGGAAAGCGAGCACCGGCGTGGCGCAGGCCAGTGCCTCGGCCATCACCAGGCCGAATGGCTCCCGCCAGGTGATCGGGTTGAGCATTGCATCGGCGTGCCGCAGCAGTTCCACCCGCTGCGCCTGCGGTATCTCCGACGGCAGTTCGTCGCCCGCATCGAGCAGGGGCCGTACCTCCGACTCGAAGTAGGCGATCTCGTTGTCCTCGCGCATCTTGGTGGACAGCACGAGCCGCTTGCCCGCCTTCTTGGCGACACTGACCGCGTGGTGCACGCCCTTGTCCGGCGACATCCGCCCGACGAACATCAGGTAGCCGCCGCCACCCGGACCGGCGCGGTACAGGTCGAGGTCGATGCCGTGATGGATCACGCCCGCGACCGCAACGCCGCCGCAGGCCTGGGCCTGGCGCGCCTGCGAGTTCGAGATGGCCACGATCGACGCGTGCTTGGCCACCTCGGTCAGGACTGGCTGCGTCTCGCCGTTGAACGGACCGTGGTTGGTCGACACCACCGGCGGCCTGCGCATTCCGCGCAGGCCGGAGATCAGCGGGCCGAGGAATGTGTGGTCATGGATGATGTCCATGTCCGCGAGCGACTCGTAAGCGGCGAGAACATGCGCTGTCTCCGGGACCGTCACGCCGATCGGCGCGATGGCCTTCGGGTAGAGGAAGTCGGTCGGCACCGGGCACTCCGATTCGCCGACCGTGAACAGCCGGACTTCGTGACCCAGCTTCTGCAGTCCCCTGGCGAGGTTATCGATGACGACCTCGGTCCCGCCGTAGGCCGGAGGTGGTACCGGCACCCAGGGCGGGGCAATCAGGCCGATTCTCATCTGCACTGCCTCCTCGTGTCGAGCCGCGTGACGATCACGCTCCGCTAGCAGCGGACATGCCTGCGCCCGCCGCTGGCGACTTTGGGGCGCGCTGCCGGTTTACGCGCTGGCCCTTGGGGCAAGCTGAGCCAGTCGGCCCAGCGGCCAGCACGCGGCGGCACGGGGAGATGGTCCGGTCGCGCCCGGTCCTGGTGACCCGGTCCCGGCTCCCGCACTCTGCGCACCCGCGGGGCGGTGCCAGAGTCAGGCCGACGTCACAATTACCGTACGTATAGAGCCGTTAACCGAATGCAATGTTCCCGCCAGAATGGCGCAGCAAACGTCTAAGGCGCCTAGTTGATCATGAGCGTCGGCCGGCCGCCGCTCACCTCGACCGCGTCACCTGGTCCGGCCGGACCTTCTCCCAGGTCCCGGCTCAGGCTCCGCTGGTCCGGCCATACCATCCGACACCCGGCAAAACCCATGACTGCAGGTTTGCGCTCTGACCGGCGCCGCCCACGAGGCCAGTGATGAGCGGCTCGCCGAGCGGGCGGTCACCCTCAGCCAGGCCGTTTTCCCCGGACTCCGGCACCCTCGGTTACCTGCTGGTACTCGCGGCCGGTGTCAGCCTTCTGGTCGTTGCGCCCGGCGGCGACCCCAGGGCCAGGGCACCATGACATGGCGGAGAGTTCCCGTTCTGGTGCAACGGTAACTTTCCGCCCTGATCCGGACGGGGTCGCCGCCGGGTCGAAGGCGACCGGCCCATCGAGCCGATCGCCGGCGTGGCCGGCTGATGCCGCGCGAAGCCCCAAATCCACGTCGGCATCGTGGCGATCGGGACGGCCGACACCGCCACGATGAACGCGATCAGGAGTCCGGCCGCGCCCAGCCAGGCGGCGGCACCCGCGTGCGGCCGGAACCCGATGGCGAACGCGACGCCGAGCACGAGCGCGGAGGACACCGCGTTCCGCGTCGCACTGGCCACCACATGACCCGTGACAATGGCCGCACCGCCGACGTTCGTCGACACAAGCCGGTCGGCTATTCCGCCATTCATGTCCTCGCAGACGCGCACCGCTTCGGGCTCGAGCGCACACTCGACGGGGTCGATGTCCTGGCCCGAAGCGTCGCCAGCAAGGATTGACCCCGCGACATCATCCGCAGCGGAACGGGGCACCGCGTGCGGCCGCGCACGGGAGGTGAGTCAGATCGGGACGACCCCTGCTACGCCGGATCCGACCGACGGTGACCCCCCGGCCGCGGAGTCTGAGCCCGACGCGAGGTTCACCTTCGCGAACGAGCGCACGTTCCTGGCCTGGACCCGTACCGCGCTGGCCTTCATGGTCGCGGGCCTTGGCATCGTGCAGCTGCTGCCGCCGTTCCCTGGCGTGCCCTGGGGCCGGCACGTGCTCGGCGTGCCCCTGATCGTTATCGGCGCGGTCATCGCTGTGGTCAGCTACGGCCAGTGGGTGCGCAGCCAGCAGGCGATGCGCCGGGGCGAGCCGCTGCCAGGCTCGATCCTGCCGAAGATTCTCGCGGTCTCGATCACGATCATGGCCATCGTCTCCGCCGTGGTACTGCTGGTGTCGGCGGTGCTGAAGCCGCGATGAGAGGCGTGTGGTCGCCGTGACCGGGCCGAACGACGAGCCGGCCCCTGACGTCGAGGAGGCCGATCCGGGCCTGGCCAGGGAGCGCACCAGCATGGCGTGGACCCGCACTGCGATCTCGTTCGCCGCCGCAGGTGCCGCGATCCTGAAGGACCGGCTGGTGCCGGGCATCGTCGTGCTGGCGCTCGGCCTGGTCACCTTGGGTCTGCCCCGTGCATTCCCGCGGCTTGGCACGGGTCATGCCGCCAGGCAGCGCCGCCTGCTGCTGATCACGATCACGGTGACGGCGGTAGCCGTAGTCGCCCTCGGCGTCGCGCTGACCGCAAGGTCCGCGGGCAGATGACCCCGTTAGGACGGGAACGGGCCGGCCCAGCGGTGCGCAGCCGGCCAGCACGGGAGCCTAAACGTCGGGAGGACCAGACCGCCTCATCCGCCGCGCGAACCAGGCGGCGCCACTCGCGCTGGCCAGATCGCCCAGCGTCATCAGAGCCCGCGATACCAGTGCCACGACCGCTGCGTCGGCCCGGCTCAACACCGCCACCAGCAGCGCGATCAGCACCACCTCGCGGATGCCCGCGCCGGCCGGGGCGAAGATCACCACGAAGCCAGCGCACCAGGCGAAGGCGAAGCTGCCGATCGCCAGCAGCAGGCCCGACCAGCCGCTCAGCCCCAGCCTTGAGCCGAGGAACCAGATCTGCAGCCCCAGCGCTATCCAGGCCAGCACGGACCAGAACAGCGCGACTGCCATCGTCCGGCGGCTGAGCGCCAGTTCGAGTTTCGGCTGGCGGGCAACCTGCAGGGCCATGTTAAGAATCTTGCTAGTCAGCCGCGGATAGAGGAAAAGGCCTGCGAGCGGGGCGAACAGGAATACCCACCAGTACGATCCGGCACCGTTGCCGAAGGGCAGCATGACCAGGCCCACCAGGATTCCGACCGCCAGCGAGAGCACCATGGCGAGGATGGCCGCACTGGCCGAGCGACTGCGCGGCACCCGGTGGGCGGAGCCCAGTTCCATCTGCGCGAGCACCGGCCAGACGGAGCCGGGTATGTACTTGCCGAGCTGGCCGACGAACAGGATCTGGGCCGCCGGGCGCATGGGCAGCCGTGAGCCGAGCCCGGCGAGCAGGCTCCGGTACACCTGTAGCTGCCCGAGCAAGTTGACAAGAACGCAGGCAAAGGCCGCTACCACCGCAGTGAACCCGAGCCGGGACAGGCCCGCCTGCAGATGGGTCCAGCTGCTGACTATGGCGTAGGCACCCAGCCCCGTCGCGACCAGGATGAACGACCACCGCACTGCCCGGCTGCGCGCCAGGCCGAGCACGGCCGCAAGGACCCTCGCGCTGCGCTGCCCGCGGGCTGGCTCCGGGTCCCTGACGCCGCTGACCTGCGGGCCGACGCCGTGGCTATCCACTGAGGCGCCGGTGCGCTGGTCGGGCATGCGCTATAGCCTAGTCACTGGTCACCGCGGGCCGCGCCCTCCTGGATCCGGCCACGGGCCATCCGGCCCTCGCGAGTGCCGATCCTCTCCGCCGCTAGGGTATGCACACTATGCGCGCTTTGCTGTTCGGCACCTACGACACCTCCATGCATCCCAGGGTCGCGACCCTCGCCGAGGGGCTGCGCGAGGCCGGGGCCGAGGTGGCCGAGTGCAATGCCCCCCTGGGCCTGGACACCGCCGCCAGAGTCGACATGCTGGCGAGGCCCTGGCGGGCAGTGGGGCTGATCACCAGGCTGGCCAGCCGCTGGACCGCGCTGGCGCGCGCGGCGCGCCGCCAACCACGCCCCGACGTCGTCGTGGTCGGCTACCTCGGGCACTTCGACGTGCACCTGGCCAGGCTCCTCTTCCGCCGGATCCCGATCGTCCTCGATCACCTGGTCGGGGCCAGTTCCACCGGCCGCGACCGGCGCCTCGACGGCGGCCCACGGCAGGCCGTCCTCCGGCTCATTGACGCGGCCGCCCTGCGCGCGGCCGACGTCATCGTCGTGGACACCGAAGAACACCTGACCGCGCTGCCCGAACGCCATCGGCCCCGTGCGGTCGTCGTTCCCGTAGGCGCGCCAGCCGCATGGCAGGCCGCGGCGAGGCAGGGAACGCGCCCCGACGGCCCGCTCCGGGTCGTCTTCTACGGCTTGTACACGCCCCTTCAGGGAACGCCGGTTATCGGCGCCGCGCTCGGCAAGATCACCAAGGCGCCGGTGGAGATCACCATGATCGGCAACGGCCAGGACCTGGCCGAGACGAGATCGGCGGCCGCAGGAAACGCGGCGGTCAGCTGGACCGACTGGGTCCCGGCCGCGGACCTGCCGACCCTCGTCGCGGCTCATGACGTGTGCCTCGGCATCTTCGGCACCGGCCCGAAGGCCCTCCGGGTCGTGCCGAACAAGGTGTTCCAGGGCGCGGCCGCCGGGTGTGCCATCGTGACGTCGGATACCCCGCCGCAGCGGCGCGCGCTGGGCGATGCGGCTCTGCTCGTGCCGCCGGGTGACGCGGAGGCTCTCGCCGCGGCGCTGCTCCGGCTGGCGGACGACCGGGCCGAACTGGCGAGGCTGCGCGCGGCCGCGCGCCGTCTCGCGGCCGGCCAGTACGCGCCTCGCCAGATTGTCGCCCCGCTGCTGGCCCGCCTCGATCCAACCGCGCTCTAGCACACGCGGTCCGAGGTCAGGCCCGGCCGGCCCTGACAAAGCTGCGGGCCGCGTCTCGGTAATGGGCGGTGCGTCGCGCGGCGGTGTGGATAGTCTCAGTGCATGCGTAATCACGGATTGTTACGGTCCGCGTCAGCGCCTACGCTCAAGGCCCCGCGCAAACCGCGGCTTACCGGCCCGGTCAGGCAGGCACGTCGCGGCTCTGCCCCCGAATCCCGGCTCGACCGGCTCGCACCGCTCGCGCCGAACGCCTGGATGCGCTTCGACACGGTGATCCGGCTGCTCCCGGCCGAGGCGGATACGGTGCTGGAGGTCGGCTGCGGGCGTGGCGCTTTCGGCGTCCGGCTGGCCCAGTTCTATCGCTACCTGGGCATCGAGCCCGATGTGAGCTCGTGCGCGGTTGCGCGGGAGCGGATGCACGCAGCAGGGCAGGGCGAGGTCCGCAACGTGGCGTCCGGCGCGCTGGCCGGCCAGGAGTTCGACATGGTGTGCGCGTTCGAGGTGCTGGAGCACATCGAGGACGATGCCGCAGCGGTGGCCGAGTGGGCCGCCCTGCTGCGTCCAGGCGGCTGGCTGCTGCTTTCGGTCCCGGCCCATCAGCGGCGCTTCGGCGCGTGGGACGAGATCGTGGGCCACTTCCGCAGGTACGACCCGGCCGGAATCACCGGTCTGCTCGGCGCGGCGGGGTTCACCGATATCAGCGTCCGGCTGTACGGGTTCCCGCTCGGATACCTGCTGGAACCGGTCAGGAACCTGGTCGGCAGGCGCAGGCTGGCGACCAGGCCGGGCGGTTCCCCGGCGGAGCGAACGGCCGGATCCGGCCGGCAGTTCCAGCCCACAAGCGGCTCACTCGGCCGAGCGATCCGGTGGGCGACCATGCCGTTCCGCCTGCTGCAGCGCGCCTTCCCGCGGGCCGGAACCGGCCTGGTGGTGCGGGCACGGCTGGCCCGCTGAACTGGATGGCGCGCCGAGAGGGCCGACGCTCAGGTGTCGCCTCGGGATCTCACGATCAGGTCGGCGAGCAGGGCCATCGAGCCGATGATGAGCCCCGTTACCAGGATGAGAACGGTGTCGATCGCGATAAGGAACGGGTGGACGATGAGGTCGTAGATGCCCTTGGCCAGGCCCAGGCCGATCAGGAACAGGGCAACAGGCATCAGGACCTTGAGCGGGTTGAAGTACATCACCATCCGCAGCACCTGCAGGATGTAGCGGTAGGCGTCCTTGAAGAAGCGGAACTTCGACTTGCCGTGGCGCTTGGAGTACTCAATCGGCACATAGCGCACGTCGTGCTGGTTGCACAGGAACGCGATGGTGATCGTGGTGACGCACGAGAACCCCGGCGGAAGCAGCCGCATGTACGGCAGGGCGGCCTCGCGGCGGAACGCCCGCAGGCCGGAGTTCAGGTCCGGGATGTTGTAGTTGGTGAGCAGCCCGGCGAGCTTCCTGATGAACCACTTGGCCGGCACGCGGAACGCCTTATGCGTGCCCTGCTCGCTGGTCCTGGCCCCGACGACCTGGTCCAGCATCTGTTCCTTCTCGAGGATCTGCACGAGTTCGGGAATGCGCTCGTTCGGGTACGACATGTCGGCGTCGGTCCACACGACGATCTCGCCCTTGGCCTGCTGCGTGCCGATCCGGCGAACGGTACCGGAGCCGCCGTTCCTGTGAAAATGCACAATCCGCATCTGCGGGTACGTCGGCGCTATCTCCTCCAGCCGGGCCAGGGTTTCGTCGGTGGAAGCGTCGTCAAAGGCGAGCAGTTCGTATTCGTACCCGCTCGCGTCCATCGCCGCGCAAATGCGCTCAACCTCGGCCGCGACGTGTCCCTGCTCGTTGTAGCACGGCAGCACAATGGTGACATAGGGGCTCTGCAGGGACGGAAGACTCATGTCGAGCGAGTCTACGGCCGAACCCGTCGTGCCGTCGTCAGCCATTATCGCCTCGGTCATCGGGCCGGCAGCGTCATCCATAGGAGCAGGTTAAACGGCGTCGTGCCGGTAGGTGGCTGAGTCAGCGTTTCGCCATCGAGCGCTGTGCGCAGGTCCATGATCTGCCGGGACGGGCCGAACGGGTACAGCGACCGCTGGTACCCGCTCAGCAGGACCGGCTCGCGCCCGGCCCGCCTGATGCGCCGTATCAGCCCCCGGATCCGCCGGGTCTGCGGCATGGCCACGATCGCAGCCGGGACCCCGCACATGCCGCGGACCACCTCGAGTAGCTGGTTCCCTGCCTTGGTCTCGTTCGCGTCAACGAACAGGGCCGAGCCGTTCTTCGGCAGTTCGGCGCACATGTGATGGACCGCGGCTATCTCGCCGTAATAGGTGTGCTTCAGCGCGACCCCGTTGGCGGTGAGCCGGACCCCGCCCGGCCCGCTGGTGTGCAGGCTGAGGCCGAACGTGGTAATCGTGGCCGGTAGCACCAGCGCGACGACACAGCAGCCCACCAGAGCCCCCTGGAGCGTCGCGCCGACGCCGCGCCTGCGCACCCACCCGAGTGCCTCGCGCGACGCCCAGACCGCCAGCAGGACGAAGCCGGGCAGCACGGCGGGCACCAGGCGGCGGCTGGCCCACGGCTGGTCGGGGGTGATCGCCGGCCGGTACAGGGTGGACAGGATTGCCCACGAGAACACGATCAGCGGCAGCGTCCAGGCCGGCAGCCCGCCATGCAGGCACCGCCAGATCAGCACGACGGCGCCGGCGGTTCCCAGCACGACCGCCGGGATGCCGATGTACCAGAACACCCAGTGCAGGCTGATCTCGTAGTACAGGCGGCTGGGGTCGATCGGATGGTTCTCCGCGATCTGGTAGGCGGCGATCGCGGACTGGAACGACGCGGTCGACTGAGCGCGCACAACCTGCACGTACGGGCGGATCACGAAAGCGAGGATGACCAGGACCGGCAGGGCAGCCAGCGAGTACGCCAGCCAGTTCGGCACCTTCCTGGTCAGCGGCCGAACCCGCAGCACGATGACCGCCACGATCGTCATCCCGGTCACGACGATGGCGATCTTGGTGAGCGGATACACCGATGACCAGTTCTGCTGCAGGTAGGGCCAGGTCAGCAGCCTTCCGTCCAGGATGCCGTAGAGCACGCCGACAGCGAAGCCCCCGATCATCGCCGGCGCCTGCGGCCGCCGGGCAATGAGGAGCAGTCCGCAGTACGGGATGACGGGCAGGATGTCGCTGGCGCCGTCCAGCCGGACCAGGAACGTCAGGCCCAGGGCCAGTCCGCCCAGTCCGCCGAGGATGCTGGCCGCCTTCCCCGTGGTGCTCAGGCTGTCTATGACCAGGCAGAGGCCGCCGAGGAAGAGCACCGCTGCCAGCGGCTCGCTGTAGGTTGACCGGCTCGTGAACTGCATCGGCATTGCCACGGCGAGCACGAGCGTGGCCAGTGGCGCCCACCGCGGACTGACCAGGCGCGCCACCAGGCCGCCGAAGGTCAGCAGCGCGCACGCGCCCAGGATGGGCGCCATCGCCACCGCGCTGCTCACCCCCCCGATCCAGAACCCGGCAGCCAGGACCATCGGCAGCCCGGCCATGAACTGCGGCACGATCGTCTGGCCCACCTGGAAGTAGGCGGCGCTCTGGAACGACAGGTTGTGGCTGAGACCACCGAACGCGGCGTTGTCCTGCGGGATCGGCAGCGAGCCGTGCCCGGAGATCCAGGCACCGAACTGGATGTAGGAGGCGGGGTCCCTGGTGACGATGATGAACTGCGAATGGAAGATCATCTGATCGACGCCGAAGGCCAGCGCGATCACGATCACGCCGATGACCGACCACCACGGGGCGGTGCCGACAGCCGACCTGGTCCCGCGCTCCTTGGCCCGCCAGCCAGACAGGCACCGCCAGCCGAGGTAAACGGCGGCCCCCATCACCGGGATCGACAGGACCAGCATGAGGGCGGGCCTGAAAACGCCCGCTAGCAACAGCGGCAGCCCGACGACCAGCCACCCAGCGACAAGCAGGGCTGGCAGCAGCGACAGCTGGGCAAGCAGCAGCCCGGCCCGGTTTCCCTGGTCGGCGCTCTGGCCTTGATCGGACGCGCCGGCGACCGCAGGGCCGGACGCCTTCATGCGGGCGCCGAGGCTCATCTGGCGGCCTCCTCATGACTCCCGGCGCCGCGCCGGTAAGTCACCACGGTGCAGCACATAGTATCCGAGGCGATCAAGGACGACGTGGTAACCGCGGGTCTCCAGGAAGTGGATGCTCCTGTCTTGCTCGCCGATGCTACTGAACGTGAACTGTAGCTGCGAATTGCTGGCTACCACCCAGGACGCGTAGGTCGGCGGGGTACCGCCATCGCCATCCCATAGCACGACGGTGTCCCGCGCGGTCAGGTGCGGACCGATGCTGTTCGCGGTCGCCACCGTCACTCCGCTGGGAACGGCGGCAACGGCCGCGCTCTCGGCCGCCGTCAGCGAAGTCTCGTAATTGAAAAAGCCAGTGTGAATCATGCCGTCGAAGGCCGACTTGGGCACAAAGAAGATCGCCAACGCGCAGAGCAGGCCCGCCGCCGCGACGGCGACGTTACCCGCGAGCGGGGCGGACAGGCCGCGTTCCCGCGGACGGCTGGCACCGGTCACGGATCCGGCGCGGCTGGGCAGCAGGTCGCCC
>JASHOV010000205.1 GCA_030038495.1 Streptosporangiaceae bacterium
GAAGCCGAGCTCGTCCCTGAGCGCCACGACCTCGTCCAGTACCTCGCGCTGCACGACCACGTCCAGGGCGGTAGTCGGCTCGTCCATTACGACGATGTCGGAGTTAAGCGCCATCGCGATCGCAAGCATGACCCGCTGCCGCATGCCGCCCGACAGCTCGTGCGGATAGCTCCGCAGGCGCGACGGATCCACCCGCACCATCGCCAGCAGTTCGGCGGCGCGGGCGCGGGCAGCGGTCCGGCTGATACCCGGCTCGTGCGCGCGGAGCGTGTCCATGAGCTGGGCGCCGATGCTGAGCACCGGGTTCAGCACGTTCATCGCGCCCTGGAACACGATGGAGATGTGCTCCCAGCGGAACGTTCGCAGCGTCGGCGCGTCCAGGCCGATGATGTCCAGCCTGTCCCGGCCGGCGCCCGTCCCGGCCGCACCGGGCGCGAAAAGCACCGCTCCGTCGGTCACCAGCGCCGGCGGTCGCAGCAGCCGGGTGATGGCGTGGGCCAGCGTGGACTTGCCGGAGCCGCTCTCGCCGGCCAGGCCAAGGATCTCGCCGCGATGCAGCACCAGGTCGACGCCGGACACCGCGTGCACCGCGCCCGGGCCGGTTCCGTAGTCGACGGAGAGGCCGCGGATGTCCAGGACTGGGGCCTGGCTCATCGCGCCACCGCCCGGCCGGTCCGCAGCCGCGGGTTGATGAGCTCGTCGATGCCGAAGTTGCAGAGCGCCAGGCCGGCGCCGAAGAGCGCGATGCACAGGCCCGGCGGGATGAACCACCACCACGCGCCGACGGTGAGAGCCTCGTTGTTCTGCGCCCAGTAGAGCATGGTCCCCCAGCTCCAGGAGGACGGGTCGCCGAGCCCGAGGAACGCCAGCGACGACTGAGTGAGGATCGCGAGGATGACACTGAAGAGCAGCCCGCTTGCGATGATGCCGAGCTCGTTCGGGAGTATCTCCGTCACAATGATCCGGAACGTGCTCTCGCCGCTGGCCCTGGCCGCCAGGACGAAGTCCCGGCCGCGGAATGAGAGTGTCTGGGCCCGCAGGATCCGGGCGCCGAAGGCCCAGGATGTCGCGGCGATGACGAGCGCGATGACCAGGTCACTCCCGCCCTTGAGATATCCGGCGAGGACTATCAGGAGCGGCAGTCCTGGGATGACGATGAAGACATTGCTCAGCGTCGAGAGCAGCTCGTCGCTGAGGCCGCCGAGGTACCCCGAGGTGAGGCCGATCGCGATCGCAAGTAGCGTCGCGCCCCCGCCGGCCAGGAATCCGACCAGCAGCGAGGAACGCGTCCCGGCCAGCAGCTGGGAGAGGACGTCCTGGCCGGTCTGAGTGGTGCCGAGCAAATGCGACCAGGACGGCGGCTGCAGCACCGCCGTGCTGAGCGCGGACGGACTGTAGGGCGCGAGCATCGGCCCGACGATGGCCGCGACCACGAACACGGCGACGATCACCAGGCCTGCCGTTACCTTGGCCGAGCGGGTCACGCTCCGGCCGGGGTGCCGCCGCCGCGGGCGGAGGCTGCGGGGGGACGTCATAGCGCGGCTGACCTTCCGGTGCGGGGATCGAGAAGCACGTAGCACACGTCGGCGAGCAGGTTGGCAATCAGGACCGCCAGCGTGATGACCAGGAAAATCCCCTGCATGAGCGGAAAGTCCTCGTTGCCGACGGCCTGGAACAGTTCGAAGCCAATGCCGGGATAGGAGAAGACGACCTCGGTCAGGATCGAGCCGCTCACGACGAACCCGAGGGATAGCGCGAAGCCGGCCAGGCTGGGGAGGATCGCGTTGCGCGCCGCGTAGGTCACCATCACCCGGCGCGACCGCAGCCCTTTCGCCTCGCCGAGCAGCACATAGTCCTCGTCTAGCGTGGTGACCATCATGTTCCGCATACCGAGCATCCAGGCGGAGACCGAGCTGATGACGATCGTCAGCGCCGGGAGCAGGCCGTGCACGATGGCTGAGCCGATGAACTGCGCGGTCCATCCCGGGGTGGTGGAGTCCGAGTAGCCGCCCGACAGCGGCAGCAAGTTCAGCTTTACCGCGAGGACACTGAGCAGGATCAGCGCCATCCAGAAGTAAGGGACCGAGGAGAAGAACGTGGTGACCGGCAGCAGTCCGTCGAGCCAGGTTCCGCGCTTCCACGCGACGACGATGCCGAGCAGCGTGCCGAGCGCGAACGCGATGATCGTCGACAGCCCGACCAGGACGATCGTCCACGGCAGTGCGTGAGAGATCACGCTCGCGACGCGCAGCGGGAAGTAGCTGACGGAGACGCCGAGGTTCCCGTGCGTTAGCTGGTCCAGGTACTGCAGGTACTGGCCAAGCACGCCCTGGGTCGTGTCCAGGCCATAGGTTGCCTCGAGCGCGCGTACCTGCGCGGGCGAGGCCTCGGACTGATACCTGGACAGGATCAGATCTATCGGGTTGCCCGGCATCAGCCGCGGGATCAGGAAGTTGACCGTGATCGCGATCCAGGCGGTCAGAAGGTAGAACCCGATCCGGCGCAGGAAGTAGCGCATTTCAGCACCCGGCGGAGACTACGGGAGCGAGCCTCGTACACGGCTCTGAGCTGCAGGAAGGCACCGAAAGTCAACTCCAGGAAGCGGATACTTACCGAGTACTCGGTAACTGTAGGGAGGGCGCTCTGTTGGCGTCAAGACCTAGTTCTCCGGATATGAGAGCTCGCCGGCCGGCCGGCGAGAAGCACGGCCGCCCGCCCCCGATACCTGGGCCGGCCGGGTGCCTCGGCGCTATGCGGCAGGATGACTGCATGGCTCTGGTTCGCAGGACGCTGCCAGTCGTCGACGTGAGTCCGCTGCTTGGCGGAGGGCAGGCCGCGGCAACGGCTCGGGTCGCCGACCAGATCCAGGCAGCCTGCCGGGACCGGGGCTTTTTCTACGTGACCGGTCACGGCGTCCCGGCCAGCCTGGTCGCCGAGCTGGCCGACGCGAGCGCGGAGTTCTTCGCGCTGCCGCTCGCGGAGAAACGGGAGATCGCCATGGAGCGCGGCGGCAGGGCCTGGCGGGGCTACTTCCCTGTCGGTGCCGAGCTCACATCGGGGCGGCCGGACCTGAAGGAGGGCCTGTACTTCGGCACCGAGCTGCCCGCCGACGACCCTCGGGTGCTGGCCCGGCTTCCGCTGCACGGCGCCAACCTGTTCCCTTCGCAGGTGCCCCGGCTGCGCCCGCTCGTGCTTGCCTATCTCGACGCGCTGACCGGGGCTGGCCAGGCGGTGCTGGCCGGCGTCGCGCTGAGCCTCGGCCTGGACGCGGGATACTTCGCCGCCGGGTACACCGCCGATCCGACGATCTTGTTCCGGATCTTCCATTACCCGCCGTCGGAGCCGCATGACGAGGGCTGGGGCGTAGGCGAGCACACCGACTACGGGCTGGTGACGCTGCTCGCTCAGGACGACAGCGGCGGCCTGCAGGTCGCCGCGCCCGAGGGCTGGATCGAGGCTCCCCCGATGCCAGGAACGCTGGTGTGCAACATCGGCGACATGCTGGACCGGCTGACCGGGGGGTGGTACCGCTCGACGCCGCACCGGGTTCGCAACCTGAGCGGGCACGGCCGGCTGTCGTTCCCGTTCTTCCTCGATCCCGGTTTCGCTGCCGAGGTGCCGCCGCTGCCTGGCCGCGCCGCGCGGGCGAAGGACGGAAGCCGCCGCTGGGATGGCCAGGATCTGCGAGCGTTCACCGGCAGTTACGGCGATTACCTGCTCGGCAAGGTGTCACAAGTGTTCCCGCAGCTCAGCCGCGACGCCCTGGGCTAGGGACTACGAAAGACCGACCGATATCGTGACTCCGCGTATGTGAGATTATGGGGGTTATGGGCGAACTGATCCTGATCAGGCACGGAGAGACCGAGTGGAGCCGGACGGGCCAGTACGGGGGCCGCACCGATCTTCCGCTGACCGACGCGGGCGTGGTCGCAGGCAAGGCGCTGGCCCCGGCGCTGGCCCGCCGCCATCTGGTCGCCGCGTTCAGCAGCCCGCTGAGCCGTGCGATGCGGACGGCCGAGCTGGCTGGCCTGACCAGAGTCGAGCCCGACCCTGATCTGCTGGAGTGGGACTACGGCGGCTACGAGGGCGTGACCGAGGAGCAGATCCGGGCGACCAGGCCGGGCTGGACCTTGTGGCTTGGCGGCGTCAGTCCCGGCGGCGATGGCCATCCGGGTGAGACACTCCAGCAGGTGGCTGCGCGCACAGACGCGGTGCTGGACCGGGTGCGGCCGCTCCTGAGCGACGGCGACGTTGCCCTGGTCGGGCACGGTCACCTGCAGCGCGTGCTGACCGTCCGCTGGCTCGGCCTCGACCCGTCAGCCGCCCGGCTGCTGCGTCATCCGCACCCCGGCACCGTCAGCGTCCTGGGCTACGAGCACGAGCAGCCGGTCCTCTCGGCCTGGAACGTCCCGTAGCCGTCAGCGCCCTGAACGCCACCGCTTTGTCAGCTGCCACAGGCACTCGTTGGTAGGCTGATGCGCAACGGCATTTCGGCTGCTAGCGGACAGTTGGTTCGCTCTTCATGAGCATGCTCGGCGTGGCTGAGCAGAGCTGTCAGGCTCCTGGCGGGGACAGGCGAGCAGCGACACGGTGAATGAGAGCGTGCGCACCCGACACGCACTGCCCGTGGTTTTACCGGACCGCACTGGCTGTGCTTACCCATTCAGCAATATCGCCGTGATCATGAGCTTCGCACCGGTCAGCTGGATGACGAGGCCTTCATCTGAGCTGCATCGAGGGGACATGCCTGCACGATCGCGCCCGATCAGAGTCCGTCGGCCGTCGCATCGCGGCGGCCGGATGCGGCCGCAAGCCGCCGGGCTGGTGGTGACACTGGCGGTGTGCCTTGCCTTCGCCGCGTACGGCGTCGTCGGCTGGCTCGACCGGGCGGCTCCGACACCGCCGACAGGACGAAGGGTCGTCGCGCACAGCCGGCAATCCTCCCGCCGCCAGGAACCTTCGCGCCAGCTTGCCATGGCGCCCGCACAGGTACAGCGCTTCACCGTCACCAGCGCCGCGGTCGGCGGGTTTGCCGACACGGTGTACGTGGTCCTGCCACCCGGATATGCGGGGCACCCGTTCGAGCGCTACCCGGTCCTGTACCTGCTCCATGGCAGCCCCGGCCTGCCGCTCAACCTCCTGATGGCCGACCGAATCCCGGAGGTGGAGACGGCGCTCATCGCGGCAGGGCAGATGAAGCCCCTCATTCTGGTCCTGCCGACCGGCGGCCGCACTCGCGAATCAGCTGAGCAGTGGGCCAATGGTGCCAGCCCTGTTAACCAGTGGGAGACGCTCGTTGCCACCGACGTGGTGAATGCGGTTGACGCCAGGTACCGCACGATCAGCGCTCCAGGCGGCCGCGGAATCGGCGGAGTATCGGAAGGCGGTTACGGTGCGCTGAACATCGGGTTGCACCACCCCGGCGAGTTCAGGCTGATCGAAAGCTGGTCGGGCTACATGATCGCCGAGGAGGTGCGGGCTATCTTCCGAGATAACTGGCGCGTGGCCGATTACAACTCGCCCATGCTGTCGGTGCGGCGGGTCGCGGCCCAGTTGCGGTCCGACCATACCTTCATCTGGTTTTACTGCGGGTCTCGCGACAGCCTGTTCTCGCAGAATCGGGCCTTCAACGCCGAGCTGAGCGACCTGCACATCATGCATTACTTTCTTGCCGGCGTTCCCTTGGGGCACAGCCTGGCACTGTGGCGCCACGAGCTGCCGGCAGCGCTCATCGCTGCATCGGAGCACCTGGGCCAGGCATAAGCGGCCCAGCATCGCCGACGGCACGGCACCTTGACGCAACTAGCTGGTTGCCATAATATCGCAACCAACTAGTTGCTACGTGATGGAGGCAGACATGGCGTTTCCCGATCGCATCGAGCGAACGATCGAGATCGCTCACCCGCCGGCCAAGGTATGGGCGGCGCTCACCACGGCCGACGGGCTGAGCGCATGGTTCGGTCAGCAGGCCACGATCGACCTGCGCCCGGGGGGCTCGGCCCGGATGAAATGGGACAGTGGCCACACCGCCGACATGCGGGTGGAACGGGTGGAGGAGCCGACGGTATTCGGCTTCACCTGGCACATCTTCGGACTGCCCGAGGACGACCCGCGCCGCACCTACGTCGAGTTCACGCTGGAGCCGACGAGTACGGGAACGCGGCTGACCGTCGTCGAGTCCGGCTTCGCGCAGCTTCCCGAGGACGCCTACCACACGGCCTTCGACGGCAACACCCAGGGCTGGACGAGCGAACTGGGCGAGCTTGCCGGCTACCTCGATGCCGCGGCCTGACATCGAGTCGATCGCCGAGCAGGTCTTCGTCGCCCTGGCCGACCCGAGTCGGCGCGCCATCCTGGCCGCGCTGGCCTCGGGAGGGCCGGCCACCGCCACTGACCTGGCCGGCCGGCTGCCGATCACTCGCCAGGGCATCGCCAAGCACCTGGCGCTGCTCACGATGGCCGGCCTCGTTACGGCCGAGCCGGGTGAGCGCCGACGGGTGCGGTACCGGCTGAACTCGGCGCCGATCCAGGTCGCGCAGCAGTTCCTGGCCGCGCTAGCGCGGGACTGGGACAGTCCGCTCGACGCACTCAAAGATCACCTTGACCGGCATGCTCGCGGATCGGCGTGACGCAGATCGGTGGGTCCCTACGAGCTGACACCGGTCAAGCGGCACTCGGGCTGGCGGTCATCGTCGCGCCCTCGCTGCTTACGGAGCTCACGCCACCAACGATGTAACGACAAGAAGAAACGGAGAACGGTAATGACCAGTCACAAGACGGGGACACGCGAGGAGTGGACTGCCGCGCGGCTAGAGCTGCTCGAGGCAGAGAAGGAGCTGACCCGGCGCGGCGACGAGCTGGCCAGGCGACGGCAGGAGCTGCCCTGGGTCACGGTCGACAAGGACTACCGCTTCGAGACCGACGAGGGAACGGCGGCGCTCGCTGACCTGTTCCGAGGCCGTTCGCAGCTGCTCGTCTACCACTTCATGTTCGGGCCCGACTACACCGCCGGATGCCCGTCCTGCTCGGCTATCGCCGACGGCTTCAACGGCTCCGCCATCCACCTCGCCAACCACGACGTCGCGCTCGCGGCGGTGTCGCGCGCCCCGCTTGACAAGCTGCAGGCGTACAAGCGGCGGATGGGCTGGAGCTTCCCGTGGGCCTCCTCCCACGGCAGCGACTTCAACTCCGACTTCGGGGTGGCGCATACCAGGCAGGAGTGGGAGGCGGGAGCCGTTGCGTACAACTTCGGTGAGCAGGACCTGCGGCCGGCCGCAGGCAACGACGGCGGCCTCGACGCCTTCAGCCAGTCGATCGTCGGCACGAACTGGGAGACCTACCGGCGCGAAGGGCCCGGCATGAGTGCCTTCGCCCTGCAGGACGGCACCATCTACCACACCTACTCGACGTACGGCCGCGGGCTCGACATCCTGTGGGGCATGTACCAGTGGCTCGACCGCGCGCCGCTTGGCCGGAACGAATCCGGAATGTGGTGGCGCCGTCACGACGAGTACGACAGCCAGTGAGCCGGCGTGGCCAGTGCCCGGCGATACGCCGGAAAGGTGGTCATCGCACCGGCACGCAGTCATTACGGTTGAGACGTGGCCATCTCCGCCGAGACCGATCGAGAACGTGCCAGGGGCCGTAGCCGTCGGTTGGCTGCGGCACCGGTCAGCTCACCAGGGACCCGGCTCACCGCGGCCTCCGGCTAACAGCTATCGATATCGGCCCGGCGATGATCGCCGCTGCCCGGCGTGGCCTTGACGGGTCGGCAGTCTTGCTCGAAGTCTCCTCGTTCGAGGAGTTCGCTGGCCCCGAAGGCGGGTTCGACCTGATCGTGTCGGCCACGGCATTCCACTGGATCGACCCAGAGGTCAAGTTCAGCAAATCCGCACGGCTGCTCCGGCCGGGGGCTGGCTGGCCCTGCTCGCCACCGGCGAGCATTACGACGACCCCATTGGTGCCGCTCTGCACCGCATGTGGGTTGCCCGTAGCGAAGACCACGCGTGGTGGGCCGAGCGGCAGCCGCCTCCCGCAGCCGGCTCCATGGCCGGCTCCGGCTTGTTTGATCAGCCAGTCCGCCGGGATCATCAGCAGCGCGGCGTCCCCGACACACGGGACCGCGCGAACCTCTTCCGGAGCCTGCCGCGGTCGGCTAGGTTGCGGGCTATGGGACTCTTTGACATGTTTGGCGCGCAGGGGGCCTACGACCAGGTCTCCGGCGGCGGGATACCGCACCATGACATGACTCACGAATTGCTGGCGGGCGCGGCCGGCTTCGAGGCGGTGCGCATGTACGAGCATCACCGCGAGCGTGAGGGCATCATCGAGCATCACGAACTCGGCAAGGAACTGCTGGCTGGATTCGCCGCAGCCGAGGTCGACAAGCACTTCGACAGCGGCCGCTATGGCCACCTGGACCGGGAGCAGGCCCGGCGGCAGGCACGGGAACAAGCGCATTATCTGTGGGAACAGCAGCACGGCCGGTACTGAAACCCCAGCGAGCGGAAGGCGGGCCATGCCAGAGAACTGGCTAAGCCAGCCGACCTGGGGTCGGAACGAAGACACCGGGGGCTGGATACCAGGCGGCCGCTGACAGTCGCGGGGCCAGCAGACCCAGGCATACGCGGCCGTCGTCCGCAGGCGTTAGCTGCGGTCGCCTGCCGCGGGCGCGGCCATCGGCTCCTAAATCGTACGAGCGAGCTTCTGTAGCACGCCCTTGCTGTCCGCTGGGGTATCGGCCTCGGCGGTCAGGTTGGTCATGACCTCGAGGTAGTTCTCGACGTCATCGCGCTTGTCGAGGTACAGAGCACCGGTCATCTGCTCGATATAGACGATATCGGGCAGGTCCGGCTCGGCGAATCTCAGTATGGAGAAGGAGGACCCGCTCACGGCCGAGTGACCACCGCGTTCGAACGGCACGACCTGCAGCGTGACCTGTGGGAAATCAGCCACCTCGATCAGGCGCAACAGCTGGCCGCGCATGACGTCCCGGCCGCCAAGCGGCCGAAGCAATGCTGTCTCGTCGACGACCGCCCACAACCTCGGGGCCTGCGCCAGGTCGGCCAGCAACTGCTGCCGCTTCATCCGCAGCATTACCCGCCGCTCGATCTCCTCCTCCGAGGCCGAGCGGTGGCCAAGCCGCACCAGGGCACGCGCATAGCCCTCTGTTTGGAAGAGGCCGGGGACGAACTGCAGCTCGTAGCTGCGTATCAGCGTTGCCGCCTGCTCTAGCCCTATATATGTCTCAAACCATTCGGGCAGCACGTCGTCGTACCTGGCCCACCAGCCCTGGTTGTTTGCCTGCCGGGCAAGCGCCAGTATCTGCTCGCGCTCCCGCTCGCCTGTGACGCCGTACAAGGTGAGCAGGTCCGCGACGTCGCGCTCCTTGAAGCTCACACGGCCAAGCTCAACCCGGCTGATCTTGGAACGCGAAGCGCGGATCGCATAGCCGGCCCGGTCCGGCGTGACGCCTGCGGCCTCCCGCATGCGTCGCAGCTGGCCGCCGAGCAGCATGCGCAGGACCGTCGGCCCGCTGCCCGCCCCGATGGGGGTCGGCGCCTGCGGCGGCTGATCGTCCTGACGCTGCACCTCGTTCATCGCTGCTCCCGCAAACTGCGAAGTGGCCGTCCGCTCCGTCGTGCCCGCGCCATTGATCGGCTCCGATCAGGCACCGGCCAGGCGCCGTCGATGCTTCCAGGCCTGCAGCGCTGCCAACAGCGTAGAGCCGGGCAGAGGACACTGCCATTCTGTCGGCCTCGGCGCCCAGGACAGCCTTATCCGCGTTGTCGCAGAATTTCATATAAAGTAACAGATAGCAATCGACGCATCAGGCCAGATCGTCAAACTCGCCATTCCTGACGCCTGCCAGGAACGCCGCGAGCTCGGCGCGGGTGTATATGAGCACCGGACCGGCTGCGCCACGGGAGTTGCGGATCGCGATCGCGCCGCCCGGCAGTTCTCCGATCTCGACGCAGTTGCCGCTCGCGTTGCTGAAGCTGCTCTTGCGCCAGCGGACGCTGGAGAGCTGATGCGCCGAGGTCACGCGCCTGATCTGCAATTCATTCTCCCGGATCGGCCACGCCCAGATGAACTTGCGTACCGCAATTGCACACATGAGCGACTAGGTACACCCTAACCCGCCCTACCGGACAGCGACAATGCATTTGCACGTGCAAATGCTCTTGCGAGCGGCGGTCGGCTCGCGCACAATGGGAGCCGCACTTGCCATTACCGCCAAGTCGACCCATGATGTCGCGAATGACAAGCAGATGACAGTCGCCACGGTGTCATCGCCGATTGCCGCCCTGGAAGAGGGGGCTGCCCCTGCGGCCGGGGCAGCCTGGGCGGCGGTCGGCGCTGTCGGCAAGGACTGGCGCTGGCTGGAGTTTGTCGCCCGGGCGCCCGGCAGAGCGTGCAAGCACCGCCATTCCGTGACCAAGCCGGCCGGGTGCCGGTAACGAATACCTGACGTGCAAGCCCGCGGCAGTGATCTACGAGTGGCACCGTGATCAGCCTCATTTTTGTCGGCGCGGTGGCTGGCTTCCTGGCCGGCATCTCGCCATGCATCCTGCCGGTCCTGCCCGTCGTGCTCGTCGCCGGGGCGACCGAGCCCTCGGCCGCCCCGGCGTCCGCGACTCGCCCGGTCGCGGTTCCCGCTGGCACGGTACTCGCCGGCACCGTTCCGGTCGGCACTGCGCCGGGCGGCACTGCGCCGGGCGGCACGGTGCCGCCAGGTCCTTCCCCGGCGGGTGCCGCCAGGTCCGGAACGCGGCCGCACGGGAGCCTCGGCCGGCCGCTTGCTGTCGTGGGCGGCCTGGTCATCAGCTTCAGCCTGCTGATCCTGGCCGGCTCGGAGCTCATCTCGTTGCTGCATCTGCCGGCGAACTCTCTGCGGGACGCCGGCATCGTGCTGCTGGCAGTGGTCGGGCTCGGTTACCTCATCCGCCCGCTGGGCGCGCTGCTGGAGCGCCCGTTCGCCCGCGTCCGCGCCCGGAGACCGGATGGCAGGTCTGGCGGGTTCGTGCTGGGGCTCGCGCTGGGCGTCGTCTACGTGCCGTGCGCCGGGCCGGTACTGGCCGCCATCACCGTCGTCGGCGCCACGCACAAGGTCGGCGCGACCGCGGTCTTCGTCACGGCGGCGTTCGCGATCGGCACCGCCGTGCCGCTGCTTGCCGTTGCGCTGGCGGGCGGGCAGCTCTCCCGGCGCGTCAGCGCGCTGCGTCGGCACGCGCCCAGGGTCAGGCAGATCGGCGGCGTCGTCCTCGTCGTCATGGCCGCGGCGATCGGGTTCAACCTTTTCCAGGGCCTGGAACGGTACGTGCCCAGCTACTCCAGCGCGCTGCAGGGCTCCGCACGCGTCCGGGACGAGCTCAACGGCCTGACCGGTACCAAAGCGACCTCGCTGACCACGTGCAGCTCGACGGCGACGGTGCTCGTGAACTGCGGACCCGCGCCTAACTTCAAGGGCATCACCGCCTGGCTCAACACCCCCGGTGGCAGGCCGCTGACCATGGCAGGCCTGCGCGGCAAGGTCGTCCTGGTCGACTTCTGGACGTACTCGTGTATCAACTGCCAGCGCAGCCTGCCGCACGTGGAGGCGTGGTACCGGGATTACGCCAGGGACGGCCTTGTCGTCGTCGGCGTGCACACCCCGGAGTTCGCGTTCGAGCACGTCGTCTCCAATGTCCGGTCCCAGGCCGCCGCGCTCGGGGTGCGCTACCCGGTGGCCATCGACGACGACTACGCCACCTGGAACGCCTACGACAACGAGTACTGGCCCGCCGAGTACCTGATCGACGCCCAGGGCGACGTCCGCCACGTCAGCTTCGGCGAAGGCGACTACTCGACCACAGAGAAGCTGATCCGCCAGCTGCTCCGGGACGCCAGGCCGGGCCTGCGGCTGCCGGCGGCCACGGACGTGCCGAACCTGACGCCGAGCGGCGAGCTGAGCCCCGAGACCTACGTCGGCTACCAGCGACTGCAGTATCTGGATCCGATGGGTGCGGTCGCGGACGACGTGGCCGCCCAGTACCAGTTCCCGGCGACGTTGCCGGCCGGGTACATGGGACTGTCGGGAACGTGGACCGTCCACGCGGAGGAGGCCACCGCGGGCGGCCGCGCCCAGCTGGAGCTCAGCTTCCTGGCCAAGGACGTATACCTGGTCATGGGCGGCTCAGGGACGGTGGACGTCAGCGTCAACGGCCGCCACACCCAGACCGTCAAGGTCGGCGGCATCCCCCGGCTGTACACGCTGTACCAGACCGGCCCGACGAAGCTAGGGCAACTCCTCCTGCACCTCTCGCCCGGCGTCCAGGCCTACGACTTCACCTTCGGCTGAGTAAGCGCGAGCAGCGGCCCGACGGCGGGCCAGGCCGAGGCGCGTCACGCGTACCATGAGGAAGTGGCGGAGTTCGCGGGTGTGGTGCTTGCCGGCGGGCGGTCCTCGCGGATGGGGACGCCTAAGGCGGCACTGGAATGGCACGGGTCAACGCTGCTGCGCCGGACGGTCGGCATCGCGGCCCGCGCGACCAATGGCCCAGTGGTCGTGGTACGGGCCGTCGGTCAGGACCTCCCTGACCTGCCGGCTGGCACCCAGGTGGTCGATGACCCGCGCGACGGCAAGGGCCCGGTCCAGGGGATCGCCGCTGGCCTGACCGCGCTGGACGGCCGCGCGGAAGCCGCCTTCATCAGCTCGACCGACATGCCGTTCCTGCACCCGGCCTTTATCCGGCGGGTGCTCCGCGTGCTGGCCGACGACGCGGCGGTGGACGTCGCGCTGCCGGTTGCCCGCGGCTACCCGCAGCCACTGGCCGCCGCGTACCGCGTCCGCCTGGCGGAGGCCGCCGAGCGCCTGGTCAAGGAGGACAGGCTGCGTCCCGCGTTTCTCTTCGACGAATGCCTCGTGACGCGGCTGGACGACGACGCGCTGCGGCGGGACCCGCTGCTCGGCGCCCTCGACCCGGACCTCGACTCGGTGCTCAACGTCAACACGCTCGCCGACTATCAGGAGGCCAGGGCGCGTCCGGCGCCCGAGGTGACCGTCCAGCTCTTCGGCGCGCTCGCCAGAGGCGGCAGCGGGCCGGCGCCGCGGGCCGTCCGGGCCGCCACGGTGGCCGCTGCCGCCAGCGCAGTGGGGCTGACCTTCGACCGGTACGTCACGGCGGCGCTGAACGGCGACCAGATTACCCGCGACCCCGCGACGCCGCTGGCGACGGGCGATCTCGTGTATTTCATGTCCGCCGACGCGGGGGGCTGAGGAGCCATGCCGCCCGGCGGGTATTTCGGGCAGGCGCTGATCGCCGACGTGACCGAAGGGACGAGCGCGATCCTGCCGCTCCCCGAGGAAATCCTGCGGGCCTACATCGGCGGCGCCGGGCTCGGCGCCTGGCTGCTCCACCGCA
>JASHOV010000206.1 GCA_030038495.1 Streptosporangiaceae bacterium
GCTTTGTGATGCTCGGTTCCGACGGTGCGCGCGGAGTTACCGAGGCCGTTCTGGGATTTCTTCTCGTGACGGGAAGCCCCTCGATCTGGGCCATCGGCGTGCTGGCAGTGGCTCAGGGAATCGCCGGCGCCATGTACTTTCCGGCTTCGGCCGCGATTGTCCCGGCCGTTGTGTCGGCCGACAATCTGCAGCGAGCCAACCAGCTTCAGCAGATCGCCAGCGCCGCGAGCACCATAGCCGGGCCGGCGCTCGCGGGCCTTCTGGTCGTCACGACCAGTCCGGGCTGGGTCATCTTGCTGGACGCCGTTAGCTTCCTGGTCAGTGTCGGCTGCCTGGGCGCTATGCGTGTAGGTCCCATGCCCGGTCTCGACAGCCATCACTTCCGGTTCATCGCGGATCTTCGGGAGGGCTGGCGCGAGTTTCGCAGGTTCAACTGGCTGTGGCCGATGGTGCTCGGCTTCATGTTGTTTAACTTGCTCAGTGCCGCTTATACCGTCCTTGGTCCCGTCGCGAGCGTTCGTTATTACGACGGAGCGGCGTCCTGGGCGACTGTTGCTACGGTAGGCGGGGTCGGGTCGGTGGCAGGCGGTCTTGCGGCCGTGAGATTCAGCCCACGACATCCGCTGCGAGTTGCCGTTGCCCTGGCGACCCTCGACGGCTTTGTTCCGCTGGCATTCGCGGCCCGGTCGGCCGTGCCGGTTATCGCTCTGTTCGCAGCTCTAGCCGGAACCGGCGGCGTCTTGTTCAGTAGCCTGTTCAATACGACGATGCAGCGCCAGGTTCCGGAACGCTCGCTGTCACGGGTCACTTCGTATAGCTGGTTTGGCGCGACTGTGGTGTACCCCGCAGGGCTAGCGCTGGCAGGCCCGGTCGCCTCGGTCATCGGCGTGCGCGGAGCGCTGCTGGGTATTGGTGCCGTGATGATAATTGTCGCGATCGTGCTGCTCAGCGTTCCCGAGGTGCGCAGCCTGACCGATGCGGCTCCGGCCCTGACGGAGTCCGAACTTGGCTCAAGCGCCTGACCCACAGTCGGCCTTCGCCGCCTGAGAGTGGAGGGTAGATCGCATGGCGCGGAACATGCCCGATGCCATAGCTGCCGAAGTCAGCTCGCAACTCCCGGCGGATCGATGGGCCGGCTACTTCAACACCGGCACCATCGGGCCTTTGCCGAGGCTCGTGCACGCCGAGATGGCAAAGATAGTCCAGGCCGAATTGGGACGAGATCGGGTGAGCTTCGAGGCCTACCGTCAGTTCCGCGATCAGGTGCCCGCGCTGCGGGCGGCCCTGGGCAACATCGTCGGTGCCGGGCCAGAAGAGCTAGCGCTCACGCGCGGCACAACCCAAGCCTTGAACACGGTCATCTGGGGTCTAGACTGGAAACCTGGTGACGCGGCGGTCACCACGAATATCGAGCATGGCGCCGCGTTGATCCCGTTGTATCAGCTCCATCGTCGGCATGGAGTTGAGATCCGGTTCGCCAACGCGAGATCCGGCGATCCGCAGAAGATCCTGGAAGCCTTCGCGACGCTTATCCGACCCGGTATCCGGCTAGTAGTGCTTTCGCATGTGGCCTATGACACGGGGGCTGTGCTGCCAGTGCGGGAAATTGCTGCCCTCGCGCATGGCGCCGGGGCGCTGGTCCTGGTTGATGGTGCACAAGCAGTCGGTGCGATAGCAGTCAACTTTCATGAGCTCGGCGCCGATTGTTACGCCTTCTCTGGGCAGAAGTGGCTTTGCGGCCCAGAAGGCACTGGCGGGCTCGTTATCAGCGCCGCCGCCATGGAGCACATCCTGCCGACGTACCTTTCTGATGGCCACGAGTATCAGCTCGAGGACCCGTGTTCGCTCAGGCTGCCTGGAGACGCGAGTCGCTATGAGTCCGGAGGGCTGGTCCGGTCGGCAGTGGCGGGCATGGCGGCTTCGGTATCCTGGCTCTCTGGCGACCTGGGGATGCCTGCCATCTATCGGCGAATCCGTGAGTTGCGAGAGCATTGTGTCGAACGACTCCGCGAGCTAGACGGTGCAATCATACTGGCGTCACAGGAAAGCCTCGCCGGAATCGTCGCCTTCACGCCAGCCCGCCGTGACCCGGAAAGTTGCGTGCGGCACCTCGAAGGCCACGGCATCGACATCCGCGCACTTCCTGACAACGCCGCGCTGAGGATCTGCTGCGGCTTTTTCAACAGTGCGGGCGAGATCGACAGGGCGGTCGGCCTGATTCAGGAGTTGGCCTAGCTCGCACTGTAAGAACGAGGGAAGCGAGCACGGGAGACACCGTGCCGGCCACAGGAACGGGCGCCCTCGGCGCCGGGGTTGCTTTTTCAGCCTCACCGGACTATTTCAAGGCCGCTGTGGCGCAGCTCCGCGGTGTGGTGAAGGCGCCGGGCGCGTTGGTGCGCCTCGGCAGTGATACCGCTGCACCACAATCGCCACGACGTGACGGTCGCTGGCACCAAGTTGCCGGGGTAAGGCGACGCTTCCGAGGTGCACCCTGGGCTTGCTGGGGCGCCCCCGGAGAGTCCGGCACATCGAACGGCGAAACCTAATCATGATCGCTGACGGTGGGCCCGCCTGCGGGTTGCCGCTGAAGCGGACATAATCCCCCGCGGGGCCTGCACTGAGCCCGGCAAGAAACTGAGGGTGCACGAGGCGTACAAAGTGCCGGGTCCGCTTGCCCCGGTGCCGCGTGCCGCTGGCCCCGGCCAGCCGACGTCCTCCTCGCGTACATCAATATGCGGATACGCTACGGCTCTGCGCGAACACGCCGGGCGTGCATCACCTCAACTCGGTGCAGCCCACCTCCAGGAAGTGCAGGAGACAACGCTGCCACACCCCTCCGGTAGCTATGGCAAACTCCGAGGCCACAGCTGTTGCCGAATACCAAAGGAGAAATCCGGTGCCATGCCCGGTCCGCCGACTCAGTCGACACGATCCTGGCCTGGTCGCGCACGGCACTCAGCTGCCAGCGTCCGCCGAGTTGCGCTCAGATCTCTGATCTGCGGCATTCGCAGAGCACATGCCTATAAGCCGGACCGAATGGATGAGACGGAATGGGGTGGCCGTTGATTGGAGGTATCACTCATCTGACCATGGAGGCTCCGCTCCAGCAGGGCATGCGGTTCGCAGACCAGGTTGGTTTCCGTCGCGTCTTCTCCGATAAGGTGCAACTTCCCGCTGCCTTCGAGCCAATCGGCTTGTCCTCTGGGCCGTTGCCGCTTGCTCTGTACACGGCAACGCAGGGAACGCAGCTGGAAATTGTCGATCATGATGAGCCAGCGCCACGATACGGGGCCTTTACCGGCGTATTTGGATGCGCGCCCCCGGCGAACCTCAGCGTTGTTGCTCGCAGCGCCCAGGTCGCAGATTTCATCGTGAAGTCTGGCGCTGCGCGGGCTCCTCAGTGCGCCCTGCTTGGCCCGTACGGCTCAGAGACCTGGTTCGACGCCGCCGGGGGAGCGGGTGGTCTGCGCGCGTTGGTGTGCCGAGTTCGCGATGTAGTCGCCGAGGCTACCTTCTGGGGGCGCTTCGCGAGGGTCCGCTGGGGAGAAGTCGACGCCAACGCCGCTTGGGGCGCAGTCCAGTCACCCCTGCCACGGACTAGGGCTGCCCTCCTTATCGTGGGTGATGAAAGAGCCGAGACAAGTCACGATGTCAATGATGCGGGGTTTCCTTCGATTGGTGTAGTGAGCACGACTATCGAGTCTGACTACCGCATGGCGCTGGACATCGGTGCCACCTCGCGTGGCGCACCGATTACGGTCACGGTCGGCTCGCGGCGCTTGCGACTTGCACTCATAGCTTCACCGGGTGGCGCACCCATTGAGCTCCTCGCCGCGGGCTAGCGGAGTGCGGCCTGCAGCGGGGCGGGGGCCCGGGGGCTGGTCGCCGGCCGGCAGCGGGCGCGGCAGGCGGGCCCTCCGGCCATCCAGGGTGAGGGTGGGCTGCGATATCCGGGCAAGGGTTCGCGCTGAGCAGTCCCGCAAGTGGCGGTCGCGGTTCCTGGCGGACCGTCCGCGGACGGGGTGAGATCCATGCCGCCAGATCGGCGACGAGCATCTTAACAGCGGAGTCGGCGCCCCCGGAGTGCAGACCCGCCTGGCTGCAGTCATTTCCTGTACTGTGATTTCGCGGTCTGTGTGGCGGCACGGAGTAGTCTGATTTACTTGCGACTTGCTTCTGATGAAGGTCGCGCGCTGTTAGTGCAAGGTGAAATCGGATAGGCGGCCGGCCGGGTTTACGGCCAGATAATTCATAGCGGAAATTATGCTGCTCATTATTGTCGGAGGGCCGGGCAACACGGAACTAGTAACTGCCTCCGCTACCAGCATGCCGTCGCTGTTAGTTGTCACCATAAGTGAGAGGTGTTCGCCGACTGCACCGAAGTCGACCCGTTCTTCCGAATATGTTGCTGTGATATCTACGGGAGAGTTACGAGGCGCCTCAGGCGCATTTGGGTAGGATATCAGCGGATACATGAGATTTGTTGCGGCAACAAGAGGACGAGGCTTGGCGGGTGCCAAACGGGTGAGATAATCTACCATGAGCGAATAGTCATACGGCGAATGCATGAACACGCGAACCATCTCTTGGCCAATCTTAGCGAAATAAGAAGCAACCTTATCATCGCTAGGCAGTGAAATATCGAATACTGATTCCCCGGAAAGACACGCAATGGCTTGCTTATCTTCCTTTGTACGCCTATTTGCGGTAGTGCTCCGGACCGCCATCCTGGATATTTCAAGATACTTTGAAAGCACGAGACCAATGCCTGCATGCCACGCTACAAAATCAGTAGCCTGGAAAACTTCCCTCAATTCGGCTACCATTTCCAAGACCGCATTAGGAAGAATCATGATCGATCGTTGTCCATCGCGAAATGAACCACTCGCTTGCGGATTCGCCCTAATCTTCGCAGTTTTTTCGGGCATAAAGTTGCGAGAGATCTCGCGCTGTTCTCTTCGAAGGTTATTGGAATAGATCCTGAAGGATTCCGGAAGTGCGTATTCAGACGGCTGCTTGAGAACCTCGGAGGCCTGTCCCTCGACGAAAGCGTCGAAGTCCCTTGCTAGAACGATCATTCCCCACATGTCAATCGTTATATGATGTATTTTCAAGCTCATCCGAACCTGGCTCGTGCCCATTTCTAGAAACGCGGCGGTCGCATGTCCAGGAATCTGGACGCAGTGCTGCTGCGCTCCGGACGTCAGATCGTGCATGTACTCTTCGGCCTGATCCGGTCCGTCAATTACTATTCGCGGGACTCCGTTACGCAGAGCAACTTTCGTACGCAGCGCCTCATGCCGTGCAATGAATGACCTCACAATATCGCGCGGAGCGACAACGCCTCCCACCGACAGAACTCTGCTGAGCGTGTACACATGCTGCGGCTCTCCTTTCAATTGCTCCGCCTGCCATAGACGGGACTGCTGGGGCGTCATCTCTAGCTCGGCCGGATAGTCCATGTAAACCGTTTCCACAGCGGGCGACAATGAATGCCGATTCTAATGCGTGTACGTAACGACTCTGCGAGTAGCTGTCCTGAAGGAAAAAAAGTCGGCCGTTGCACTCGCCCCGGCCCGGCCTGCGGATCTCATCGAAGGAACAGGCCTAGACTGAGCTAAGCCCTGAAGGGAGCCTCCCGTCCGGATTGCGATTCGTCAAGCCCTTTAGCCCGGGGTTTAACTCTATTGTACTGTTGGCGCATTACCGTGGCGGCGCGGTGATCACGGTGTCGCGATGCGCGGCGCCAGCGACGCCGTGATGGTCATGGTCGATGACGCGGCGGGCCTGCGGGTATGGCAGTGCCCGGGCTGGCGCCAGGAGCTCAGTCGGCGACGCTTTCGGCGTCGTCCCCGCCGGGCAGCGGCAGAGCGTCATGCAGCCGGTCTTGAGCTCGACGATGGTGCCGACGGCGGAGTTGGAGGCCTTTCGAGCCATGATCAGGTCGCCTTCGTGATGGCCCGGGATCAGGCGGCCCCTGACCTCGGGCGGGCGCTGCCCGATCGGGACCGCCGGCGATTAGCCGTTTGCGCGCCCTAGGGCAGCGGGCTGGTAGTCGAGTTCGCCGGGTTGGGCCAAGAACCGCAGGTGATCAGATGCCGCCACCGGCGATCGGGGCTATCTCGATCCAAGAGCGGCGAACAGCTCATTGTGGTGAGATGGTGGGCACGCTCGGACGACCCAGTCGCGTTAGTGAATCGAAGACGAGGCAGCATTGCATACTCAGGACAGCGCGCTTTCTGATACGCAGCGGGCGCCGAGTACTCCCGGCCGGTCCTGGAGGTTTGACGCCTGGGTTCCCGTGCTGTTCATGGCCTCGGGGGCAGCGGGCCTGATCTACCAGGTCGTGTGGACCCAGGACCTCGTGCTGGTGTTCGGCGACACCACCCAGGCGATCGTGACGACCGTGACGGCGTTTCTGGCCGGGCTGGGAATCGGGGCGCTGGTAGGCGCGGCGGTTGGGGCCCGGTTGCGGCGGGCTCTGGCGGTGTACGGGCTGCTGGAGATGGCGGTCGGCTGCCTGGCGCTGCTGATGCCGCTGGCCTTTGACTGGATCGCGACGCCGTTCCGCAGCGCGTACCTGTCGCTGCCGCCGACCGAGGTGGCGCTGATCCGGTTCGGGCTGGCGTTCGTGGCGCTGACCCCGGTGACATTGCTGATGGGGATGTCGCTGCCGGTCCTGACCCGGCACCTGGTCCGGGCCGACCCGCAGGTCGGGGAGCGGATCGCCCGCCTGTACGGGCTGAACACCCTCGGCGCGGTGGTCGGCTCGGCCGCCAGCGGGTACGTGCTGATTGAGCTGCTAGGGCTGCGGGCCACCACCTACGTCGCGGTCGCGCTGAACCTGGGGGCCGGCGCCACCGCGGTGGCGATCTCCCGCACCCGGTCCGGCCAGCCCCAGCCTGAGGCCCGGGCGGCCGCCGACGCCGGCGCGGGCCTGGG
>JASHOV010000207.1 GCA_030038495.1 Streptosporangiaceae bacterium
GCCGCCCATGCCGCCGGAAAACTGGCCGCGGCCGATCCCGCCGGCGCCCGTACCCCTGAGCACCGCGCCCGCGAGCTGGCGGCTGGCCGCCTCCGATGCCGACGCCGCGCTCCGGGCCGCCGCGTCCGCGCTGATCGTCGGCCACAGGCTCGCAGTGGTCCCGGTACCTGCCGCCCCGTTACCGGAAGCACGGTTCCCGTTGGCAGCGGCGGCCGTCTCGGTGCCGCCGTTCCTGTAATAGTCGAGCTCTCCCGCGTCGACGCCTTCGGCGTCATCGCCGGGGCCGGCCAGCAGCAGCCGGTACTGCGGGCAGCGCTGCGTCAGTTCCTCGTGCGTGCCCTGGTCGACGAGCCTGCCCTCGTCCAGGACCGCGATCTGGTCGGCGAGCTCGAGCGTGGACATGCGGTGGGCGATCAGCAGCGTGGTCCGCCCGGCCATCACCTTGCGCAGCGTGGCGTGGATCTGTGCCTCGACCCTGGCGTCGATCGCCGACGTGGCGTCGTCCAGGATCAGGATCGCCGGGTCGGTGATCAGCGCGCGGGCCAGGGCGACGCGCTGGCGCTGGCCGCCGGAGAGCGTGAGCCCCTGCTCGCCCACGACGGTGTCGTAGCCGTCGGGCAGCCCGAGGATGAACTCCTCGGCCTCCGCGGCCCGCGCCGCGGCCACGACCTGCTCCTGCGTAGCGTCCGGGCGCCCGTAGGCGATGTTGTTGCGGACCGTGTCGGAGAACAGGAAGCTCTCCTCCAGCACCAGCCCGATCGAGGCGCGCAGCGAGTCCAGGGTGAGGTCACGGACGTCGTAGCCGCCGACCCGGATCGAGCCGGAGCGCACATCGTAGAAGCGAGGGAGCAGCAGCGAGATCGTCGACTTGCCGGAGCCCGAGGTGCCGACGACGGCGAGGGTCTCGCCGGGGGTGACCCGCAGCGACAGGCCGCGCAGTACCGGCTCGGAGGGGATGTAGCCGAAGTGCACGTCGTCGAGTTCGACGTCTTTGCTACCCGCCGGCAGGACGATCGCGTCCGGCTTCTCGGTCAGCACCGGCCTCGAATCGATCACCTCGAAGACGCGGATGACGCTGGCCCGCGCTTCCTGGCCGATCGTGATCAGGTTGGTGAGAGCGCGGACCGGGTTGACCATCTGCGCCAGGTAGGCGGCGAACGCCAGGAACGTACCGAGCGTGATCTCGCCCTTGATGGCCATCCAGCCGCCGAGCGCCAGCACGCCGACCATGCCCAGGGCCGGGATGGCGCCGAGGGCAGGGCTGAACCTGGCCATCATCTTGACGGTCCTGACCCTGGCCGCGTAGAGCACGCGGCTGATGCGCTCCAGCCGGTCGATCTCCTGGTTCTCCTGGCCGAAGCCCTTGACCACGCGGACGCCGGTGACCGCGCCCTCGACGACCCCGGCGACCTCGCCGGCCTTCTGCTGCGCGTCCCAGCTGGCGGGGAACAGCCGCCGCCGGGACATGATCGAAAGCACAAGCAGCGCCGGGCCGACGGCCAGCGAGATCAGCGCGAGCAGCGGCGACAGCCAGAACATGATGCCGATCGACAGAACGAACAGCAGGGCGTTGCCGATGAGCATGGGCAACATCGACAGCAGGCTCTGGATCATGTTCAGGTCGGAGATGGACCTGCTGACGATCTGGCCGGTATGCAGCTGGTCCTGCCGGGCTCCGTCCAGCCTGGTGAGCGAGCCGAACAGCTCGGTGCGCAGGTCGTGCTGCACGTCCAGGGACAGCTGGCCGCCGCGGTATCGCCTGAGGTAGACCGATCCGAAGCTGACCAGCGCCAGCAGGATCAGCAGCGTCGCTCCGGGCCAGATCGGCCGGGCGTGCGCGAGGATCGCGTTGTCGATGAGGTACCGCTGGACCAGCGGGATGAAGGCGGTGACCAGCGTCGCGACCAGCGAGGCGCCGAACCCCACGATGGTCAGGCTCTTGTGCCGCCAGCAGTAGCCGATCAGGCGGCGCAGCCAGCCCTCGCCATAGCCCGAGCCGAGGGTGGCGGGCTCGGCCGTGTCCTTGGTGTGTCGCGTCCTGCTGCCCGCCCTCACAGCTGTCCCGCGCGGTCGTCGCGCTCGGCCTGCACGGCGGCGCGTGCCCGCCGGCGCTCGGTCAGCGCATCGCCGAGCGCCTCGAGGTCAGCCAGGATCTCCTCGCGGCGGCCGGTGTGCCCGAGCAGGCTGTCAAACCACGCGCCGTACGCCTGGTCGCCGCGCTCAATCGCGGCCAGGCCCTCGGCCGTGAGCCGCAGCCGCACCACCCGGCGATCGCCCGGCTCGGCCTCGCGATAGGCCAGGCCCGCCGCGACCAGGCTGTCGGCGGTCGAGGTCAGCGTCGGCCGGGCCACGGCCAGCTTCTCGGCCAGCCGGGCCGATCGTTCCCCGCCCTCGCCGATGAGCTTGAGCATCCGATACTGCTGCGGGCTCACTCCCGCCTCGATCCGCTCCATCACGCGCGAGATGCGCAGCACCGTGAGCAGCGCGTTGACGGCCTCGTCGGCCTCGGCGCCCGCAGTTAGCCCGGCTCGCTCGGTCACCAGCAGCTCCTTTGATACGGCACACTTACAGTTCGCTAGTCTAACAAACCCTCCGCACCGTCTGTTCCGCCCCCAGGCCGACCTCCTCACCCCCGCCGCCGGGAGGCGCCAGCCGAGGCGGGCCGCTGGCGAACGCGGCGCGCGTCAACATTTCACCGATAGTGCACCCCGCAAATCGGGTAAAGGCCGCGAAAGAGGGGGCACAATCGGTGAAATGTTGGCGCGACCGTGGCGGGAGAGCGCAGCCGGACGCTGGCTCCGACCTGGACGACCGTGCACGTGCCCGGCGGTCCGCGCCGGGCCTGCCGGGGGCGGCGGACGATGTCTGCGTCGGGGCGGCGCTCTGGGGCGCCCTGCTGCCGCCCCGGGTCTTCACTGATGATCACCCTTTAGCGAAGATTAGCCCTATGGCGGAATCCCCGAACCCCATCGATCACGTGCAGGAACAGCTGCGCGGCGCGGGCTACCTGGCCGACGCGGCCACCGCGACCGTCGTGCACCTGGCCGGCGCACTCGGCAAGCCGGTCCTCATCGAGGGCCCGGCCGGGACCGGCAAGACCCAGCTGGCCAAGAGCGTGGCACAGATGACGGGAAAGCCGCTGATCCGGCTGCAGTGCTACGAGGGGCTCGACGAGTCCAAGGCGATCTACGAGTGGGACTACCGCCGCCAGCTGCTGCAGCTGCAGCTGATCCAGGCCGGCGAATCCCGCCGCGGTGAGGACGCCAGTCTCACCGCGGCCGGAATCTTCGGAGAGCAGTTCCTGCTCAGCCGCCCGCTGCTGGCCGCGATCCGGTCCGACACCCCGGTCGTGCTGCTGATCGACGAGGTGGACCGGCTCGACATGGAGGCGGAGGCACTGCTGCTTGAGGTCCTGTCCGAGTACCAGGTATCGGTGCCGGAGCTGGGGACGGTCACCGCCCGGCACATTCCCCGGGTCTTCCTCACCTCGAACAACACCAGGGACCTGTCCGAAGCGCTGAAGCGGCGCTGCCTTTACCTGCATCTTGGATATCCGAGTGTGGAGCGCGAGGCCGAGATCGTGCAGCTGCACGTTCCCGAGCTCAGCGCGCACCTCGCCAAGCAGATCGCGGCGCTCGTCGCCGTGCTGCGCGGCGCGGACCTGAAGAAGCCGCCATCGATCTCCGAGACCGTGGACTGGGCCCGCACGCTGCTCGTGCTGGGCGCGGGCGAGCTGACCGACGAGCTCACCCGGCAGACGCTGTCGGTGCTGCTGAAGTACGAGCGCGACATCAGCGCCGGGCTGGCGGAGCTGGGAGTCTAGGTGCAATCCGCCCTCTCTACGCTGGTCGACGAGCTGCGAATCGTCGGGGTCGGCGTATCGGTCGGCGAGCATCTGGATGCGGCGCGCGCGCTGGCGAGCGTGCCGCTTGCCGACCGCGAGGTGGTCAGGGCCACGCTGCAATGCGCTCTGGTCAAGCGGTCCGAGCACCTGGACGCGTTCAACCTGCTCTTCGAGCTGCATTTCTCCGGAACGGGCCGCACCGAGCCGCCGCCGCTGGCCGGGCTGACCGATTCGGAGCTGGCAGCCGCGCTGCGCGCGGCGATTGGGTCCGGCGACGCTGCGGCCCGGCGGCTGCTCGCGCAGGAGTACGTCAGGCGATTCGGCGGCCTGGAGCCGGGCGCCCCGGTAGCCGGCGTGTTCGCGATGATCGCGGCGAGTGCAGCGGCGAACCTGGACACGATCAGGGACGATCTGATCGCCGCCGCCGGGGGCGGCGCGGCCGGGGCGGCCGCGGTTGCTGACGGACCGGGCGCGGACGGCGAGGGCGGCGGGGACGGGACCGGCGGCGGCGGTGGCGGGTCGGGCGGTGGCTGGAACTCCGCCGCCGCGGCCATTGCCGCCCGGCTGGACCGGGCGGCGGCCGACAGCGCCGTGGACGCCTTCAAGACCGAGCTGCGGTCCGCGATCCGGCGGTCCCTGGTCGCCGACCGCGGCGCGCGCGCGGTCACCAAGACCATGCGGATCCGGCTGGCCCAGGATGTGAACATCGCGAATGCCTCGGCCGCCGAGCAGGAGGCGATGCTGGCCTCGATCGGTCCGCTCGCCCAGCGGCTCAGCAAGATCCTGGCGCAGCAGGCCGCCTACAGGAAGCGGCGGCTGTCGGTCCGGCGGACGATCCATCTCGCCATGGGCACCGGGGGCGTGCCGTTCCGGCTGGCCACCGAGCCCGCGCCGCCGCCGCGGCCGGACTTCGTCGTGCTGGCCGACGTGTCCGGATCGGTGGCCTCGTTCTCCCGGTTCACGCTGAACCTGCTGATCGCGCTGGACAGCAGGCTGAGCCGGCTGCGTGCGTTCTCGTTCGTGGACGGACTGGCTGAGATCACCGAGCTGGTCAGCGAGGCGCGGTCGGCTGGCCGGCAGCTTGGTCCGGCCGAGGCCGCGGCGGGTGCGATCCGGCGCAGCGGCAGCTCCGATTACGGCAGCGTGCTGCGCGAGTTCGCCGGCGAGTACGCGCGCCAGTTCTCCCGCCGGACCGTGGTGCTGGTGGTCGGGGACGCCAGGACGAACTACGGCGACCCGGCAGTCGCGTCGCTGGCCGACGTCAGCGACCGGGTCGGCAAGCTGTACTGGCTCAATCCCGAGGCGCGGCGGTACTGGGATCAGGGCGACTCGGTGATGTCGCAGTACGCGCCGCACTGCGCGCAGGTGCGCGAGTGCAGCACGCTGCGCCAGATCGCTGACTTCGTGCAGTCGCTGGCCAGCTAGCGCATCTGGCAGGGTGTCGGGTATGGCCCATGAATCCAGTCATCGAAACCTCAGCGTGGAGCGGGTCGCGCCCGGCCGGTTCGCCGCGGTCAACTCGCGCGGCGGCCGGATCACGTTCGGAACCGGGGACGGCGAGGACTTCACCCCGACCGAGTTGCTGCTGGTCGCGATCGGCGGCTGCACCGCGATCGACATCGACATCCTGACCTCGCGGCGGTCAGAGCCGGAAGCGTTCGAGATCGCCGTCGACGCGGACAAGGTCCGGGACTCCGGCGGCAATCACCTGGCGAACGTGGAGATCACCTACCGGATCACGTTCCCGGCCGGGGAGGCCGGCGACAACGCGCGCGCGATCCTGCCCGAGGCCGTCCGCCAGTCACACGAGCGCCTGTGCACGGTCGGCAGGACCGTGGAGCTGGCCACGCCGATCTCGACTGTTATCGCCCAAGGCGGGCCGCCTAGCAATCGTTGAGGCAGGCCGTGGTCTTGTTCGGCTGGATCGACTGCGGGAAGTTGAAGAGGTTGCCCGGATCGTAGGTGGTCTTGACCTCGCGCAGGTGCGCGTAGTTGATGCCGTAGTAGGCCTGCTGCCAGTTCTTGAGCGCGGAGTCGACGTAGTTCTGGTAAGCCTGCCCGTTGGCGTGCGGGTGCAGCCGGTTGTAGGCAGAGGTCATCCAGTTGTACTGGTTCGCCCGGCCCGAGCTCGACCCCGGCCAGTTCCAGCTCGTGTAGTACTGCACTCCCCACAGGGCATCCCGGTGCACCCACGCGGTCGACTGCGCGTTCATCGCGGCGGCCTGACCGCCCAGCGCGTCGAACGCGATGCTGCCGGAACCGCCCGCCGCGCCGCGCACGCCGCGCAGGCTGTTGATGCCGGCGATGAGCGCGCTGATGCCCGCGGTGTTCAGCGGCTTGCTGAAGAAGTCCGACTTGGCGTACGACGGGACGAACGGCAGGCTCCCGGCCGGGGGCGTGCTGCACCTGGGCACCGACACCCCGGCACACCCCGCATAGTTCAGCATCGCCTGGAGGAAGGTGTAGTTCACTGGCGCGCCGCTGCTCGGGTGCGAGCCGACCATTCCGTACAGCTTGTTCAACTGCGCCTGGCAGGCGCCGACGGAGCCGGCGTAGCTGCCCACCACGTAGATCTTGCTGGGCGAGCTGCCGGTCCCGGCGCCGGTCCGCAGACCGGTCCAGAGCGCGTTCGGCGTATGCGGAAACCAGTTCTGCCATGCGTTTATTACCCTGGCTGCCTGCGACCAGGACCAGCCCAGGACGAACTCCACCAGGAAGCTGAGGTTGAAGGTGCGGAAGGTGAACTCGGTGACGACGCCGAAGTTGCCGCCGCCGCCGCCCCGGCAGGCCCAGTACAGGTCGTTGTGCGAGGACGGGCTGGCAGTGAGCAGGTCGCCGTTCGCGGTCACGATCTGCAGCGAGTCAATGCAGTCGCTGGTCAGCCCGTAATTGCGGGCGAGGACGCCGATGCCGCCGCCGAGCGCGAGGCCCGCGATGCCGACCGTCGGGCACGATCCGCCGGGCACCGCCTTGCCGTGCGCGGCGAGCCCGTTGTAGAAGTTGATGAGGTCGAGGCCGGAGCCGACGACGGCGTCATTGCCGCTCATCCGGAACGAGTTCAGGTCCGACACGTCGATGACGAGGCCGTCGTTGACGCTGGACCATCCCTCGTAGCTGTGGGCGCCGGATCGCACCCGCAGCGGCAGTTGCGTGAATCCGCGGGCGAAGTTCACGCAGTTCTGGACATCCGCGTTGGTCTTGCAGTACGCGAAGGCGGCCGGGGCCAGGTAATTGAATCTAGGGTCGAACATCGTCCGGGCCGGGTTGTAGCCCTTGGAGCCGGGCAGGATCAACTCGCCGGTCAGCTTGCGCCGCAGCCCGTACCAGTCCGCCTTGGTCGGTTTGTTGCCAGGGCTCGACAGCCACACCGGCCGGGCCGGGGTGAGGCGGGCCGCGTCGGTGGCGCGCGACAACGGGCGCTCGCGGATCGCGGGCGAGCCAAGGTAATGGTCGGCGATGATTGCCGCGCCGACCGCCCCGGCCCCGAAGAGTACGCTGCGCCGAGGCTGCGCCTGCTGCCCGATCGGACCGTGCCCGTGCTCCATGTTTGCCTCCCCCGGCATAGACTTCCCCGCGCCGCGCATGGTTCCGGACCTGCGCAACCCCGAACCACCGTGCAGTCTGTCACGCAGCGTAACGGCGTGCGCGGGAAATCGCCGGTAACGCCACGGATCTGCGCCGGATGGCGTGCGGTGTGTGACCGCTGGCCGTGCTGGCCGGAGCCTACGGCAGCAGGCCAAGCGGGCTGGGCGCGGCGAACGCGATCTTCAGCACGCTCTGCCCGTCCGGCAGTCTTGCCGTCGCCAGGCTCAGCGGCACGTATGGTGGCCGCAGGTCCCGCGCGAATGCGATCAGCGATCGCACGTAGGCCGCGCCGCTATCGTGGCCGGCCGGATCCGACTCGGCCAGGTAGGCCCACCGCATCGGCACGCCTGGCGCGGCTCCTGGCGCGAAGCTGGCGAACGCGACGACGGCGACGGGCTGCTGGCCGGCCAGGAATGCGAGCGTGGTAACCAGCCGGATGTCGACATCGCCGGACAGAAGCTGCGCCCTGGCGGCCGGCCACAGCGTGATGTTCTTGTTGCCGGCGAGCTGGGCGCCCGAGGTCTTTCTGGTCTGGAGGTCTCGGGCCAGCTGCCGGGCATAGGCCGCGCCGCCATCGGCGGCGACGACCCTGACGTCGATGCGGGCTGCGCCCGTGCCGAAGCTCGCGATTACGGTGGGCGCATAGAAGGACCCGAGCTTGCTGCCGAACTGGCTGCGGATGTCGGCGGTCGCGACCAGTAGCTCCGACCCGTAGGGATCGGGTGCGGTCGGCCCGAGCACGTTCAGGTTGCCGGCCGGGAAGCCGTGCTGCGCCAGGTCGGAACAGATGACCGCGTCGCACGCCAGGACGATGTCGTGGCCGACCTGGCTGGTGATCCAGGACACCGCCTCGGTGCGGACGGCCGACTCGGCGGCAATCAGCCCGCTGCCCGTGCCCCTGGAAGCCGCAGGCGCGCTGCGGGCCAGGTCGATGCCCACGATGGCCGCGAGGACCACGACCAGCGATGCGACCACCACCGCGATGCGCCGGCGCCGGGCCTGCGCCGGGCGGTGCGGACGACTGGCTGCTGGCTTGCTCGGGACCGGAACCGATCCGGGGACCGGTTCCGGTGCGGGGACGGGCTTCGGCGGTGGCGCGGATCCGGGGGGTGCGGCGGTAGCGGCCGGGAACCCTCGCGCTGCCGCCGCGGTCGCGCGGACCAGGCTGGCCGCGGACGCCGCTAACGTCGCGGGCGACGCCCCCGGCGGGTCTCCTGATACCGGTTTCGCCGGCGCCGGTGCGGCCCGATCCGCCGCGACCGCATTGCCCGTAGGCTCCGTGTCCGCATCGGCATCATCATGGCGCTCGGGGGCCGGAAGTGGATCCGGTCGCCGTATGCGCTGGGGGAGCGGCGGCGCAGCCTCTGCGGCACTCGTCGGCCGCGGCGCGTATGCGGGAAGGACGCCCCGCCGCAGCTTTCCGGGCACGTGTCCTGCGCTGCCGGGGACGCGCCGGGGCAGCGGGGCTGATCGCTCCGCGCGGTCCCTGCTGCCGTTCTCTGGCATGTGGCCGTCCCAATTAGGCGCACTGTGCACCTAAGTTCCCGCACAACAGCGGAACACAGGGCGGCGACACCTTCAACCGGAATCGTGCATCTCGGAAGAAACAGACAGCCGTGATCGATAGCCGGAAGATTTGTACCGCTGCTCCTAATAGGCCGCCGTCACGACCACCTTGACCGTGCCTCCGTCGCCGACGGGCTGCGCTGGCGCATCGACACCGGCCGCCGGGCGGACCTGCATGTCCGCCGCCAGGGTCTCCCCGGCGATGAACTCGGCGTGTGCGCGGACCGCATCGGCCACCGGACCATCCGCGCCCACGGTCAGGCTGATCCGGTCGGTGACTGCCAGCCGGGCGTCGCGGCGGGCCTGCTGCACAATCCGGACGACGTCGCGCGCGGTCCCCTCGGCGGCAAGCTCGGGCGTCACTGTCGTGTCGAGCGCCACCAGTCCGGCGTTGCCCGGCAGTGCGGACGTCGAATCCGGGTCGGCCGCGACCAGCCGTTCGTCGAACTCGCCGGTTTCCAGCCTGACCCCGGCGGCCACGATCGAGTCGCCGTCGTGAGCCCAGTTCCCTGCCTTGACGGCCTTGATGACCTCCTGCACCTTCGCGCCGATGCGCGGCCCGAGCGCGCGGGGGTTGACCGCCAGCTCAAAGGTGCCGAGCTTGCCGGGATCGGCGGTGAATTCGACGTCCTTGACGTTAACCTCGTCCCGGATCAGGTCGCCGTACGGCTCCAGGGAGAGCGCGGCCGGGTGACCGACGGTGAGCCGGGCCAGCGGCAGCCGGACCCGCAGCTGGCGGGCCTTGCGCAGCCCGAGCGCGGTGCTGCAGACGGCGCGGACCAGATCCATCGCGGTGGCCAGCTCGGGATCGGCCGGCCAGCCGGACAGGTCGGGCCAGTCGGTCAGGTGCACGCTCGGTTCGCCGGTCAGGCCGCGCCAGATCGCCTCGGTGGTCAGCGGCAGCAGCGGCGCCGCGGCCCGGCAGACCGCCTCGAGTACCGTCCACAGCGTGTCAAGCGCGGCCTTGTCGCCCGCCCAGAACCGGTCGCGGGACCGGCGGATGTACCAGTTGGTCAGGCTGTCCAGGTACTCGCGCAGCACCTGGCAGGCGGACGGCACGTTGTACTCGTCCAGCAGCGCCGACATCTCATCGGTGGTCGCGCGCGTCTTGGCCAGGATGTAGCGGTCGAGGACGTGGTCGCTCGCCGTCCACGCCTTGGCCTGGTAGCTCTCCGCGTTCGCGTACAGCGCGAAGAAGTAGTAGCTGTTCCACAGCGGCAGGATCGCCTGGCGGACGGCGTCGCGGATGCTCGCCTCGCTGACGACCAGGTTGCCGCCGCGCAGGATCGGGCTGGCCATCAGGAACCAGCGCATGGCGTCAGAGCCGTAGCTGTCGAACACCTCGTTGACATCGGGGTAGTTGCGCAGGTTCTTGGACATCTTCTGCCCGTCGCTGCCCAGGATGATCCCGTGGCTCACGCAACTGCGGAACGCTGGGCGGTCGAACAGCGCGGTCGCGAGCACGTGCAGGGTGTAGAACCAGCCGCGGGTCTGGCCGATGTACTCGACGATGAAATCGCCCGGGTAGTGGCTGTCGAACCAGTCGGCGTTCTCGAACGGGTAATGCACCTGGGCGTAGGGCATCGAGCCGGACTCGAACCAGCAGTCCAGCACCTCGGGCACCCGGCGCATGGTCGACTTGCCGGTCGGGTCGTCCGGGTTCGGCCGGGTCAGGCCGTCGATGCCGGGCCGGTGCAGGTCGTCGGGCCGGACGCCGAAGTCGCGCTCCAGCTCGTCCAGCGACCCGTACACGTCGGTGCGCGGGTAGTCCGGGTCGTCGCTCCGCCAGACCGGGATGGGTGAGCCCCAGAACCGGTTCCGGCTGATCGACCAGTCGCGCGCGTTCTCCAGCCACTTGCCGAACTGGCCGTCCTTGACGTGCTCGGGCACCCAGGTGATCTGCTGGTTCAGCTCGACCATCCGGTCGCGGAACTTGGTGACCTCGACGAACCAGCTGGATACCGCCTTGTAGATCAGCGGGTTACGGCACCGCCAGCAATGCGGGTAGGAGTGGGTGTAGGTCTGGATGCGCACCAGGCTGCCCTGATCCTTCAGCTTGGTGGCGATGCCGGCGTTCGCATCGAACACGTGCTGGCCCTCGAAGTCGGGCACGACGCTGGTGAACTGGCCGTGGTCATCGACGGTCAGCACCGTCGGAATGCCGGCCGCATCGCAGGCAGCCGCGTCCGCTTCGCCGTAGGCGGGCGCCATGTGCACCACGCCGGTGCCGTCCTCGGTGGTGACCTCGTCGGACAGGACCACCCGGAACGCGTCCTGTGTGCCGAACCGGTCGGCGTCGGTGAGGTATCCGAACAGCGGCTCGTAGCGCCGGCCCGCGAGCTCGGCTCCGGTCAGCTCACCGACGATGGCAGCGTCTTCCAGCTCGCGCTCGTAGGCGGCCTGGCGGTCACGCGCCAGGATGTAGCGCTCGCCGTCTTTCTCCAGCACCGTGTAGCTGATGTCGGCGCCGACCGCTACCGCCTCGTTGGACGGCAGCGTCCACGGCGTGGTGGTCCAGGCCAGCAGCCATTCCCCCGTCTCGAGCCTGAACCGGACCGTGACCGACGGATCCTGGCGGTCGCGGTAGCTGTCGTCGTCCATCCGCAGCTCGTGATTGGACAGCGGCGTCTCGCAGCGCCAGCAGTACGGCAGCACCTTGAAGCCCTCGTAGATCAGGCCCTTGTCCCACAGCTGCCTGAACGCCCACATGACGCTTTCCATGTAGGACAGGTCGAGCGTTTTGTAGTCGTGGTCGAAGTCGACCCAGCGCGCCTGCCTGGTCACGTACTCACGCCACTCGCGGGTGTAGCGCAGCACCGACTCGCGGCAGGCCTCGTTGAACTTCTCGATGCCCATCGCGACGATGTCGGGCTTGCCGGAGATGCCGAGCAGCCGTTCCGCCTCGACCTCCGCGGGCAGGCCGTGGCAGTCCCAGCCGAACCTGCGCTCCACTCGCTTGCCCTGCATCGTGCGGAACCGCGGGACGACGTCCTTGACGTAGCCGGTGATCAGGTGCCCGTAATGTGGCAGCCCGTTGGCGAATGGCGGGCCGTCGTAGAAGACGAAATCGCGGTCGGCGGGCCGCTGCCGGACGGACTCGGCGAAGGTGTCGCTCGCCGCCCAGTAGGCCAGCACGCCCTCTTCCAGCTCGGGGAAGCCGGGCTGGGCGGGCACTCCGCTCTCGGGCTGGCCGGCGGCCTTGGCGGTCTCGGCTCGAGGGTAAACGCTCATCGGGTGGCACGTCCTTGGGCGCGATCTTCGTGGTCAGTTCGCGCGAGGACGACGCGCCCGCTCCCGCGCGGGCGTACCGCGGTACCACCTCGCTTGCCGCAGGCTTCTGGCCGGATGAGACCTGGCCCGCGACCGCTCATGGCCGGCTGTGACGGGCCGGACCCGCCCGGTTCTACTCAGGCCCGCCCCGCCGCCTAGCCGCGGCCGAGCATGCCCTTTCTTCCGGAAGCTCCCCGGTGATGACCGGATCAGCGCCTGTACCAGCAAGTCTATCGGGTCCTGTCCAGCCGAAATCGCAGACTGTCAGACCTCCTGGCTAGCGTTGCGATAAGCGCAACTCCTGTTAGGATAGTGATCACGTGCCAGCCAAGGAAATAGTGGCGGCGATCCGGGAACTTGAGGCGGCCGGATGGCGGGTGAGGATCACACACGGTCATGCGCACGCCTACGCCGTCGCGTACTGCCCGGGCGGCAGAACAGGCTGCAAGCCGGTCGGGATCTCAGGTACGCCGCGAGTGCCGGAGCGCGAGGCCAGAGAGTTGAGACGAGCGTTGGCTGATTGCCCTCACACGGGAGAGCTGCGATGAATGTGTACTGGTTCGACGTCGAGGTAGCGGGCCCGGTAACTCTGGATGATATGGAGAAGCTGTTCGAGGTGCTCGCGGCTGGGGACGGAATCGATGCGACTCCTCAGGCGGACCACCGTGGTGGCAGGGTCATGTTCTCCCGGGAGGCGGATGACGCGATTCAGGCGATCGTCTCGGCGGTGCGGGATGTGGAGGCGGCCGGGATCAAGGTGACCGGCGTGGTCGAGGACCGGGTGGCGGCAGCCTCGATCGCCGAGAAGGCAAAGGTGACGACCGCTGCGGTGCGGTACTGGATCACGGGGGAGCGCGGGCCGGGGAACTTCCCGGCGCCGGTGATCCCGCGCGAGCGGGCCAGCCTGTACTCGTGGGCGGAGGTGTCGGCGTGGCTGGCGTGGGCGAAGCTGGGCGACGTGGACCACATCGCCGCGGAGACCGCGAAGGCGTGCCTCATTGTGGACGCCGCCATCACGGTGCGGAACGGGCTGCGCGACCTGCCGCGGCACAACCGGCCGCTGATCCTCGAGCTCGTCGCCTAGCGGGCCCGTCCCCGGCGACGAGGCGTAATGTCCCGACTATGAGCACGAGGATCCCGCTCTTCCCGCTGGGCACGGTGCTCTTCCCCGGCCTGGTGCTGCCACTCAACATCTTCGAGGACCGCTACCGGCAGCTGGTACGTGACCTGCTCGACAAGCCCGAACCGCGCGAGTTCGGGGTGATCGCGATCCGGCATGGCCGCGAGACGGGCGTGGACGGCGTGTCGGATCTGTACGAGGTCGGCTGCACGGCCGAGATACGGCAGGTCGCGGAACTCGACGACGGCAGGTACACGCTGGTGACGGTGGGAGCGCGCCGGTTCCGGCTGAAGGGGCTCACCGATCCCGCCCCGTACCTGGAGGCCGACGTGGACCTGCTCGAGGACGATGCGGGCGACGAAGCCGCGGCCGCGCTCGCGGTCAAGCCGGTGCAGAAGGCCTTCCTTCAGTACCTGAGCGCGCTGGCCGACCATCGCGGCGCGACGTTCGAGCTGCCAGAGCTACCGGACGAGCCCGTGCTGCTCTCCTACCTGGTCGCGGCCGCGATCGTCGTGGACATGTCGGATAAGCAGCGGCTGCTCGCGGCCCCGGATGCCGCGCAGCGCCTCGCGGCGGACCGAGAGCTGCTCAGCAGGGAGATCCGCATGCTGCGCACGCTGCCCACCACGCCGGCGCCGGACCTGCGGTACGCGCCATACTCTCCGAACTAGCCGGCTGCGCCGGCGGGCCGAACTAGCCGGCTGCGCCGGCGGGCCGAACTAGCCGGCGGCATGCCGGCGGGCCGAACTAGCCGGCGGCGTGCCGGCGGGCCCAACTAGGCGGCCGATCTGGATGCCTTCGACGCCGTCAGGGCTACCGCGGCCTCGCCGGCCAGCAGCTGGAACGTCAGGCTCTCCTGCAGGTACAGCGTGACCTCGGTATCGCTATGCGACAGATAGCCGATGGACAGGTCCTGGCCGAGGTGCAGGACGAAGTCGCCGCCCCGCATCGACAGCACGATCGCCCCGGAAATGGCGGGCGCCCAGACAATCTCGCCGTCAAGCAGGCGGCGGACGTGCTGGATGACCGGATACCCGTGGCTGCTGGCCTGGCTTAGCGCGGTGTAGACGTCCGCCGACAGCACGGCGGCGTAAGGTCCGTCCACGCCGGCCGACCGAAGCTCCCCGATGGCGCCCGCGATCGCTGCCGGGTAGTCGGTCAGCTCGACCGGAAGCGGCATGGAGTCGTTGGTCGCGCCCGGCACGATGCCGGTGATGCCCGCGGCCGGGTACCCGCTGAAGATCGCGAGGTCCTCGGCCAGCGCGATCTGCCGGGCGGCATCGCGCACCGGATCCCAGTCGGCGTCCCCCGCGCCGCGGGCCACCGCGTCGATCTCCGCCCGGCTCAGGGCGAACGGCGCCCGCAGCTGGACCAGATGCAGGGCCTCGCGCTGCCAGGTCTGGACACCCTCGGTCAGCGAGTCGGCCGACTTGATCCGGCCGGTGCCCACCGCCGCCAGCGTCTCGCCGCCCGGACCCTGCACGTCGACGACCCGGCGGCCCGCGAGGTACCGGCGAGCGGTTCTGGCGGCCTCCTGCTCAATCTGGGCCCAGGCCACATCGGATACCGGCGCGAGTTCGCGGTGCAGATTGTTCATACTTGGGCCTCTCCTCGCAGGCTGCCGATGTTAAGTGATCCGTCGGCCCCGGCCTGGAACGGCGCCGACGCAGTCAGCTGGGTGGCGTCGCCGTTCCCCGACGCCACGGCCGGTTCGGCCAGGTCGCCGAGGCCGTCCAGCAGGGTCTGGGACGGGACGAAGAACAGCGATCCTGTGACCGCCGTGCTGAAGTCGAGGATCCGGTCGTAGTTGCCCGGCGGCGAGCCGATGAACATGTTCTCCAGCATCTGCTCCGTCGTGGCCGACGAGCGCGCATACCCGATGAAGTAGGTGCCGTACTCGCCGCTGCCGACCGCACCGAAGGGCATGTTGTCCCGCACGATGTCGACCTCCTCGCCGTCGACGACGATCGTGTTCAGCGCGTTGTGCGCATACGCCGGCTTGACGTCGTCGGCGAGTTCGATGTCGGAGAGCTTGGTCCGGCCGATGATCTTCTCCTGCTCCGCCACGGGCAGTGCGTTCCACGCGGCCAGGTCGTGCAGGTACTTCTGCACGATGACGTAGCTGCCGCCGTTGTAGTCGGGCTCTTCCGGGCCGATGATCGCGGCCCGAATAGCGTCCGGGCCCGTGGGGTTCTCGGTGCCGTCGACGAAGCCGAGCAGGTCACGCTCGTCGAAGTAGGCGAAGCCGTGTACCTCGTCGACGACGACGGCAGCTCCCGACAGCCTCCCGACGATGTGCGCGGCCAGTTCGAAGCACATGTCCATCCGGGTCGCGCGGATATGGAACATCAGGTCCCCCGGCGTGGCGATCGCGTGCCGGTTGCCGGCATGCAATTCGCGGAACGGGTGCAGTCCGGCCGGACGCTCCAGTCCGGTCAGCCGGTCCCAGGCCGCGGCGCCGACCCCGGTGACGCAGCTCAGGCGCCCGTCCAGATCGCGAAACCCGACCGCGCGAACCAGCGCGGACACGTCCGCGCACAGGTCACGCGCGGTATCGGCGCTGGACTCGTCGGGGTTGATCACCATGATCAGGAAGACGGCCGACTTGGTCAGCGCCGTGGCGACTGCCTGCGGGTCGCTGTCGACGTTCGCGGTCACACCGACATCATTTCGTACCTGCCGCCGCAGCGGGCGGCCGGCGGCCGGAATGGAGCTTCGCGACGGAAGGTTGCACCTACTGCAGGGGCGGGAGACGGGATACCCGGAGGCGGCGTTGACGAGCACCCAGGCGCACGGAGCAAGCCCGGCTGATTTCGCGGTATATGGCGACTATGGCGATTTCCGGCCCAGGCGACCTCAGCCGACGGGAAAGTCCGGCGAGTTCGTGCGCGCGGCGTACCCGTTCCAGGGCCGCATTACCGCCGATGGCTCGAGCGGGTTCCCGGCCGAGCCGGGACGCTACCACCTGTACATCTCCTGGGCCTGCCCATGGGCGAACCGCACCGCCATCGTGCGCGAGTTGCTCGGCCTGCAGGAGGTGATCTCGCTGTCGGCTGTCGATCCCGTCCGTGACGGCCGGGGCTGGGCGTTCCGGGACGGCGGCGGCTACGGCCTGGATCCCGTCAACGGCTTTGCGCTGCTCAGGGAGGCGTACGAGGCCACCGAGCCGGGTTATGACGGCCATATATCGGTCCCGGTGCTGTGGGACAAGCAGACCGGGCGGATTGTCAGCAACAACTTCCCCGATATCACCATTGACCTGGATACGCAGTTCACGGCCTGGGCCAATGCGGATTACGACCTGTATCCCGAGCACCTGCGGTCGCAGATCGACGAGATCAACGCCCTGGTCTACGCGACCGTGAACAACGGCGTGTACCGCGCGGGGTTCGCCACGACGCAGGAGAGCTACCACGAGGCGGTCTCGGCGCTGTTCGCCACCCTCGACCAGCTCGAGGAGCGGCTGGCGGGCCAGCGCTACCTGGTCGGCGATTCGCTGACCGAGGCGGACGTGCGGCTGTGGGTGACCCTGGCCCGGTTCGACGCCGTGTACTACTCGCACTTCAAGTGCAACCTGCGCCGCATCGCCGACTACCCGAGCCTGTGGGCCTACGCCAGGGACCTGTACGCCCTTCCCGCGTTCGGGGGAAACACGCGATTTGATCAGATCAAGCGGCATTACTACATGACCCACCCGCACCTGAACCCGAGCCGGATCGTTCCCGACGGTCCTGTGCTCGACTGGGATGAGCCCTCGGGCCGGGACCGGGCGGAGTAGGTACCGTGGCTGACATGGACCAATACGCGGACGCCGCGCGGCTCGTCGAGCGGTCCGCGGAAGCGTTCGCACAGGCGATCCCGGCGCGGCCGGGAGAGGGCTTTTTCGCCGCTGACAGTGTCGCCTGGCGGGTCAGCGCTGACCTGTCCTCTCCGGTCGCGGGGCTCCGCTCGCTGCTCATCCAGGCGCTCCACCCGCTGGCGATGGCGGGCGTCGACCAGCACAGCCACTGGCGATCTGATCCCGTCGGCAGGCTGGCAGCCACATCCGCGTACGTGGCGACGGTGCTCTACGGGGAACGGCCGGTCGCCGAGCGAGCCGCAGCGCGCGTGCGCCGGGTTCACGAGCACGTCAACGGGGTGGACCCGGAGACGGGGCAGTCTTATTCCGCGAGCGACCCGGCCCTGCTCCTGTGGGTGCACGCCGCGCTCGTCGACTCCGGCATAGCCGCGGGCGCCCTGTTCGGCGAGGAGCTGTCGGAGGCGGACGCCGATCGGTACGTGGCAGAGATGACGGCCGCCGCGGCGATAGTCGGCGTGCCGGACCAGATGATTCCCGGCACTGCCGGGGAACTTGCCGCCTACATGGAGTCGGTGCGGCCGGAGCTGCGCTGCTCGGCCGCCGCAAAGGAATCGATGGCCTACCTGCTGGACCCGCCGGGTCTGGACGAGGACGTGGCGGAGATCTGGCAGGACATCCGCGAGGCCGCCGTCGTGGCCCTGCCGGAATGGGCCTGCGAGCTGTACGGCTACAGCGCCCCGCCGCTCACCGCCATGCGCCGCAGCGAGATCCGGCAGGCCCTCGGCGTGCTGGACGCCGTGTTCCTGGGCGAGCCCGGGGTGCTGGAGGCCAGGCAGCGGATCATGCTCCGGACTCGCGCCGTCCGGCCGGCATGAGGCGGCCACCCAGGGTGAGAAGGGCGCGATGAGACCGGCCCGGCGTGCCCTGGCCACGGTGGCCGGGATCGCCGCCGGATTCGCCGGCGTGGCGCTGACCGCCGCCGTCGTGCGCCGCCGGGTCGGGCGGCTCC
>JASHOV010000208.1 GCA_030038495.1 Streptosporangiaceae bacterium
CCAGGCGATCCCCGCGGAAGCTCATGCAACTCGCTGTCGGTCCTCACCGGCAATACAGCGCGATTATCGTGCTATGCCTTCGATGATAGATAGCGGGCAGTCGGTCGGGATTACGCGGGTCAGCCGAAGATCGGCGGCGGAGAACAGCGTTTCGAACTCGTTCGCGGTGCGTTCGCGGCCGGGGAGGCAGCCGAGCATGGTCACGTCCAGTGCCTTGCTGTAGTGAGGTTCGTTATCCGATGAGATGATCGTGTCCATGACAAGCACCCGGCCGCCCGGTGCCATGGCCCGGCGGCAATTGCGCAGGATCGTGATGCACTCGCTGTCCGACCAGTCGTGCATGATGTACTTCAGGGCGTAGAAGTCGTGGCCTTCAGGGAGGCTGGCGAAGAAATCGCCCGTCGCGAGTTCCCATCGGTCGCCGGCACCGGCTTCCGCGAGGCGATGGTGCGCTAGAACCTGCTCCGTGTCGAACAAGATGCCGCGCAGGCCAGGATTCAGCCCGAGTACGTACACGAGCCAGCCGCCGAACCCGCCGCCGACGTCCACGACGGTGCCGGATCCGGGGAAGTCGTAGGCGCTCGCGCAGGCCGAAGAGCTGACTTCCGTGACGCTGGACATGCCGCGATGGAAGATACCGCCTGCCTCCGGGTTTGCCGCGAGGTAGGCGAACAGCGGGGCGCCGAAGATGCGGTCGAAGGCGGGCCCGCCGCCGCGTAGCGTCGGGACCAGGTCGGCGGCCGGGCGCCAGAGCGTGTCCTCCGTCACCATGATGATCGCCGCCCTGACGGAGAACGGAGATTCGGTGCGCAGGGCCTGGGCGTGGGGCGTTAAGCTGAATCTCCCATCCGGGTTCTCGTGGAAGACGTGCCGCGTGGCCAGCAGCCGCAGTACGCGGATGAGGAGCTCGGCGCGCGTCCTCGTGGCCGCAGCCAGTTCGGCCACCGTGCGAGGCCCGTCGGCTAGGTGATCGGCTACGCCTAGGACCGCGGCAGCGCGCAGAGCGCCGACGTAATCATAGAGCCACGCCTCGTCGATCAGGTAGAGCGCGGACTGAGCAGGTGATATCTCCGCAGACATGTCGACGATAGCCATGAGGACTCCTATTCGCGGCTTGGCATCCAATCTGGTGGCGAGGGATCGGCGGAAGGGCTTACAGGTAGAAAGTAGACCAGCGGCTCCCGTTGTCACATCCCCCAGATGGGTAACTAACTGAGCCATTTGTGGCGGCTTCGTCACGCGCGCATATAGCGTGAGGTAGTGCTCCCATTACGTGGGCAGCAGTCCCGGTCACGCGTCCCCGAGCTCGCGCCCGCGAGGTCGGGTGTCGTCGGCAGGGGAACGAGGCAACCCGACGACCGCCAGGAGATCACTATCCGCGCGTCACTTGCATGGCTGCCAGTCACCGATTCGTGGACATCGCGGCGGACGTTGGCGGCGATGAAGACTGCAGGGATGGTGGTGTTGCCCTAGCGCATGACGTCATGCCCTCCGGGAGGGAAGTATTGGCCAACTACGGCCCGGATAGCGAAGAAGCGTCCTGGCATCTGCAGACGTTCCGCCGCACCGCGGCACTGCCCGGCCGCGACGAGCCTGACTGGATCCGTACGCGGGTCGCCGCCAGTGCTGCGGTGCTGGATCTATCCCCGGCAGTTGTGCCCGGGGCGGTCAGACCCCGGTCTCCCGCGCGCCAGTCCCGTCGCGGGAACGCGGGACGGATCCGCGCGCTCATCCCGCTTGTTGCGATTCTTGCCGCCCAGGCCGGGTTGTCGGCCCGGCTGCTGTGGTCGAACACTGCCTTCAACGACGAAGCCCTGTAGCTGTGGTCCGGGCACTGGGAAATCGCCCATCTGGTCGACGGCGTCGCGATTCCGCTGTTCCAGCGCTACTTCTCGGGCACCCCGGTCATCTATCCGGTCATCGGCGCCGTCGCTGACTCCTACGGCGGCCTGGCGCTCGCCCGGCGGTTACTGGGCTGCCCAGCTTGCCGGGAGCGTACTCGGCGTCGCCGCCGCCCGCGTGTGGGGACCGACAGTGAGCCGGGCGCCCGTCGAGTGGGCGCTCGCGCGGCCGTCCGCGTCGATCCCTCAGCCCCCTGGCGGCAGGCCTGGAATGCGCCGCCGTACTCGTCCAGCTGGGGGTCGTGTTCTTCCTGCTCAGCACCCGGCGCTATCACCAGTGGACACCGCTGGCCGCTGCCGTCATGCTCGCCGCTGCCTTCGTGCTCGCGCCGCTCAGCGGCGGCGTGCTGAATCCGGTGCGGGGGCTGGCTCCTGACGAGCTGGCAGACGCTTATCCCGCCGTGTGGATCTATATCGCGGGCCCGCTGCTGGGTGCGGCGCTCGCGGCGGCAGCCCTCGCCAGCACCGGGCGCCAGCCCGTCACCGGCAAGCTGAGCCATGACCCGCTGATCCGGTGCCATATGTGGTGCATGCTGTCCGGTCCCGCATGCCGTGAACCCTGACCAGGAGCACTGGGCCCGACGATCGAGAAGCTGACTTCTGCCCGTGAATGATGCTGGTTCTGACGATGCGCGCGGCAGCCCCGGAGCGCGACGCTGGGCTCATGTCCTTCGTCGGCGACCGGCTCGCGAGCCTGCAGGCATATCGCGAGCACTGGAGCTCCCTGGCCGAGTGCCGTTCTGCTGATCCCGAGCTGTTCTTCCCGCTGTCGTCCCTCGGGCCATCCGCGTCGCAGATCGCGGAGGCAAAGTCCTTCTGCTCCCGGTGCGTCGTCCGCCGCCAGTGCCTCGCGTACGCGATGGCAACCCGCCAGGCTCATGGCGTGTGGGGCGGTATGACCGAGCAAGAGCGCACCGCCGCCGGCCAGGTCACGCGCGGTTCCGCAGTGGATCAGCGGCATCCGGCCGACCAGCCGTCCAGTTAGCCCTGGCGGACAGCGGCATTAGATCACTATGCGTGCATCACGCGCATGGCTGCCAGTCACCGATTCGTGGACATCGCGGCGGACAGCGGCAGCGATGAAGACTTCAGGGTTGGTGGGTCGCCCTAGCGCATGACGTCATGCCCTCCGGGAGGGAAGTATTGGCCAGCTACGGCCCGGATGGCGAGGAAGCGTCCTGGCACGTGCAGGCGCTCCGCCGCGCCGCGGCACTGCCTGACCGTGACCAGCCTGACTGGATCGGTTTGCCCGTCGCCACCCGTGCCGCGGTGCTGGATCCATCCCCGGCACTTACCCCCACGGCGGTCAGACCGCGACTTCCCGATCGCCAGTCGCGCCGCGGAATCTCGGGGCTGATCCGCATCGCCCACTCCTCCGGAACCAACCTGTCCGGCGCCGTCAGCATCCCCGCCACCGGCGACTGGCAGGACTGGACCACGGTGACGGTCACCGTCACCCTCCCCGCAAGCCCGCAGACCTTGACCATCTGCCAGGACAACGGCGGCTGGAACATCCACGACCTGTCCTTCGCGTAGGCCGCACCCGGCCGCGGGCCCTCTCGCACGGGAACCCGCCCCGTGCGAGAGGGCCCCTCTACCTCGCTCCCCTCCCTGGCCAGGCAGGCGGCTGAATGAGCGCACCCGAAGTCCCGGTCACAGACCGTGCCTCAGCCAGCTAACTCGCTGCTTGTCGGTCTGCGCACACCACGACCGGTGCCGCGCCGACGGCGAGCCGGTCACGGTTTGCTTTCCTAGCGCTCCGTACCGAGTGGCGGAGCGTAGACCCGAACCCACGCCACCAGCATCGTCGCAGGAGCCAGGTTATTGGCCGCGCTCCGCCAAGCCGTGTAGTCCAGCACGATCTGCATCCGGTGCTGAGGCACGTGACTTCGAACAAGGCCAGTGAGGCGGCCATCGATATACCAATGCACTGACGTTGACGTCCAGTCAACAGCGAAGGTATACCAGCCAGGGCTGACTAGCGCGTAGTGCGGACTAGCCCGGACAGTGAGCTTCTGTTTGACATGAAAGCCATAATGAACATCTTGATAGTCCCCTCCGTTAAGGCCCTCCATTACATCTATTTCACCGTTGACAGGCCACTCATTTGGATCTTCCAGCCAAAACGCAGGCCAGTTGGCGATTTTGTCATGGGCCGATGCTGGCAGGTATATCCGCGCTTCGAACTTACCATACCTCCACATTGTGGGCGACTGCAGCCACGCTCCTGACTCTGGCAAGCCGTCGCAGGGCTGCCTAGTAATGCGAAGAAGCAGATCACTTTGCTGGATGCTCACATTTGACTTTGTGTAGCAAGCTATTTGACTACCATTGTTCGTTGACCATGGCGCAGGCAGCCACTGCGCTAGCTGTGTTGGGTCGTACTGCTGCCCGCCACCAGGAATTGGCACAGGCCGAGAACCCGGAGGGATTGGCTCAGGAGCGCGAATTGGAACGTACTGAATGCTGCAAGCAGCAACAACTACGACCAGAGGCGTCAAAAGGACTGCGCTACGCATGCCTGATCACTTCCTTACGACGTGGAACCCCAGGCTGGGTCGCAGCATCGCATAGCCGATGCTGCCTGCTTCCAGAAGGCTAAATACGGGCAGCATAAGGATCCACAGAGCAAACCATCCTATCCTGCGACCTGGATGGTTAATCCCGTGTGCGTTAAGATTCGCCCGCAGTCCGACAAATGTAGCCGTGACATAGGTAGCGAAAGATAGGTCCGCCAGCACGCGGACCTCCGGCGGTACATACCCGCCGTACCCGAAATGCAGCAAGGTGTAGACCCAGGCGAGAGGCGTCAGGGCCCAGGCCAGCATGCTGAGTCCGAGGATCGCCCGGTAGCGAAGCCTTACCGGGCAAGCCAGCGCAGTGATCACCAAGCCGCAGAACCACCGCCTGCGCTGCTTGGCGAAGTCACGCAGGGACTTAGTGCTCTGCTCCTCGCAGTGTCCCTCCACCCAGCGGCAGCGCGTCCCAGTCTCCATCTGCAAGCAGCCCCACCACGCATCCTCCGTAGTCGAGCCGAGCGGGCCTAGGTCGAAGCCAGTCTGCTTCTCCACGTCCGTCCTTACCACGATGAACGAGCCGTGCAGCCCGAATAGCGGAACGCCGACCGCCATAGAGAGATACAGTCTGCCCAGATCAGATCCCGTGCGAATGCAGTCTGACAGAGTCAGCAGCGGGTACTCGGCCCAGTTCCGGTGATAGAGGATGGTCCCCTGCCCGATCCTGAGCAGGCCGCTTGCCTCCTCCTCAGCGATCATCCGCGCTATACCACGGATGCATGACCGAGTCGGGTGAGTCTCCTCATCAAGATGCACAATCCACGCATCATCCGGCAATGGTGAGTGCGTCAGAGCGTAGTTCAGCGCTCGCGCCTTGGCCTTAGTCCCATTAGGCGTCTGGTAGTCACGCGGCACCACGAAGTAATGCAGGTCCGGGGCAGGTGATGGGAACCCATACGGGCTAGTGTCGAGCACTACCTCGATCACGTACGGGAAGAGTGGTGTCTTAGCCATCTCCATGCGGCAGCGGTAGATCGTTGCCCTGAGCGCCTCTTTATTCACGCCGCGAGAGACTATGCGCCAGCACACGACCTGATGGATTGGCCGCACCGTGCTGAGCTGCCTCGGGGAGCGGTACATCAGCAGTCCGGCCAGCTCGCACACCGCCTGCAATGTCGCGCTCACCCAGACCAGGGACCCCAGCGACCACCACAGATGCCAGCCGCCCTGGAAATGCTGGTACGGCCAGATATTGAGCTGAATCGTGAGCAGCGCGATGACCGCGCCGATGACCGTCACCAGCACGAATACGTGATGACCGGAGTCGCGCTGATTGCTCCGCGCGATCTCACGAGCAGCTAGTGCAGCTGCAAGGCACAGCAAAGGCACGGCCGCGACTACATAACGCGCCTCGTAGCTGGAAGTAGCTGCCGGTACCGCAAGCATGATGATGCCAGCCAGCCACGGCAGCAGTGCAGGGCCGCCACGCCTGCGCCGC
>JASHOV010000019.1 GCA_030038495.1 Streptosporangiaceae bacterium
GACCGTCACGACGTGCAGCCGGGGGTCCCGGCCGGGATCGCCGTAGCTGGCCAGCTGCTCCAGGTGGGCCCGGCCGGCCCGGTCGGCCCGGTCGGCCCGGCCGGCCGCGCTGCCCAGCGCGAGCCCCGTCTCCTCGCGAAGCTCGCGAGCCGCGGCCTGGTCGAGGTTCTCTTCCGGCCGGACGAAACCGCCCGGCAGCGCGAGCATGCCAGCGAACGGAGGCTCGCCGCGCCTGACCACCAGCGCCGCGAGCCGCTCGGCCCGGATCGTCAGTACCACCAGGTCGGTCGTGATTGCCGCGGGCGGGAACGCGCGCGGGTCGTAGTCCGGCACCAGGCAAGCGTAGCCGATTAATCGTCAACTTGACGAGTAATGCACCGCTGATTTATCGTCACCTTGACGAATAAGGAGCTCTCATGGCAGATATCACGCGCTACCCGGTGGTCCGGCACCTGCGCGGCACGCCCACGCAGCACGTACGGCACGTGCGGCGGGGCCGGGTCGTGCACGACGGCACCGGCCTGTCGTTCTTCTTCCGGCCGCTTTCGGCCGTGCTGTCGGAGGTCCCGGTCGATGACCGCGAGCTGCCCGTGCTGTTTCACGCCAGGACCGCGGACTTCCAGGACCTGACCGTCCAGGCGAGCGTGACGTTCCGTGTCACCGACGCGGTCATCGCGAGCGCCAGGATCGACTTCTCTGTCGATCCCGATACCGGCAGCTGCCGGGGCACGCCGCTCGACCAGGTGGCCGGGCTGCTCACCGAGACGGCCCAGCAGCAGGTGCTCGGGCTGATCGCGACGAGCCCCCTCGCGGCCGTGCTGGCCGACGGTGTCGGCCAGGTACGGGACCGGATACTGACCGGCCTGACCACCGACCCGCGGCTGGCGGAAACGGGCATCGGGGTGATCGGCGTCCGGGTCGTCGCGATCCGGCCCGAGCCCGAGGTGGAAAAGGCGCTGCGTACCCCGGCTCGCGAGCGGATCCAGCAAGAGGCCGACCGGGCGACCTACGAGCGCCGGGCAGTCGCGGTGCAGCGCGAGCGGGCGATCGCGGAGAACGAGCTGCAGAACCAGATCGAGCTGGCCCGCCGGGAGGCCGAGCTGGTCGCGCAGCGCGGCGCGAACAACCGGCGCGAGGCCGAGGAGGATGCGGCCGCCGACGGTGTCAAGGCCGAGGCACAGGCCAGTCGCGAGCTGCGGCTCGCACGGGCACGCGCGGAGGGAGTCAGGTCGCTCGGCGAGGCCAAGGCCGCCGCGGAGGCGGCCAGGGTCGCGGCGTACAGGGACCTGCCCCAGCCCACGCTCCTCGCGCTCGCGGTGCAGGAGCTGGCCGGCAAGCTGCCGCAGATCGGCACCCTCGTCCTCAGCCCCGACCTGCTCGCCTCCGCACTTGCCAAGATCGGCGCCGCGGCCACCGCCGCGCCTGCCGCCGCGGCCGCCGCCGTGGACCGGCCATGACCCTGCCGCCGCGGGCCGTCCTGGTGTACCGCCGTACCGAGCTGCAGGAACTGCTCGACCGGCACGGCACTCGCGGCCAGGCCGCGTTCTTCCTGGCCGGGCGCGGCCGCGACATCGAGGAGGTGGACGCACGGCATCGCGCGGTCCGCGCGGCCATCACGGCCGTGACGTCGGCCGTGCCCGAGTCCTGGCGGCGCGGCACGGTAGAGCGGGCGGAGCTGGCCAGGTTCGTCTTCGAGCCGGGCGACATCATCGTCGTCGTCGGCCAGGACGGCCTGGTCGCGAACGTGGCCAAGTACCTGGACGGGCAGCCCGTCATCGGCATTGACCCCGAGCCCGGCCGCAACCCGGGCGTCCTGGTGCCGCATCGGGCCGCCGCGGCCGCGGCGCTGCTGGCCACGGCTAGCCGGCCGGCCGCGGCGAACGGGGACGGAGTGCGGGCAGAGCGGCTGACCATGGTCCAGGCGGACACCGACGACGGGCAGCGGCTGGTCGCGCTGAACGAGATCTACGTCGGCCATGCCAGTCATCAGACCGCCCGCTACACGCTCGGCCTCCCCAACGGCCGGAACGAGGCGCAGGCCTCCTCCGGCGTCATCGTCGGCACCGGCACCGGCGCGACCGGGTGGTGCCGGTCGGCGTGGCTGGAGCGGCACAGCACGGTCGTCCTGCCGGCCCCGGCCGAGCGCAGGCTGGCCTGGTTCGTGCGGGAGGCCTGGCCGTCGCCGGCCACCGGCACGAGCTGCACCGAGGGCGATCTCGCGGCCGGGCAGCCCCTGCGGCTGAGCGTCGGGTCCGACCGGCTGGTGCTGTTCGGCGACGGCATCGAGTCAGATGCGATCTCGCTGAGCTGGGGCCAGTCCGTCAGCATCGGGCTGTCCGCGCGCTTCCTGCGGCTAGTGCGCTGACGACCCGGCGCGGGCACCCCCGCGCCGCCACCGTGACACCTGTCATGCATAGGTCGTGACTGTCGGGTTAGCTCCGCGTCGCCGGGCACTGGTTCGATGGAGGTATGACAGCAACCACCCCGGCCGCGTCCACGTGGCCAGCGAGCGGGACCGTGCCCCCTGCGGTCAGCCTGGACAGCATCCACAAGAACTTCGGCCACGTGCAGGCGGTGAAGGACGTCAGCCTGCACGTGCAGAGCGGGGAGATCGTCGCGATACTCGGACCCAACGGAGCGGGCAAGACCTCGACGATTGACATGATCCTCGGCCTGTCTACGCCGACGTCCGGCCAGGTCGCGGTGTACGGCATGCATCCTCGGCAGGCCATCGGCCGCGGCCTGGTGTCCGCGGTTATGCAGACAGGCGGCCTGCTGAAGGACCTGACGGTCGCCGAGACGGTCGAGTACACCGCCAGCCTCTTCGCGCATACCGAGTCGGCGCAGGAGGTGCTGAGCCGGGCCGGCATCACTCAGATCGCCGACCGCCGGGTGGCGAAGTGCTCGGGCGGCGAGCAGCAGCGGCTGCGGTTCGCGCTGGCCCTGCTGCCCGACCCCGAGCTGCTGGTCCTCGACGAGCCCACTACGGGCATGGACGTGGAGGGCAGGCGGAACTTCTGGGCGGCGATCCGCAAGGACGCCGAGCAGGGCCGGACCGTGCTGTTCGCCACCCACTATCTGGAGGAGGCCGACGCCTACGCCGACCGGATCGTGCTGCTGCGGCACGGCGTGATCGTCGCCGACGGCACCGCGGCTCAGATCAAGGCGATGGCGTCCGGGCGAACGGTGCGAGCGACTCTGCCCGACGCCAGGGAGGACGTCCTGCGCGGCCTGGCCGGCGTGGAGGCGGTCGAGATCCGCGGCGACACGGTCCTGATCCACACCAACGACAGCGACGCGGCGGCGAGATACCTGCTGACGCAGACCCAAGCCCGCGACCTGGAGATCGCCGCCCGCGGCATCGAGGAAGCCTTCCTCGCGCTCACCGGCGACGAGACCGAGCACCTTCCCGGAGGCGAGCAAATGAATACCTTGCCGGAGGCGAGCATATGAGTACCGTCAACCCGCCGATGATGCCCGACCTGACCGCCCGGCGCGTGCCCGGTCTTGGCGGCTTCAACCTGACCGCGCTGAAGCTGGAGATCCGGCGCCTGCTGCGCAACCGGCGCACGGTCATCATCACGCTGGCGTTCCCGGTCATTTTCTTCCTGCTCTTCGGGCTCAACAAGAGCTACGCCTCGATCCCGGCGGGCCATGGGAACACCTCCGCGGAGGTGATGGTGAGCCTCGAACTGTATGGCGCGGTGGCCGCGACCATGTTCGGCGGCGCGATGGTCTCGATCGAGCGAGCCCAGGGCTGGAGCCGGCAGCTGCGGCTTACGCCACTGAAGCCGGCCGCGTACATATCGATGAAGGTGCTGACCGCGCTGGTGCTCGGCGCAACCTCAGTGATCGCGGTGAACATCGTCGGCATCCTCACGCACAAGGCTTCGATGCCCGGCTACCTGTGGATCGTCACCGCGCTCTGCGTCTGGATCGGCTCGCTGTTGTTCGCCGCGTTCGGGCTCTTCATGGGCTACCTACTCCCGACCGAGAACGTGATGCAGCTGATGTCGCTGGTGCTTACCGCGCTGTCGTTCCTCGGCGGACTGTTCATCCCGCTCAGTCAGCTCCCGCAGACCGTGGTGGACATTGCGAAATGGACCCCGCTCTACGGGCTGAATCAGCTGGTGCACGCCCCGATGCTGGGCACTGGCGTTGAGTGGACGTGGCCGGTAAACGTCCTCGCCTGGCTGGTGATCTTCGTGGCCGGGGCGGCGTGGCGATTCCGCCGGGACACCGCCAGGGTTTGACCGGCAGGATCGTGGTCGCCCGGCGGCGTCATTTGCCGCCGGGCGACCACATTCGCTTAGATCGTGTCCCATGAGGCTGGACAACGAGTTCACCGTGGGTGTGCCGATCGATCAGGCCTGGGGGGTGCTGACCGATCTCGAGCTGATCGCACCCTGCATGCCGGGCGCCCTGCTTACCGGCGTCGAGGACGGCGTCTACACCGGCAAGGTCAAGATCAAGGTCGGTCCGGTGACCGCCGAATACGCGGGAACAGCCAGGTTCACGGAAAAGGACGGCGCCGCCTATCGCGCGGTGATCGACGCCCGCGGCCGCGACTCACGCGGGCAGGGTAACGCCACGGCGATCGTCTCCGCGCAGCTCAGGTCCGAGGGAACGAGCACCGTCGTGACCGTCAGCACCGACCTGACGATTGCCGGCCGGATCGCGCAGTTCGGCAGCGGCATGATCAAGGAGGTATCCGCCAAGCTGCTCACCCAGTTCGTCGAATGCCTGGAGGCAAAGCTCAGCGAGGCGCCCGCAGCGGCCAGGCCAGCTGGCGGTGACGGCGCAGCGGCTCGTGACGGCGTAGCGGCTCGTGACGGTTCAGCGGCCCGTGACGGTTCAGCGGCCGGATCGGGTCCGGCCCTGGCCGCGACGGCCGGGGCGCAGGCACAGCGGCAGGAACAGGCGCCGCTGAACCTGATGAGCGTGGCAGGCGGGGCCGTCTACAAGCGGCTGATTCCGGTCGCGGTCGTGGTGATAGTTGTGGTCATCGTAATCATCCTGGTGGTGCGTTAACGCGACGCTGGCTGTCCGTGGCAGCCTCGGGCGGCACCGCCCGCTCGCGAGTCCGGTGAAGGGGGGACATGCCCAAGCCAGCCGCCGGCGGCCAGCGCTACGTTCCCGGCCTGGATGGCCTGCGCGCACTCGCCGTCCTCGCCGTGATCGCCTACCACGTGGGCCTGAGCTGGGCTCCGGGCGGGCTGCTCGGCGTCGGGGTGTTCTTCACTCTCAGCGGCTACCTGATCACGGACTTACTGCTCGGCCGGTACGCTTCCGCTGGCCGGCTGAACCTGCTGGACTTCTGGCGCCGCCGGGCCCGCCGACTGCTCCCCGCGTTGTTCGTCATGCTCGCCGTGGTCGCGGGATGGGTAGCGCTGCTGCAGCGCGGTCAGCTGCCGGCGCTCCGCGGGGCGGTGGCGGCAGCCGCCACCTACGTCAGCAACTGGTGGCTGATAGCGCAGAACTCCTCGTACTTCGCCCGATTCGGGCCGCCCTCACCGCTCGGCCATCTATGGTCGCTGGCCGTCGAGGAGCAGTTCTACCTGATCTGGCCCTGGCTGCTCTGGCTGGGCCTGCTCTGTACGGCTCGCCGCTCGCAGCGCGTGCGCAAGTACCTGCTCGCCGGTGGATCGCTGGTGCTCGCGGCCGCGTCGGCCGCGGCGATGGCAGTCCTGTACCACCCCGGCTATGACCCGACGAGGGTGTACGACGGCACCGATACCCGTGCCTTCGGGTTGCTGATCGGGGCCGCGCTCGCGTTCGCGTGCCCCAGCCGGGAGATGGCAGCGGAAGTGACCGTCCGGCGGCGCCGGGTCCTGGACGCCGTCGGAACCGCGGGGCTGATCGTCATCGGCCTGCTCGTGTGGAGGACCGGCCAGTACTCGCCGTTCCTGTACCGGGGCGGCATGGTGGCGCTGTCGGTGGCGACCGCGGCGGTCGTATGGTCCGTCACCTCGCCGGCCAGCCGACTCGGGCGCGTGCTCGGAGCGCAGCCACTGCGATGGCTTGGCGTCCGGTCCTACGGCATCTACCTATGGCATTACCCGATCATCGTGCTGACGACGCCCGCCCTCGGCTCGCCGACGCTCGCGCGCACCGCTGCCCAGGTGGCGGCGAGCATCGCGGTGGCCGCCCTGTCCTGGCACTTCATCGAGGAACCGATCAGGCAGGGCGCGATCGGGCGCTGGCTCAGGCAGCTTCGGTCAGGGAAGCTGCAAGCTGCCGTGCGTCGCGGCTGGGTCGCGGTGGCGATGTCGGTCTACGTCGCCGCGTTCGCCGTGGTCGCGCTGACGGGCGCGATCCCGGCCGCGTCGGCGGGTCAGTCCGGCTCCGAGCACCCGCCGGCCCCGACCACGTCGGCCGGTCAGCCCGCCC
>JASHOV010000209.1 GCA_030038495.1 Streptosporangiaceae bacterium
CCGCGGGAACCATCGCGCGCGGGGTCAGCAGCAGCATGGCGAGAAGGGAACGAGCCCTGGCGGAGCCGAGATCCCGGCGCTGGCCAGCCGACCAGAGCTCAATCGGTCCGAGCGTCCGGAATTCCATGATCGCCTTGCATCTTCCATCGCTCGTTACATGGCCGCCAGCCCACCGGCCTGATCGGCCGGGGCTTACCTTTGCCGTAATACCCGGCTCCGGCGGTTCTCACCCGTATCCTAAGAGAATTCGCGCACCATGAAAATGGACAGCCATTTCACCTATCATGCAGCGCAACTTTCACTGCAACCTCGTCCTGTCCTTGTGCTGCCAGGCTCAGGAGAGCGAGCCGGCTATGACGGGGGAACGTCGGCCGCGGGCCGTTACCCGCACCGCATAGCCGGTCCGGACGGACTATGGTGAAGCGCGACCTTCGGAGCAGCAATTTTTTGCGGTCAGTAATGACGCGACTACGTATAGCGTCTTTCTCGCGTGCTCGCGCGTGAGTTCTAGAGCCGAAGACCCCGGGCAATTGAGCGCGGTTCTGCGGGCGCATCGCGCCGCTTCAAAAAAGGGCTTGCGAATCTCTCCGAATGGCGCACGTTGCACTGAAAGTTGCAGTAATTTGGTTACGGGAAACTCTGCGCAGTCCCAGCGATCTGACCTAGCGACAAGGAGATCGACCCGATGCTAACTCAAACGCGCCCTGCTATGTCGGCGCGAGCCGTTCCCGGAAAGCACGCCAGGGGCGCGCATCGTAAGACCGCGCACAGAATTATTATTACTGCGCTCCTGCTCGGAGCTGCGGCCGTCGGTTCAGTGGCGGCATCCGGGTACTCGGCGTCGGCGGGGCACGCGCCTGCCCATCACGCGCCATCCGCCGTGGTCACGCCCCGGAATCCCTGGATTTACTGATCCGGATTTACGTTCAGCTTCCGCTCGTCTAACTCACGCACCACGGAAATTCTGCGGCGTCTCGCTGATGCTGTCCCGGCAACCGGGCGGCAGCATCGCGAGGCGCCGCTTGTGCTAAATCCAGGCCTCTCATACCAGGCCTGGATGGTCTGCATTTTTTGCGTGCACGAGTGATTTCGAGCCGCAAGAAAATATGCCACCGGAAGCTCAGTCGCGCGCTTAGGAGCCGGGACACACAACGCCAGCCGGCGCCCGCCCGGCCACGCGCCCTATCCGTATCCGCCCTGTATTCGCGATTCCGCCGTGGCGGTATCACCGCTGATGCGAGTGGCCGTTACCGTCGTAAACCGGCAGTGCCTTCATCGGAGCGGCGTTAGCCGCGTCCTCGAGCGAGATTGCCTCCTTGCGCTCCCAGTCCTCGATGCCGCGCAGGATTCCCTCGGTATAGGCCCGCAGGTGCGCCCGGTATACATCGCTATACGTGCGCAGATACGCGAGTTCCGCATGGGCGGCTTGTTGTTCCTGGTATGTCTGCGGCGAGGGTGTCGTGTTCAGCGCCGTGACCGCCGCGTCGCGCGCCTTGGTGTGCGCCTCTTCCAGGACCATGTCCGAGTAGCGCTGGGCTTCCTGCATGATCTCGTCACGGCGGAGCCTGGCCTCTTCGGTCAGCCGGCTGCTATAAGCCTGCGCGTCGGCAACGTACCGGTCGGCGGTGACTTGCGCGGCCGACAGGATCCGCACGGCGTGCACGTGGCCTTCGGACTCCCCGGCGAGCACGCCGTTGGCGTCACCGTCGGCCTGACCGGTGATGATGCGGCGGCGGAGTCGCTGAACTTCCTGCCACAGGGACGTCCGCTCGTTCACCAGTCGCACGTAGTTGGCGTGCACGATACGCAGGAACTCCCGGACGGCGTCCTCGTCGTAGCCACGCTTACCCAACCGCGACGTAGGAAAGGTCACGGTCTGCAGCTCTTCTGGGCTCATCCTGGTCTGCTCGTCGAACCATGCTGTGGTCAAGGCTCGCTCCACCCGAAATCCTCGATGTGTATCTGATCCTTCGCCATGCCCGCGGCGGCAAGGCGGGCTGAGGTGTCCTCGACCATCTGGGTCGGGCCGGCGATGTAAGCCTCGTGTCGGGACCAGTCGCCGTTCCGCGACACCACGTCGGGAAGGCTGCCGGTCTCGCCCGCGAACCTCGGGTCGGCGGACACGGCCGGAATGACGGTGAGCCACGAGTACTCCGCGGCCATCTTCTCGAGGCTGTCCAGGTCGTAGAGGCCCTCGGCCTTTCGCGCGCCGAAGAACAGATGCACACTCGGCGGCTGCGGCAGCTCCGTCAGCTGATCGACGATGGCCTTCAGCGGCGCAAGCCCGGTGCTGCCCGCGATGAGCAGGAGGTCCCGTTCGGGGACGGGCTGTGGCAGCGTGAGGACGCCGATGGGAGGCCCGAGCCGCACCTCGCTCCCGGCCACCGTGTTGCTGGTCAGCGCCATGCTGACCGCGCCGCCGTCGATCAGCCGGACATGAAACTCCAGCGGCGCGTCCCGGCGCGGCGCGCTGGCCATCGAGTAATAGCGCCACAGCCTCGGGCGGCTGGAGGACTCGATCGCCACCGACTGCCCGGCGAGATAGTCCATGGCCGGCTCCGGCTGTATATGCAGCACGGAGACATCGAACGACCGGCGCTCGTGTGACACGACCGTGCCCTTCCACCAGGCCGGCCGCTTGGCTTCGTCCTCTCGCGCCGCCGCGACCATGACCGAGCCGATGACCTCGTAGGCCGCGGCCCAGTCGGACTGCAGATCCGGCGTCCAGTCCGGCCCAGAGAAGTACTGCAACGTGGCCAGCAGGCTGGCACCCACGGCCTCGTAATGCTCGGCAACCGCGCCGAACTTGCGATGATCGCGGCCCAGTCCCTGCAGGAACACGGTCAGATCGGCGGTGCTGTCCACGTTGGAGACGATCTTGACCAGCGCGTCGACAAGATGGCCGCGCTGCGTCTCCATCGCGATCGGGAACATGTCCCGAACCTCCGGGTGCTTGATGAACAGATCGGAGTAGAAGAACAGCGGTACCTCGTCACCGTGCTCGGCGACCTGCGCGAAGTTCTTCCGCAGCCGGGCAACGTCCAACTGTCCCCGCCCTCCTCCTCGTCGCTGTCGCCGCCAGATGATTAATCTCGGCACGCTTTACCTTCGTCTTGAGCTGCTGGCTCTCTGTCGCGAGCAAGATCCTGGCTCCGGAACCTGCACAGCAAGTCTCATGAAACTTGCAGGGCAAGACATCCGTCAGGTGACGTATGTTCACAGCGGCGAGCTTCCGTGCTGACGCCGCGGGCAGCCTGCCGGCCGCGCTAGCGATGTACGGAACCGTCGGCCGTGGCGGCTCCGGCGTCCGGCGTACCCGTGTGCCGCTGCCTGGTCTTGCCCCCGTTCCCCTCCGATTGGGACCGGTGATTGGTGACCGGGGGCACCACGAACGATGCCAGGAACGCGGCCAGGGTCAGGGCCGCCGCGACCTCGAATGCCCTGGCATACCCGTTGTTGAGCGCGGCTGCGATGGACTGCCTGACGCCCGGCGAGGCCGCCAGCATGGCCTGCGTGCGGTCGGTGGCGATGGTGGCCAGCACCGCCAGTCCGAGGGACCCTCCGACCTGCCGGGAAGTGTTCAGCACGCCGGAGGCCAGGCCGGCCTCGGAGAACGACACCCCGGCGGTAGCCGCCGCGGCGAGCGGGGTGAACAGCAGCCCGAGCGCCAGCGCTATGACACAGCCGGGCCCGAACACGTGCTGCCAGTACGAGGCCGCAGGCGTGATCCGCGACAGCCAGGCAAACCCGGCCGTCGCCAGGATCGTCCCCGCCAGCAGCAGCGGCCGGCCCCCGGTGCGCGGCATGAGCCGCGCGCTGACCTGGGCTCCGATGATGATGCTCACCGCCATGGGCAGGAACGCCATGCCCGCCCGCAGCGCGCTGTAACCGAGGACGTTCTGCAGGTACAGCGACAGGAAGTACCACATCGCGAAGAACGCCGCCCCGACCAGGAACATCACGACGTTGGCGCCGGTCACCGAGCGGGACCGGAACAGGCCGAACGGCACCAGCGGCGTGCGGGCAACCCGCAGTTCGATGGCCGCGAACATCGCGAGCAGGACGACCGCCACGGCCAGCAGGGTCAGGGTCTGCGCCGATCCCCAGGGGTGGGTCTCGGTGCCGACGATCGCGTACACCAGCGCACCGAGCCCGAGCGTCACCGTGACCGCGCCCACGATGTCCAGCCGCGGCGCCGGGCTGCCGGGGGCACCGTCGGCGGCCCGCGACTCCGTCAGCCAGAGCAGTCCGGCGATCACCCCGGCGACGCCGATAGGGATGTTCACGAACAGGACCCACCGCCAGGACAGCTCCGCGGTCAGCACGCCGCCGAGGATCGACCCGGCGGCTCCGCCGGCCCCGGCGACCGCGCTCCAGATCCCGAGTGCCCAGGGACGCCGCTGTGGCGCGAACGTGGTCACGATGATGGTCAAGGTGGCGGGGGATAGCAGCGCCCCGCCGATGCCCTGCACTGCGCGCGCAGCCGTGAGCCAGGTCGAGTCCTGCGCTACGCCGCCGGCGAGGCTGGCGACCGTGAAGAGTCCGAGGCCGACCAGGAACACGCGACGACGGCCGAACAAATCGGCGGCCCGGCCGCCGAGGAGCAGGAACCCCGCGAACGTGAGCACGTAGGCGTTGACGACCCATTGCAGGCCGGTCGGCGTGTAGTGCAGGTCGCGGCCGATGGACGGCAGCGCGACGTTCACAATCGAGACGTCGAGCACGACCATGAACTGGGCCACGCACGCGATCGCCAGGACGACCCCATCGGGGACATGCCGGCCACGGCGGGATCCGCCGTCCGCGCGGCCGGCGGCCTGGATCACGGAGTCGCGGCCGCTGTCAGTCATGAGAGGCTCCGAAATTAGACATGAGACATGTCTATCATGACTGATGCCTAATGTGCTACCCGGCTAGACTTCAGCCATGCGCGCGTACGCCGCCGACCCCACTCCGACCCGGCCCGGCCCGCTGACGTACCAGGCCAGCACCTGGTACCTGCTGGCCCAGGCCGGATCTCAGGCTCGTCACCTCTGGTCTGGTGTGCTCGCTCAGCTCCATGTCAGCCCGAGCCAGTTCAAGGTGCTGCGAGCGCTGAGCGAGTCCGGGCCCCTGGGCCAGCACCAGCTGGCCGACCTCATTGCCGTTGATCCCCGCAACGCCGTCCCCCTGATCGACAGTCTCGCTGAGCGCGGGCTGCTCGCCCGCGAGGTGGACCCCGCCGACCGGCGGCGGCGCGTGCTCACGCTCACCGCCCGCGGGCAGAAGATCGCGACCGACCTCGCCTCGATCGGGGCGGAGATCGAGAACGACTTCCTCAGCCCGCTGTCCACCGCCGAGCAGCAGTCGCTGCGCCGGATGCTGCTGTCCTTGCTGCGCGCGTAGGCCCGGCGTCCGCGGCGTAAAGACGGCCGGCCGGGCCGTGCGGTGCACGGCCCGGCCGGCCGAGGGAATGACCGGAGTGGCCGGCGTCTACCCGTGCCCGTGGTGGTGATTGTGATGCGGGAACAGCACCACCGAGACGTTGCGGGTGCCCGCGATCAGCGGGGGCAGCCACCCCGTACCGGGGTAGGGCGTCGCGTTGGGCTCGTTGACGACGAGCGGCTCGAACCCGAACCCGAGCCACTGACGCGTGGTCACTGATCCGCTGAGCTGGGGTGGTATCAGCGTGCCGACCGGCACGTTGGCGCAGGCCGCCGCCGTGGCGCCGGTCTGGCAGTACACCGCCGGACTCACCGCCAGGGTGCCGGTCAGGATTCGCCCGTCCACGAGCGCCTCGGGCGCGGGGATGCCGGAGAAGGCGGTCGAGGGAGTTCCGGTCACCGGTGCGCCCCACCAGCAGCGGCTGTCAGCCGTCAGCGGTGCCGCGCAGGCTCCCGTGGCGTCGCTGAAGGAAATGGTCTTCAGCCCGTGCTGGTCGTTGGTGACGGTGGCCTGCAGGGTCGGCCGGTTCGGCGTGCCCTGGCCGGCGTAGTCAAGCTGCGCCTCGTTGACCGGCTGCAAGCCGGATAGGGAAACCAGGATCAGGTCGCAGGTCAGGCCGATGTTGATCTGTGCCTGCGTCGCCGGGCAGGCGGCGTTCGGGTCCGACGCCGAGAACGTGGTCGGTACCGTGAACGTCGTGCTCAGGCTCCCGTCGGTGCCCGCGGACGCGATTCCGAGCGCGCCCAGGTCGAGATCGCTGAGTTCGGCGCTCGACGGGCTGACGATTGCGGCAAGCCCGCTTCCCTCCAGGAGCACCAGCGTGGAACTGGCAGCGAAGCTGCCGGCCGCGCAGGTGATCGTGATGGTGGAACCGGGCGTGACGCCGAGTACAGCAGCCGAGTTGGCAGGCGTCGTGGCGTTGCTGTAGCTGCAGTCAGAGGTCGAAGGCGAGATCGGTGTTGCCGACGCCGGGGCGGCCTGACTGATGCATGCACCGATCAGGCCTAATGTGCCAAGGCAGAGGAATGCCTTCCTGGTTACCTGCCTTGGCAAGCGGACGTGCTGAGAGATGCCACTGCGCATGACTCCTCCACATGCAGCCTCACGGAGGGTCTGGCCGCTTACTCTCCTGACGCCCGGCCTGGTCGCCTGGGCATGCCGGTTGGATCCGTCGGCCTCCGCAGGCTACCGTCGAGTAAATAGGGCGGTGCAATTGTCAAACAATGGCGTTAATCATGTCAAGTAGTGTTAGCAGGACCTTTTTCTCGTACCATTCGCCGCCATGCGCCCGCCCGCGAACGGTGCTGGTGCTCGGTTGCCCGGCACGTGTGATGCACGCCGCGCCGCACGCCGCGCCGAGACTCAAGCATCTGCCGATGGCAACGTACTCCGGCCGCCGACGCCCTCTATTACATGATATAGACGACATCGGACAGCGGCATCGTGGCACGAATTAACATGATCAGACAGGATGTCGTTGTAAAGTTACTTACCTCCGCCGCGCTGGCGGGACGAGCCGAGAAGGCGGTCGTTCGCTCATGAAAGTGCTGATCTCCGCGGACATGGAAGGTGCGACCGGGGTCACGTGGCCCGCCGATGTCGAGCCGGGTACCGAGCAGTGGCAGCGCTGCCGACGCATGTTCACCTCCGACGTGAACGCCGCGATCGCCGGATTCCTGGACGCCGGTGCCGACGAGGTGCTGGTCAACGAGGCCCACTCGACCATGCGCAACCTGCTGCTCGAGGAACTCGATCAGCGCGCGGTCATGCTCACCGGACGGCACAAGGACCTGAGCATGATCGAGGGCATCCAGGACGAGGCCGTGCACGCCGTGGCCTTCCTCGGCTACCACGCGCCGGCCGGATCCGAGGGCGTGCTCGCCCACACCTTTCTCGCCAACTCGATCACCAGCGTCCGGGTCAACGGCCAGACAGCCAGCGAGGGGTGGCTGAACGCGCACGTGGCCGCCGAGTTCGGAGTGCCTGTCGTGCTGGTCACAGGCGACGACCGGGCGTGCGCGGACGCGGCCGGGTACGCCCCGCAGGCGGTGACGGTCGCGGTCAAGACCTGCGTGAGCCGGTATGCCGCGATCTGCCGGCCGCCGGCGCAGACCGCTG
>JASHOV010000210.1 GCA_030038495.1 Streptosporangiaceae bacterium
GCCTCCGTAAGCCTGGCGTGACTGACAGAATCAGCTGCGAGCAACACCATATGTAGGGACGCCAGCGAATCGAAGCACCACATGTCGTGTCGGCGTGTCGCGCGCGCGGCGGCCTCCAGGTTGCGCAGCGCCTGGACCTCAGGGACACCCGAGTGCGTCCGCCGCGATACCGTTCGGTCGATGACTTCAGCTGAGTCCGGCCAGAGCCAGCCTTGCCTGGTCACCGTCGTCGGTATCGGCGCCGAGGGCTGGCCGTCGCTGACGCAGGACGCCAGGGATACGCTGACCGCTGCCACTACGATCGCCGGCAGCCCGCGTCAGCTTGGGCTGCTGCCCGATCTGCCGGCGCGGTGCATTCCGCTGCCGTCCCCGCTCCTCGAGCATCTCGACGAGCTGGTTCGGGACCACCCCGGCTTGTGCATGCTCGCCAGCGGGGATCCGATGCTGCATGGCGTGGGCGCCACGCTGACTCGCCGGCTGGGACCGGCGGCCGTGCGGATCATCCCGGCGGTGTCGTCGGTTGCGCTGGCATGCGCGCGGCTCGGCTGGCCTCAGCACGAGGTCGCCGTCGTCTCGCTGGTGAGCCAGCAGCCCGAGGCGACGCTGGCGGCGATGCAGCCCGGCGCCCGGCTGATCGTGCTGTGCCGCGACCGCCATACCCCGGCCCAGGTGGCTCGCACGCTGACCGACCGGGGCTGGGGTGCCAGCGAGCTGACCGTGCTGGAGCGGCTCGGCGGCCCGGACGAGCGCGTGAGCCCGCCGCAGTCGGCCGCTGAGCTGACCGCGGATGTGCTGGCCGACCTGTGCGTTCTCGCCGTTATGGCCCGGCCAGGACCCGACACACCCGCTTCCGGCCGGGTGCCGGGCCTGCCGGACACCGCCTACGAGACCGATGGGCAGCTCACCCGGCGCGAGATCCGGGCACTCGCCCTGGCGGCGCTCCGGCCGGGTCCCGGCGCGCTGCTGTGGGATGTCGGCGCCGGCAGCGGCAGCATCGGCATCGAGTGGATGCGTGCCGACCCGTTCGCGCGCGCGGTCGCCATCGAGGCCAGGCCCGACCGCGCGGAGCGGGCAGCCAGGAACGCGGCCGCCCTCGGCGTGCCGGGCCTGCGGGTGATCACGGGGACCGCGCCGGAGGCGCTGGCCGGGCTGCCGGGCCCGGACGCGGTGTTCATCGGGGGCGGCCTTACCGCCGACGGTGTGCTGCCCGCCTGCTGGCAGCGGCTGCAGTCCGGCGGAAGGCTGGTGGCGCACGCGGTGACGATCGAGTCGGAGGTGCTGTTGCACCGCTGGCAGGGTGAGCATGGCGGCGAGCTGGTCAAGCTGGCGGTCAGCTACCGCGAGCCACTGGGCAGCTTCACGACCTGGCGGCCGGCACTGCCGGTCACGCAGTGGCAGGTGACACGGCCATGACCGTGCACTTCATCGGCGCCGGTCCCGGAGCGGCGGACCTGCTCACGCTGCGTGCGCAGCGGATCATCGCGGCGGCGCCGGTCGTCGTGTATGCCGGCAGCCTCGTGCCGCCGGAGGTCCTGGCCGGGGCCAGCCCCGGCGCGCGGCTGGTGGACTCCGCCAATCTGGATCTCGACGCGATCATCGCCGAGCTGGTGTCCGCCCACCTCACCGGGCACGACGTAGCCCGCCTGCACAGCGGCGATCCGTCAATCTTCAGCGCCGTCGCCGAGCAGGCCAGGCGGCTCGATGATGCCGGCGTGCCGTGGCAGATCGTGCCCGGCGTCCCGGCGTTCGCGGCCGCGGCGGCCGCGCTGCGCCAGGAACTCACCCTGCCCGGCGTCGGGCAGACGGTCGTGCTGACCAGGTCCGCCGCGCGGGCGACGCCGATGCCACCGGGCGAGGAGCTCGCCTCGGTCGCCGCGACCGGCGCCACACTCGTCCTGCATCTTGCGGTCCAGAACATCGAGCAGGTCGCGGCGAACCTCCTGCCGCACTACGGCAGGGACTGCCCGGCGGCGGTCGTGGTCAGGGCGAGCTGGCCGGACGAGGAAATCGTCCGCTGCCATCTGGGCGACCTCGCCCACCAGGTCCAGGCCCGCGGGATCCGCCGCGCCGCGATCGTGATCGTCGGCCGGGTGCTGGCCGGATCGGGTTTCGACGAAAGCCATCTGTACTCCGCCGACCGAGACCGGAGCATGCCATGAGAACCGTCTCCGTCGTCGGCATCGGCTCCGGGAACCCCGAGCACCTCACCGTCCAGGCGATCAACGAGCTGAAGGCCGCAGATGTCGTGTTCATGCTGGACAAGGGCGAGGAGAGGGAGAGTCTCACCGGTCTGCGCACGCAGATCTGCGAGCGATACGTCAGCGGGGCCTGCCGGATCGTCACTGCGTCCGACGCGCGGCGCGACCGCGACCCGACCCATCGCACGGGGCAGTACGCCGCGGCCGTCGAGGACTGGCGGGCGCGCCGCGCGGAGATCTACGCGCGGCTGCTGACGGACGAGCTCGCCGAGGATGGCCGGGGCGTCTTCCTGGCCTGGGGCGACCCGGCACTGTACGACAGCACGCTGCACGTGCTGGGCGAGGTACGGGCGCGTGGCACCGTCGGCTTCGACCTGCACGTGATCCCCGGCATCAGCAGCGTGCAGGCCCTGGCGGCCCGGCACCAGATCAGCCTGACCCGGACCGGCCGCCCGCTGCACATCACCACCGGCCGGCGGCTGGCGGCCGAGGGCTTCCCGGCGCACAGCGACGACGTCGTCGTGATGCTCGACGCGCGGGCGGCGTTCCGTGTCGCCGACGCCAACGACGAGATCTACTGGGGCGCCTACGTCGGCACGCCGGACGAGATCCTGATCTCCGGCCGGGTAGCCGACGTCGCCGACCGCATCGCCGCCGAGCGCGAGGCGGCACGGCAGCGGCACGGCTGGATCATGGATACCTACCTGCTGCGCCGACCCGGCGACACCGCAGATGGCGCGCGATGACGGTGCCAGCGCCAGTCAGCGGGTTCGCGGTGCTGATCCTCGGCGGTACCAGCGAGGCCCGCGAGCTGGCCGCCAGGCTGACCGCGCGGGCGGGCCTGCGCGTCATCTCCTCGCTCGCTGGCCGCGTACAGAACCCGGCGCTGCCCGCCGGCGAGGTCCGGATAGGCGGATTCGGCGGGGCCGACGGCCTGGCGACGTGGCTGGCGGATCAGCAGATCCGCGCCGCCGTCGACGCGACGCATCCGTTCGCCGCGGGGATCTCGGCCAACGCCGTCGCGGCCTGCGGCCGGGCCGGCGTTCCGCTGCTGCGGGTGGTCCGCCCGCCGTGGCGGCCCGGCCACGGCGACGACTGGCGCGAGGCCGGCTCGCTGGAAGAGGCGGCGCGGCTGCTGCCGGCTCTCGGGGACCGCGTGTTCCTCACGACCGGACGGCAGGGCCTGGCGGCATTCGCCCCGCTCCGGGACATCTGGTTCCTGATTCGCTGCGTAGACCCGCCTGCTGGTCCGATGCCGCCGCGCTGCGAGGTTGTGCTGGCGCGCGGCCCCTACGACGCTGCCGCCGAGCGCGACCTCATGCGGCAGCACGGGATCGGCGTGCTCGTCACCAAGAACAGCGGCGGCGAGCTGACGGCCGGCAAGCTGGCGGCCGCCCGCGAGCTCGGCATCCCGGTCGTCATGATCCGCCGTCCGGAGCAGGCGGACGTGCCCGGCTGCGCCTCGGCCGCAGATGCCGAGAACTGGCTGCGGCACCTTCCTCGCCGTAGTGGCGCGGCGTGAATACGACCGGCCGCCCGTCTCGTTCCGCCACCTGGGTCGCGCTGGAGCCGACGATGACGAGCGTGGACATGTCGACGTCGGCGGCCCCCAGTTCTTCCAGCGTGATCACCTGGAGTCGCTCGCCGTCGCGACCGACGCCGCGGCCGATGACCACGGGGGTAGCCGGGCTGCGGTGGCGCAGGATCAGGTCAGCGACCGCGGCCAGCTGCCAGGTCCGTGACCGGGACGCGGGGTTGTAGAGGGCCAGCACCAGGTCCGCTGCCGCGGCGTGCTCCACTCTGTCCGCGATCACTGGCCAGGGCTTGAGCCGGTCCGACAGGCTGAGCACGCAGTAGTCATGGCCGAGGGGCGCACCCGCCCTGGCCGCGACCGCCTGCGCGGCAGTAACGCCAGGCAGCACGGTGACCGGCACCCCGGCCCAGCGCTCACCTCCGGTCACCGCCTGCTCCAGGACGGCGGCCGCCATCGCGAACACGCCCGGGTCGCCGGAGGATACGACCGCGACCCGGCCGCCCCCGGCCGCCAGGTCCAGCGCCAGCGCGGACCGCTCGGCCTCGACCGTGTTGCCGGACGCGTGCCGTTGCTGTCCCGGCCGTACCGGCACGCGGGCCAGGTACGGCCGGTAGCCCACCAGGTCCGTGGCGCCCGCGATAGCCGCCTCAGCCTCGGGCGTGAGCCAGGCGGGATCCCCCGGGCCGAGCCCGACGATCACGACCCCGGGCTTAGCAGTCTGGCGGTACCCGCCGGGGACCAGCGCAAGCGACATGTACGGAACGCCGGCCGGGTCCACGCCGGCCAGGGGTTCTATACGCTCGCCGTCGCGCCCGGCGTGCTCGACGTACAGCGCCCGGTCGAGCAGGCCGGCGTCCTCGAGCGCGGCCCGCACCTTGCCGAACGTGCGGCCGAGCTTGAGCACCGCGATGGCATCGGTCCCGGTCAGCCGGGCCCGGAGTTCGCCGTCCGGCAGCGTGCCCGGCAGCACCGTCAGGGTCTGGTCGTGCTGGACCAGCGGCACGGCAGTCGCGGCGGCCGCGGCCGACACCGACGAGACGCCGGGCACGATCACCGACTGGAACTGCCCGCCGAGCCGCTCGTGCAGGTGCAGGTACGACCCGTAGAGCGACGGGTCGCCCTCGCACAGCACCACGACGTCCCTGCCGTCGCGCAGATGCCGCGCGAGCCGCTCGGCCGCCTCGGCGTAGAACTCGGCCATCGCGCCGTCATATCCGCCCGGATGCTCGCTGACCTCGGTGGTTACCGGGTAGCGGAGTACCTCCTCGGTCTGCTCCGCGCGCAGGTAGGGAACGGCGGCCCCGCGCGCGATGCTCCGGCCGTGCGCGGCGCAGTGATAGGCGATGACATCGGCCGCGGTGATCAGCCGGGCCGCCAGGACCGTGACCAGCTCCGGGTCACCGGGCCCGACTCCGACGCCGGTGATCTGACCGGCCCCCTTGCTGGCACCGGCGCTCACTCCGGATCCCCGGCCAGCGCGTTGACGGCCGCAGCGGTGATCGCGGAGCCGCCGCGCCGGCCGTGGACCGTGAGGTACGGCACGCTGCCGGCCCGCGACGCCAGCGCGACCTTGGACTCGGCCGCGCCGACGAAGCCGACCGGGATTCCGATGATCGCCGCCGGCCGCGGGGCACCGGATTCGAGGAGTTCCAGCAGCCGGAACAGGGCGGTCGGGGCGTTGCCGATCGCGACCACCGACCCGCCTAGCTGCTCGCGCCACAGCTCGACGGCGGCGGCCGACCGTGTGGTGCGCAGGCGCGCTGCCAGTTCCGGCACCCGCGGGTCCGGCAGCGTGCAGGCCACCAGATTGCCGGCCCGCAGCCGGGACCGGGTGATCCCCCCGGCCACCATCACCGAGTCACACAGGATGGGCGCGCCGGAGGCGAGCGCGGACCGGGCGGCCGCGCCGGCGCCCGCCGACCAGGCGACGTCGCGGGGCAGGTCGGTCATCCCGCAGGCGTGGATCATCCGCACGACCGCGGGCTCCAGGTCGGCCGGGACCTTGCTCAGGTCGGCTTCGGCCCGGATGATCGCGAAGGACTGGCGGTAGATCGCTGCGCCGTCCCGTTCGTAGCCGGCGTCCGTCGTCGTCATGACGCTCCGGCCAGGGCTGCGTCGGCAGGCTGTCCGCCGATCTGGAAGCTATCCGGACCCGTGGCGATGACCAGGTCAGCGTCGTTCGGCGCACCGCAGCCGCGCGCGCAGCCGGCCCAGTGCGTGCGCGCGTAACCGGGCAGCGGCCGGGCTGCGGCGCGGACGTCGGAAAGTGACCGGCTGCAGGCCATGCCGCTGCACGCGCCGACGCCGGCCATCGGGTCGTCGTCACTGGTCAGCAGGCCCGCGTCGGCGAGGATTCCGGCCGCGACCGCGGGCGCTGCCGACAGCGGGATCACGATGCGGCCGGCGGTGGCCAGCCGGAGCATGTCGCCGCGGCGCAGCAGCGACCCGGTCAGCGTGACCTGCGCCGCACTCAGCCGGCCGAGCCGTGCGCCCGCGACCAGCACGTCGCGTCCGGCGAACCCGCTTACCCCCAGCGGCAGCCGTCCGTCGTCCGGCGGAGCCGACGGGCCAACCGCAAGGCCAATGACCGCGGCCACCGCACGACCGCCGCCGGGCAGGTCGCGGATCCGGGAGGCACTGGTGCCCACCCCCAGGCCGACGGCGGCGCGGGCCGCGTCGATCGCAGCGGAGACGGCTGCTGCCTGCACCGGCAGCCGCAGGCCGGCGAACTGCCCGGCGATGAACAACTGGGTCCGCGACCCGATCCGGCGCAGGCCGACGTCACTGCGGGCGAGCGCGGCGCCCCCGGTCCCGTCATCGACGGCGAACAAGAACCGGCCGGGCAGCGCGGCCAGCACCGGCTCGGCGACGATCGCGGCGTCAAGCGACCGCACCATGCCGCGCAGAGAAGGTCGGCCGAGACCAGCGAGCGGACTGGCGGTGATGTTCCGGGCCCGGTCGTGCGAGCCGGAAGGCAGCAGGCCAAGCCGCGCGGCGCGGCTGGCCAGCGGTGCGCACGTTCCCGGCCGCAGGCCCCGAACCTGCACGTTGCCGCGCGCGGTGATGTCCACGTTCCCGTCGCCAAACTCGCGGGCCAGCGCCCCGACGGCGACCCACTGGCGCGCTGTGACGTACCCGCCCGGCAGCCGGATCCGCGCCACGTCACCATCGCGCGCAGGATGGAGCGTGATCATGCCGGGACACGCATCGACCGCTGACTGCACTGGCACCTCCGCTCTCCGGCTCGACTCGAAGCGCATCATAAGCCAATCGCCGGGCGAGCCCGCCAGGTCCGCCGAGGCCAGGTGCTGTTCGGCCCGCCGTAGTACAGTCAGGTCCGTTAACGCGACAGCCCGCGGAGGAAGCCGGTGCGAATCCGGCGCGGTCCCGCCACTGTCACCGGGAAGCAAACCCCATTTGTGGTCACGGTCCGTCACGGGCTGGAAGACCGGGGTGCGCGCTGATCCGGGAGCCAGGACACTCCGGCTGTCGCGACCGTCAACTGGGGCGAGGACCCCGGAGGAGGTTGCGTGGAAGACGACCGTCTGTGCACGGTAGCCCTGCTGTCCACGTCTGACACCGATCTGCTCGCCGCCCGGTCGAGCGGTGCCGACTACCGGCTCGCGAACCCGGCCCGGCTGCTGCCAGACGATCTGCCACTGGTGCTGGACGGCTCCGACGTCGTCGTCGTACGTCTGCTCGGCGGCGAGGCGGCCTGGCGCGAGGGCCTGAGCCGGGTGCGTGCTCAGGACCGCCCGGTCATCGTCGTCAGCGGCGAGCAGGCACCGGACGCCGCGCTGATGGCGCTGTCCACAGTTCCGGCCGGGATCGCCGCGCAGGCGCACGCCTACCTCGCCCATGGCGGCACGGCGAACCTGCGCGAACTCGCGCGCTTCCTCACCGACACCGTGATGCTCGGCGGCACCGGGTTCGAACCGCCGCAGCCCGCCCCCGCCTGGGGTACCCGCGACCTGCCCGACGGCACCCGGGTTGCAGGCGGAGCGCCCGTTATCGGCATCGTCTACTACCGGGCGCACGAGCTGGCCGGCAACACCGCGTTCATCGACACGCTGGCGGCCGCTGTGACCGCTGCCGGCGGCAGGCCGCTGCCGGTCTGGTGCGGCAGCCTCCGGTCCGCCGAGCCGGATCTGCTGCAGACCCTGGCGACGGCGGACGTGCTGATCGTGACCGTGCTGGCCGCCGGCGGCAGCTCCGCAGCGCTGGCGCAGGCGGGCGGCAACGACGAGGCCTGGGACGCGGGCGCCATCGCCGCTCTGGACGTGCCGCTCGTGCAGGCGCTGTGCCTGACAACACCGCGGGCGGAATGGGCGGCGGGCAACGGCGGCCTCAGCCCGCTGGATGCCGCCACCCAGGTAGCGATCCCCGAGTTTGACGGGCGGCTCATCAGCGTCCCGTTCTCGTTCAAGGAAACCGGCGAGGACGGCCTGTCGGTCTACGTCGCCGATGCCGAGCGCGCGGCGCGGGTGGCCGGCCAGGCCATGGCGCTTGCGCGGCTGCGGCGCACGAGCGCGGCGGACCGGCGAGTCGCCATAGTTCTGTCCTCGTATCCCACCAAGCACGCGCGGATTGGCAACGCCGTCGGCCTGGACACGCCCGCCAGCGCGGTTGCGCTGCTGCGGGCGCTGCACGACGCCGACTATGACATCGGCCCGCTGGCCGGGCCGGGTGCGCTGCCCGGCATCGAACCCCCGGACGGCGATGCGCTCATGCACGCGATCATCGCGGCCGGCGGCCAGGATCCGGACTGGCTGACCAGCCGGCAGCTTTCTGAGGCAGTAGTGCGCATCCCGGCGGCGCAGTACCGGGACTGGTTCGCCCGGCTCCCCGCGAGCCTGCGCCAGGCGATGGAGGAGGCCTGGGGCCCGCCGCCCGGCGAGCTGTACGTCGACCGCTCCCGTCACGCCGAGGGCGAGATCGTCCTCGCCGCGCTGACCGCGGGGAACGTGGTCATGCTGGTCCAGCCGCCTCGCGGTTTCGGCGAGAACCCGGTCGCGATCTATCACGACCCGGATTTGCCGCCGAGCCATCATTACCTGGCGGCCTACCGGTGGCTGGAGGCCGGCTTCGGGGCGCACGCCGTCATCCATCTCGGCAAGCACGGGACGCTGGAATGGCTGCCCGGCAAGAGCCTGGGTATGTCCGCCGAGTGCGCGCCCGACGCGGTACTCGGCAACCTGCCGCTGATCTACCCGTTCCTGGTCAACGACCCCGGGGAGGGAACGCAGGCCAAGCGGCGCGCGCACGCGACGATCGTCAGCCACCTAGTGCCGCCGATGACCCGCGCGGAGACCTACGGCGACCTCGCCCGGCTCGAGCAGCTCCTCGACGAGCACGCCAGCATCGCCGCGCTCGACCCGGCCAAGCTGCCCGCGATCCGTGCCCAGATCTGGACGCTCATCCAGGCCGCCCGGCTGGACCACGACCTCGGCCTCGACTCCCGCCCGCAGACGGAAGAGTTCGATGAGTTCGTCCTGCACGTGGACGGTTGGCTGTGCGAGGTCAAGGACGCTCAGATCCGCGACGGCCTGCACGTACTCGGCGCCGCGCCCGCCGGGCCGCAGCGGGTCGGTCTCGTCCTGGCCATGCTGCAGGCCCGCCAGATCTGGGCCGGGCGGGCCGGTGCGCTGCCAGGCCTGCGCGAGGCCCTCGGCCTGGCCGAGGACGGGACCGCTGGGCGGGCTGAGACGGACCAGGCTGAGGCGACCGCCCGTACCCTGACCGAGGCCATGGAGGAAGCGGGCTGGCGCGCGGATGCGGTCGACAGCGTGGTCGCCGCGGTCCTCGGCCGCGCTGCGGACGACGTCTCACGCCTGCTGGCCTTCGCCGCCACGGAAATCGTGCCGCGGCTCGCGCAGACCAGCGGCGAGATCTCCGCCGTGCTGCACGCGCTCGACGGCGGGCACGTGCCGGCCGGGCCGAGCGGCTCGCCGCTGCGTGGCCTGATCAACGTGCTGCCGACCGGCCGGAACTTCTACGCCGTCGACCCCAAGGCGGTACCATCCCGGCTGGCCTGGGAAACCGGAGTCCAGCTCGCCGATTCGCTGCTAGCGCGGTACCGGGAGGAGACCGGCGAGTGGCCGGCCTCGGTCGGCCTGTCGGTGTGGGGAACGGCGGCGATGCGCACCGCCGGCGACGACATCGCCGAGGTGCTCGCGCTGCTCGGCGTCCGGCCGTGCTGGGATGACGCCAGCAGGCGGGTGACCGGGCTGGAAGTCATCAGCCTGGCCGAGCTCGGCCGCCCGCGGATCGACGTCGTCGTCCGGATCAGCGGCTTCTTCCGGGACGCGTTCCCGCACGTCGTCACGCTGCTCGACGACGCGGTCACGATGGTCGCGGGGCTGGATGAGGACCCGGCCGACAACCTCGTCCGCGCTCATGTGCTCGCCGACCTGAAACATCACGAGGACGTGCGGCGGGCCACCAGCCGGGTGTTCGGATCGGCGCCGGGAACCTACGGCGCCGGGCTGCTGGCCGCGCTCGACAGCCGGTCCTGGCGCGACGACAGCGACCTCGCCGAGATCTACGCGCTGTGGGGCGGACATGCCTACGGCCGGGGACTGGACGGCCGGGCCGCGCGTGCGGACATGGAGGCCGCGTACAAGCGCATCGCGATCGCGGTCAAGAACACCGACACCCGCGAGCACGACATCGCCGACTCGGCCGACTACTACACGTTCCACGGCGGCATGGTCGCCACGGTCCGTACGCTGACCGGCAGTGCTCCCCGCGCCTACGTCGGCGACAGCACCCGTCCCGACTACGTCCGCACCCGCACGCTGACCGAGGAATCGGCCCGGGTGTTCCGCTCGCGCGTGGTCAACCCGCGCTGGATCGACGCCATGAAACGGCACGGGTACAAGGGCGCGTTCGAGCTCGCGGCCACTGTCGACTACCTCTTCGGCTGGGACGCCACGACCGGAGTGATCGCGGACTGGATGTACGAGCAGCTGGCCGCGAGCTACGTTTTCGATCCCGCCACCCGCAAGTTCCTCGAAGAAAGCAACCCGTGGGCGCTGCGTGGCATCACCGAGAGACTGCTCGAGGCCGCCGACCGCGGACTGTGGGCAGCGCCGGAAGATGCAACCCTCAGCCAGCTCAGGGAGGCCTACCTCGACGTCGAGGGTCAGCTGGAGGAAGCCCAGTCCGGGGATGACCGCCGATGATTCACGACACGGTACCCGCTTCGGCAACACCGGGGTTTGCGGCGCTGCCGTTCACCGCCGTCGTCGGCCAGGAAGACGCGCGGCTCGCGCTGCTGCTCGGCGCGGTCGACCCCGGCATCGGCGGCGTCCTGCTGAGCGGCGAGAAGGGCACGGCCAAGACCACGCTGGTGCGCGGCCTGGCGGCGTTGCTGCCCGGCATCGCCGTCGTGTCCAAGTGCCGTTTCTCCTGCGACCCGGAGGCGCCCGATCCCGGCTGCCCGGACGGCCCCCACCTTCCCGGCCCGGAACTGGCTAACACAGGGGCGGAGTACCGCCCCGCCCGCCTGGTCGAGTTGCCGCTCGGCGCCACCGAGGACCGGGTAGCCGGCAGTCTCGACGTCCCCCGTGTGCTGGCCGGGGCGCCGACCGCCGAGGCGTTCGTGCCAGGGCTGCTCGCCCAGGCCCATCGCGGCGTCCTGTACGTAGACGAGATCAACCTGCTGCCCGACCACCTGGTGGACGTCCTGCTCGACGCCGCCGCCACCGGCGTCACCACGGTCGAGCGGGAGGGCGTCTCGCTCCGCCATGCCAGCCGGTTCCTGCTGGTCGGGACGATGAACCCGGAGGAAGGCGAGCTGCGCCCGCAGCTGCAGGACCGGTTCGGGCTCGCCGTTGCCGTCGTCGCCAGCCCGGATCCGCGCGAGCGCGCGGACGCCGTGCGGGCCCGGCTCCGGCACGACCTGCGGCCCGCGGCCGACGCCGCCGCCTACGAGCAGGCCAGCAGGGAGCTGACCAGCAAGATCGCCGCCGCCCGCGCGCGGCTCGGCGGGGTCGGACTGCCGGACGCGGAACTGATCCGGATCACCACGGCCTGCGCGTCGCTCGGCGTGGACGGGCTGCGCGGCGACCTGATCACCGCCAGGACCGCGGTCGCACACGCGGCCTGGCGCGGCGACGCCACGGTGACCGAGCGCGACGTGCGGGAGGCCGCCAGGCTCGCGCTCCCCCACCGGCTCCGGCGCGGCCCCTTCGACAATCCCGGCCTCGATACCGGCCGACTCGACGAGGCACTGTGCCAGGAAACACCGGGCGGCGAGGACGACCCTGAGCCACCGCCGGACGACGACGGAGGCGGCCAGCCGGCCGATGCGGACGGCGACTCGCCGCGCCCGGCCGTGCAGAGTGAGCAGTCGCGGTCAGAAGTCAGCCCAGCGGCTTCGCCGGCGGGACCGCAGACGGCCGCCGCCCCGGCGACCGCGTTCGCCGTCCGGCATCTGCAGGCGGCCGGGCTCGGCACCGGCTCGGGCGGCAACCGGTCGCGGTCACGCGGCTCCCGCGGCCGCCCCGCGGCCGCCATCGCGACCAGCAGCCGTCCCGACCTTATTCCCACGTTGCGGGCCGCCGCACTCGCCCGGCCCGGCGAGCCATTTCACCTCGCCAGCCAGGATCTGCGCCGCTGGCTTCGCCGCGGTCGCGAGGCCAACCTGGTCATCCTGCTGCTGGACACCTCGGGCTCGATGGCGGCGCGGCGCCGGAGCCAGACCGTGACCACCGTGGCGCTGTCGCTGCTGGCCGATTCCTACCGGCGGCGGGACCGGGTCGCGGTCCTGACCTTCCGCGGCCGCACGGCAACGACTGTCGTGCCGCCGACTAGATCGGTGGAGCTGGCGACCCGCAGGCTGCGCGACTTGCCCGTCGGCGGCCAGACCCCACTGGCGGCCGGCCTCGACGCGGTCGGCGACCTGATCCGGCGCGAGCGCTGGCGCGACCCGGACCGGCGGCCGCTCCTGGTCGTCGTCACCGACGGCCGCGCTACCGGCGGCCCTGATCCGTTCGGCGCCGCGCAGCACGCGGCCCGGCGACTCGCCGGCGTGGCCGGCATCGTCGTCGATGCCGAGGACGGACCCGTGCGACTCGGTCTGGCCGGCCGGATCGCAGCTGACCTCGCCGCCGAGCTCGTCACCGTATCCGGGCTGGCATCGGCGAACGCCGCCCGGCGCGGCGAGGCCGCACGTGAACTGGCCGCCGTGATCAAGGCAGCCGCTACTAAGACACGGGAGGCAGCCTGATGCCGCAAGGCAAGGTCACAGAGGTACCCGACGACGGACTGACCACAAAACAGCGACGGACCCTGCCGCTCCTGATCGTGCACACCGGCGACGGCAAGGGAAAGTCCACCGCGGCATTCGGCATGGCCCTGCGAGCGTGGACCGAGGGCTGGCCGATCGGCGTTTTCCAGTTCACCAAGAGCCCGAAATGGAAGAGCGGCGAGGAAGCCGCGCTCAAGTCGCTCGGCACGGTGCACGCGGCCACCGGCGAGGGCGGTCCCGTGACCTGGCACAAGATGGGCGAGGGCTGGTCCTGGCTGCGGACACAGCCGGAAGACCACGAGAAGGCGGCGCGGGCCGGATGGGAGCAGGTCAAGGCGGATCTCGCGAGCGAGCGGTACCGGCTGGTGATCCTGGACGAGTTCACCTACCCGGTGAGCAACGGCACGCTCGACGTCACCGAGGTACTCGCCACTCTGGCCGCGCGGCCCGGCGCCCAGCACGTAGTGATCACTGGACGGCGGGCGCATCCGGACCTGATCGCCGCCGCCGACCTGGTCACCGAGATGACAAAGATCCGCCACCCTATGGACGCCGGGCGCAAGGGCCAGGCTGGCATCGAATGGTGACATCCTGTTGAACTCACCGCGGCTCGTCATCGCCGGGACCCGGTCCGGCGACGGCAAGACCACCGTCGCCACCGGCCTGATGTCCGCGCTGCGCGCCACCGGGATGCACGTATCCGGGCACAAGGTAGGCCCCGACTACATCGACCCGAGCTACCACGCGGCCGCGGCCGGTCGCACGGGCCGCAACCTTGACCCGTGGCTGACCAGCGAGGACCTCATTGCCCCGCTGTTCCTGCACGGGGCTCAGGGCGCCGACATCTCGGTGATCGAAGGCGTCATGGGGCTGTTCGACGGCGCCGCCGGGCGCGGGGACTTCGCCAGCACGGCGCACGTCGCCCTGCTGCTGGACGCGCCCGTCATACTCGTCGTGTCGGCCGCGGGCGCGGGCCGGTCGATCGCCGCCACCGTGCACGGCTTCGCCCGCTACGATCCCGCCGTCCGGGTCGCCGGGCTCGTGCTCAACCAGGTGTCCTCGGCGCGGCACGAGCAGATCCTGCGCGAGGCGCTCGCGGACACCGGCATCCCCGTGATCGGAGCACTCCCGGCCGAGGCGGTACTGCATACGCCGTCGCGGCACCTCGGCCTCGTGCCCGCAGCCGAACGCGCCGCGAACGTCCGGGAGTGGCTGCCGGCCCTGACCGCGATCGTCGCCGGGCACCTCGACCTCGACCTGCTGACTGCCATCGCGAGGGCTGCGCCGCCACTGGCGGCTGCGCCCTGGTCGGCCTCGTTCCCCGCCGAATCCGACGGCGCAACGGGCGGGAACTTCGGCGGGCCGGCTCGGGTGGCGATCGCGAGCGGGCCCGCCTTCACCTTCGGCTATGCCGAGCATCGTGAGCTGCTCGCCGCCGCGGGCGCGGAGGTCGCGGACTTCGACCCGCTCACCGACGCCGCGCTCCCCGACGGAACCGACGCACTCGTCATCGGCGGCGGCTTCCCCGAGCTGTACGCGGCCGAATTGGCCGGCAACGAGAGGCTGCGCGCGGATGTCGCCCGCCGGGCCGCCGCGGGAATGCCCGTCGTCGCCGAATGCGCGGGGCTGCTCTGGCTCGCCGGCGCCCTCGAAGGTCACCCCCAGTGCGGGGTACTGCCGACCATCGCGGAGATGTCGCCGAAGCTGACCCTCGGCTACCGGGAGGCCGTCGCGTTGACGCCGAGCCCGCTCGCTGAGGCCGGGACCGTCGTCCGGGCACACGAGTTCCACCGGACCGTGATCCAGCCAGCGCACGGCGAGTCCCCGGCCTGGCGGCTCCGCGACGGAAGCGAGCAGGGCTGGGCGACCCCCACCCTGCTTGCCTCGTACCTGCACGTGCACTGGGCGGGCCTGCCGGGCGCGGCCTCGCGCCTGGTCGACGCCGCCCGGTCGGCACGGGCATCTCGTCGGTGAGCGCGACAGCCTGGGACGTGGGCGCGGCCGCCACGGCGATCCGCCCGGCCGATACGTTCGACCTGAACCATCACGGCGACGCAGACCTGGTGCCCGGCCTCGTCGACCTGGCCGTGAACGTGAGGACGGGCGGCACGCCAGCCTGGCTGGCCGCGCTGATCCGCGAAACGGACCTGTCCGGCTACCCCGATCAGCGGGCCGCGGTCGAGGCGATCGCCATGCGCCACCGCCGTGCAGCGGGCGAGGTGCTTCTCACCGCCGGTGCCGCCGAGGCATTCGTGCTGCTGGCACGCACGCTGTCGCCCCGGCACGCGGTCGTCCTGCACCCCCAGTTCACGGAGCCGGAAGCCGCGCTGCTCGCTGCCGGGCATTGCGTCGAGCGCGTCGTCATGGAGTATCCGTTCACGCTCGACCCGGCGCCCGTTCCCGCCGACGCGGACCTGGTGTTTGTCGGCAACCCGACCAACCCGACCTCGGTCGCGCATCCGCTGGATGTAGTCCTGGAGCTGGTCCGGCCGGGACGGCTCGTCGTCGTTGACGAGGCGTTCGCCGACTGCCTGCCCTGCGAGCCGGACTCGCTTGCCAGCCATCCTGACCTGAGCGGGCTCGTCGTGCTCCGCAGCCTCACGAAGACCTGGGCCCTGGCGGGCCTGCGGGTCGGCTACGTGCTCGCCGCGCCATCGGTGATAACCGCGCTCGCGGGCGCGCAGCCGCGGTGGCCGGTGTCGGCGCCAGCCCTGGCGGCGTGCGTGGCGACGGCGTCGGACGCCGCCGTCGCTGAGGTTCGCGCCTGGGCGACTGTGCTCGGGAACGACCGTGCGTATTTGCTCGCGCGCCTGGCCGGGGTGCCTTTGATCAGAGTCGTGCCGGGGGCCTCCGCCTCGTTCGCGCTGGTCGACACCGGCGTCGCCGACGTGCGCACCCGGCTGCACGAGTACGGTTTCGCAGTGCGGCGCGGCGAGACCTTTCCCGGTCTTGCCCCGGGCTGGATTCGCGTGGCGGTGCGCGACGCCGCAACATCGGACCGATTGGCTGCCGCGCTGACAGAGGTGACTGCTGGTGAATGAGATGGCCGGTGGCCGGGTCGTCCTGGTTGGCGGCGGGCCGGGAGCCGACGACCTGATCACCGTGCGGGGCCTGGACCGGCTGCTGGCCGCCGACGTAGTCATCACCGACCGGCTGGCACCGACCGGCCTGCTGGCGAGGCTGGCACCGCACGTCGAGGTCATCGACGCCGCGCGAGAGCCAGGCCGGCCGAAGCTGACCTACGACCAGATCGTCGGCCTCATGATCGACCGGGCCCAGGCGGGGAAGACAGTGGTGCGGCTCAAAGGCGGCGACCCGTTCGTCTTCGCCCACGGCGCGCAGGAGCTCAGGTCCTGTACCGACGCCGGCGTGCCGGTCGAGGTAGTACCCGGCGTCACCAGCGCCACCGCCGCGCCCGTGCTCGCCGGGGTTCCGCTGACCAGCAGCGAGGGGTCGCCGGGGTTCATAGTGGTATCTGGCCACCTCGACCCCGGTGACCCGGCAAGCCGGACCGACTGGACGGCCCTGGCCCGCTCCGGCCTGAATATAGTCATCCTGATGGGCATGCGGCACCTGCCCGCAATAGCGACCCGCCTCATTGGGGAGGGCGTCGCGGCCGACGCGATCGCCACGTGCGTCGCCGACGCGAGCCGGCCGGGTCAGCGCGCAGTCCGGGCGGGGCTTAGTGAACTGGCGGCGGAAGTCGCTGCGGCCGGCCTGACCAACCCGGCCGTGGTGGTCGTCGACACCGGCCGGCGAAGGCCCGTACAACGCATCCTCGTGCTGGGCGGCAGCGCGTCAGGCAAATCCCGGTATGCCGAGCGGTTGCTGGCGGCTGAGCCCGCGGTGAACTACGTCGCGACTGCGCGCGAAAACCCGGCCGACCCCGAGTGGACGGCCAGGATCGAGCAGCACCGCGGGCGGCGTCCGGCGGGCTGGACCACGGTCGAGACAACGGAGCTGGCGAAAGTGCTCGGGCACTGCGATGGCAGCGCCCTCCTCATCGACAGCATCACCACCTGGCTCGCGCAGGTGCTGGACGAATGCGGCTGCTGGGCTGATGCTCCGCCAGCCGACTGTGCCCAGCGACTGGCGGACGAGGTCGACGCCATGGTCGCCGCGTGGTCGGCGGTGTCTGTGCCCGCTGTTGCGGTCAGTGATGAGGTCGGCAGCAGCGTCGTACCTCCGGCCAAGTCCGGACGAACATTCCGTGACGCGCTCGGCCGCCTCAACCAGCGCCTGGCCGCGGCGGCGGACGAAGTCTGGCTCGTCACCGCAGGCATTCCCCGTAGGCTCCGCTAAGGCCGCGGGCCGGCGCCGCGGGCCAGCGCCGCGGGTCGGCGGGCGTGCGGAAGAGCCGGTCCGCAGCCAGCCAGCAGAACAGGTAGCTAAGCCCGGGTGCTGATCAGGCACGCACCATGCGATCGGGAGCGATTGCGCAGCAATCCGCGGCATGGCGTCCAGCCGGCACACCACCCGAGCTGGCACCGGATCACTCACCGGGCGACACGGTCAGGTGGCCGAGGGTGGCGAGGGTGGCGCGGGCGCGGTCGATGACGTGAGCACGTGGCAGGGCGCGCGCCAGTTCGGTGATCTGGCCCAGGACTCTGATGCTGGTGTGCTGGCTAATCAGCTCTTCGAGCTGCCGGTAGCGGTCGATGTCGGAGCCGGATAGCGCCGGTGCCGACGGTGACTCGCGCGCGGCGGCCAGCAGCAGCGCCGCTGTTTCGTGCCGATCGAGGCGGGCCAGAAGTTCAGCCAGGATGCGCAGCGCTGTCCACAGCTGGGGCCAGTTGCCGTCCCGGTATGCCTGCTCCAGCAGCGTGGGGAAGATGGCCAGGGCCTCGCTGTCGCGGCCGAGCCGGGTCAGGGCCGACACCAGCGCAATGCGTGCCACGGTAATCACCTGAGTAGCGTGTGTGGCGTCAGCTTCGATTGCTGCGGCGCGCAGCAACTGGGCGCCTTCGTCCAAGTTGTCCAGCAGCGCAACCTCGCCGGCCGCGTAGGCGGCGAACGCCCGGCAGCCGCTTGCGCCCGCGACCCGGGCGGCGGTGCGCGCCCTGGCGGCGTGTTCGCGCGCCGCGGGATGGTCGCTGGTATAGCAGGACAGCAGGGCGAGCGAGGCGTAGCCATCGACGCGGCGGGCCGGCGCGAGCGTAGTATCCGCCGCGATCTGCTGCCACAGGCTCGCCGACCGGCCGTATTCGCCCCGGTACAGCGTCGCGATGCCGAGACCCAGGAGCGCGAGGAAGCGCTCATCCGCGCCCGCGGCCTGCTGCAGTGCCTCGGTTCCGAGGCGCTCGGCTTCGCCGAGATCCCCGGTGTCGCAGGCGGCCAGGGCACCGGCGGCCAGGGCGAGCGCGGCAGCACGGGATCCCCGGACTGCGGCGTGGCGGGCGGCCTCGAGGCTCAGGTCGAGCAGGTCGGCATCAGGGCGCCAGTGCGTGCACAGCGCAGGTTGCCGGTGATGAGCGCCGCGAGACCAGGCTGCCCGCAGTCGAGCGACCGGCGCACGGCCCCGGCCGCATCGGGCTGGATGCGGATCAGCTCAGCCATCGCGGCGGCGCAGCCCGGACCGGTGGCCTGCTGGGCAGCGCGCTGGACAACGGAGGCAACCCAGCGGGCGTGCGCGAGCCGCGCCATCGGCTGCTGCCAGGCGGCGGATAGCTGCTCGGCTGCGAACGCCCGGACTATCATCAGCAGGCGGAACCTGGCATGGCTACCGTCGTGGTGCGCTGCGACCAGCGAGGCGTCAGCAAGGCTGGCCAGCGCCGGCGGCTCAGCGGGCCAGGCCGCATCGATGAGCGCATCCGCGGGGACGGGCCGGCCCGCACGTACTAGGAGCGCCGCCAGGACGGCGCGGCGGCGTCCGCGCGGCAGACCGACCGGCTCGCCGTCTCGGCAAACCTGCAGGGCACCGAGCACGCCGAAGGTCAGCGCGGAGCCGCTCACCTCACCGATTGTGGCGCAACCACGCGGTGCGAGAACAGTGAAAGTCCCGTGAAACCGCAGCCTGCCAGGCTCATGCCGGTAACCAACGACCCGCCTGGCAGAGGAGCCCTCGATGGATCTGGACACAGAAAAGATCGGCGCATTCGCGCAGCAGGTTGCCGTCGCGGTGACCGGCGCGGCCACT
>JASHOV010000211.1 GCA_030038495.1 Streptosporangiaceae bacterium
CTGTCGGGTCCGCGCGGGCTGGCCGCGTGGCTGCGCACGAACCTGACCGACGGGCCGGCCGCGGCGATCAGCCAGGTGCTGGACATCGGCATCCCGACCGAGGTCATCCCGGCGCACCTGCGCCGCGCGGTGGTGCTGCGCGACAAGCACTGCAGCTTCCCCGGCTGTTACCGGCCGCCGGCGGTGTGCCACGTGCACCACATCGTCCCGCGCAGCCAGGGCGGGGTGACCAGCCTCGAGAACTGCGTCCTGCTGTGCCGGTTCCATCACCTGATCGTCATCCACCGGTGGGGCTGGCAGCTGCGCCTTAATCCCGACGGCACCAAAACCGCCACCAGCCCCGACGGCACCAGGACACTGCACAGCCACAGCCCGCCCGGCACCACCGCCGCTTGAGCGGGTGGGTCGCCTGCCTGACAGGGCTACACGATCGAGGTCTGGTGGTCGGCCCAGTAGGCGTCGCGCAGCACGCGCTTGTACAGCTTGCCGGTCGGGTACCGGGGCAGCTCGGCGACGAAGTCGACGGTCCTCGGGCACTTGAAGTGCGTGAGCCGGGCGCGGCAGTAGTCGATCAATTCCCGTGCGAGTTCCGGTCCGGCGCGGTCGGGGTCGACGAGCTGCACCACCGCCTTGACCTCCTCGCCGAGGTCGTCGTTCGGCACGCCGATCACCGCGACGTCCATGACGGCCGGGTGCGCGGACAGCAGGTTCTCGGTCTCCTGCGGGTAGATGTTGACGCCGCCCGAAATGATCATGTAGCTCTTGCGGTCGGTGAGGTACAGATACCCGTCCGCGTCGACGTGGCCGACATCGCCGACGGTGCTGGTGCCGTCGGCCCCGCGGCTCTCGGCGGTCTTGGCGGGATCGCGGAAATACCGGAACGCGGTCGCGCCGCGGAACCAGATCGTCCCGTCCGTGCCGGCCGGGCATTCGTCGCCGTTCTCGTCGAGGATCAGCAGCTCGCCGAGTATGGGCCGGCCCACGGTGCCCGGATGCGCGAGCCACTGCGCCGAGTCGCAGAAGGTGAACCCGTTGGCCTCGGTGGCACCGTAGTACTCGGTGACGATCGGGCCGAGCCACTCGATCATCGCCTGCTTGACGTGCACGGGGCAGGGCGCGGCCGCATGCACGATGCACTCCAGCGAGGACGTGTCATAGCGGGCCCTGACCTCGTCCGGCAGGTGCAGCAGCCGGTTGAACATCACCGGCACCATCTGGCAGTGGGTGACCCGGTACCGCTCGACCAGTGCCAGCCACTGCTCGGCGTCGAAGTGCTCCATGACCACCACCGTGGCGCCCAGCCGCAGTGACGCCGAGACGCTCGCCTGCGGCGCGGAGTGATACAGCGGCGCGGGGTTCAGGTACGTCATGCCCGGCCGGAAGCCGAACATCGCGCGGACGAGTTGCATCACCGGCAGCGGCTCGGTGGGCGAGATCCTCGGCAGCTCGCGCATTATCCCCTTGGGCTGGCCGGTCGTGCCCGACGAGTACAGCATCGCCGCGCCCAGCGATTCGTCCGGTACCGGGTCGGCCGGGCAGCCGGCGACTGCCGCCTCGTACGACTCCCAGCCGTCGGGCGGTGCGCCAGCCGCTGCCAGCACGGTGCCGGTCATGAACATGCGCCGCAGGTCCCGGCATTCCGCCGCCGCGGCCTCCGCCACCGGCTGCCTCGCGGCCGAACTGAACAGCACACGGGAGGTCGAGTTGCTGACGATATACGCGACCTCATCCGGCGCGAGATAGGTGTTGATCAGGGTGTAGCGCAGGCCGGTGCGTTCGGCGCCGCCCTCGATCTCCAGCATCCGGATGCCGTTTTCCATGAACACGGCGATGTGATCGCCGCGCCGCAGCCCGGCGGCCCGCAGCAGATGGGCTGCCCGGTTGCACCTGGCCTCGAACTCGGCGTATGTGACGCTCTCGCCGGTGCTGGCCATGATGATGGCGGGCCGGTCAGGATGGTGGATCGCATGCTGACGCGCGAACACTGCGCCCCCTTACTGGTTCTGACCGGGGTGACGGGCGGATATGACGCTAAGTCACGCCGCGGGACGCGGCAAGGCCAGCCTGCTCCCGTGGGATGGCTGCCGGGTCGATACTGGGAAGCACAGCCATCTGCCTGCTCCTGCCGAATCGGCGGGCGAAGGAGGATTCCCATGTCCGCGCTCAGTCGGAGTGTCACGGTCCGGCTGTACCTGCTCGGCTGGGCCGTGGTGTGCAAGATGTCGGCCGCGTGGGCGCGGCGGCTGTTCACCGCGATCGCGGACGCGCTGTGGTGGCAGCACGGCCAGGGCGTACGGCAGCTTGAGGCCAACCTGGCCAGAGTGACAGGCGCGGACAAGTCGAAGGAGGAACTGCGCCGAGTCTCCCGCGCGGCGATGCGGTCCTACCTCCGCTACTGGCTGGAGGTGTTCCGGCTGCCGGTAATCCCGGCCGAGCGGATCATGACGCATACGCGGATGTACGGCGACCAGGAGCAGGTGGCGTTCGGCCACCTGGCGGCCGGCCGGGGGGTCATCTTCGCGCTCCCGCACATGGGCAACTACGAGCTCGCCGGCGCGTGGATTGTCCGGCGGGGCGCGGGCTCGTTCACCACCGTGGGGGAGCGGCTCGAGTCCGACGAGATCTACGAGCGGTTCGTCAAGCTCCGCGAGGGCCTCGGCATGGAGGTGCTGCCGCACACCGGCGCGAACGCCTTCGGGCAGCTGGCCCGACGCCTGCGGCAGGGGCATCTGGTGTGCCTGGTCTGCGACCGCGACCTCACCGCACACGGCGTCGAGGTCGAGTTCTTCGGCGAGCCCGCCCGGATGGCCAATGTCCCGGCGACGCTGGCCGTCCAGACCGGCGCGGCGCTGATGCCGGTGACGTTGTGGTTCGAGGAGGAGTACTGGGCGTGCCGGATCTATCCCGAGGTTGCCGTCCCGGCGGACGGGAGCAACCAGGAGAAGGTCGCGGCGATGAGTCAGCAGGTGGCCGATGACTTCGAGCGGGGCATCCGCGAGCACCCGGAAAGCTGGCACATGCTGCAGAAGGTATTCACGGCCGACCTGGACCCGGAGCGCCTGGCCAGGGCCGGGGCTGAAGGCATGCCGAAGATTTCGGGCCCGGTATAAGCCGCCATCACGGCGCCCGCCTCGTCAGGTCGATCAGGTAGAGATGTCGGGGTAAGGCAGGCTCCAGTGGCTCAGCCGGCTCGCGAACTCCAGCTGGAAGCCGAGTGGCTCGGAGTAATCCCGCTCGAATAGCGCGATGAACAGCGTCAGCACAAGGAAGTTGTGCGCGCCGAGCTCGAATAGCGCCACGTAGTCGTGGGCGGCCAGCGCCTCGCGCTCCGCAACGGTGAACCGCAGCCAGGTGCTTCGCTCCGGTGTCGGGCAGTTCAGGATGAGGTTCGCGCGCTCGGCCTCCCACCACTGCACGGTGCCGCGCGGGTCGGCCCGGTAGCGCTCGACGAGCTCGGGGTCGCGGTCGATGGTGTAGAGGAACTTGTTCAGCAGGTACTTGCTCATGGTGTCCCCGCAGTTGAGCTAGGCGCGGTTGAGCTAGGCACGGTCGAGCTAGGCACGGGCGGGTACCAGGTGAAGTAGGCCTCCATCGTGTGGAACAGGTCGAGCGAGTCCACATAATCGGCCTTGGCGTTGTCGCCCGCCACGCCCATCATCAGCATGAAGTCCATGAAGCCATGTGTGGCATTGCCGGGCAGCCAGAGGCTGTCCAGGCTGACGTCGGCCAGCGCCGACTGCACGTCGCCGGCCGCGATCCACTCGACGGCCTTGCGGTCGAACTCCGGATCGGGACCGTGCGGGCCGAACTGGCGCGGCCCGCCGAGCTCCAGGGACAGGTGCCCGGTCCCGACGATGGCGACCCGCTTGTCGCTCGGCCAGGCCTCGACCAGCTGCCGGATCGCGCGCCCCAGCTGCACGAACCGCTTCGGCTGCGGCATCGGCGGCGCGAAGATGTTGGTGTAGACCGGCACGATCGGCAGGTCCGCCTCCGGCCGCAGCGTGATGAGCGGGCAGGTAATGCTGTGGTCGATCCGTAGCTCGTTGCTGAACGCGAGGTCGAAGCCCGCGTCGATGCCCTCCCTGAGCAGATACGCCGACAGCTCCTCATGACCGTGCAAGAACATCCGCGGCAGGCCGAACTCGCGTTCTTCGTTGTAGAAGTTGGCGTCGTAGAACGGCGCCTTGCCGATGAGGAACTGCGGCATGTTGTCGAGCCAGAGCTGATGGAAGTGGTCGCTGCCGACCATCACGAGCACGTCCGGCTCGGCCCTGGTCAGCGTCTCGCGAAAGGCCTCGATCTTGGCGACCCACTCGTCGGCGAACGGCGGGCGGTCGGCCCCGGTCGAGGTGCTCGCCCGGTAGTAGAACGGGTGGTGGGTCGACGCGATGACGGCGGCGACGGTGGCCATGGCGCTCCTGTCCGGTTATCGGACACTAGTCCGGAGACCTGCAGTCTCGTGGGGTGCTCTGCGGGCTGTCAAGACGCGGCCCGGCTCATCGGCAGGGTGAGCTGGGGCGGGGCCTGGCATGCGGCCCAGTCGGCGCTGATCGCGCTGGCTGCCTGCAGCAGCAACGGCAGGTACTCGCCGGTGAGCGTGTCCACGGAGGTCTCGGCCGCGTGCACGGTGACGTTCATCGCCGCGATGACCTGGCCGGTGCCGTCGCGCAGCGGCGCGGCGACGGACCTGATGCCGAGCGCGAGCTGCTCGTCAGTGAGTGACCAGCCCCGGGCCCGTACGGTCCGCAGCTCGGCCGTCCGCTCGGCCGGGTCGGGCTGCCACCGGGCGGCGATGCCGGACCGGCTGGGCTCGGCCAGCAGCAGCTCTGCCTGCTCCGGTGGCATGGCCGCGAGCAGCACCTTGCCGAGCGAGGTCTGCATCGCAGGGAACCGGGTGCCGATCGTCACCGCCAGCGTGATTATCTTCGGCACCGCGACGCGGGCGACGTAGACAATGTCGGAGCCGTCGAGCTGCGCGATCGACGACGACTCGTGGGTCCGCGCGACCAGTGCCTCCATGTGCGGTCGGGCCACCTCCCACAGGTTCCGCGACAGTACGTAGGTCATTCCGAGCTCGAGCACGCGCGGCGTGAGCTCGAACCCCGGCCCGGCGCCGCGCACGTAGCCGAGCTCCTGCAGGGTCAGCAGCATCCGGCGGGCGGTCGGCCGGGCCAGGCCGGTCGCGGCCGCGACGCCGGCCAGCGTCATCACCGGCTGCCCGGGCCGGAACGCCCGGATCACATCCAGCCCGCGGGCGAGCGCCTCGATGAAATCAGGTCCTGTGCCCTGTCGTGCCATCACGTCTCCCGGTGCCGCGCGTGCAACGCATGCAAGGACAGTAGCGGCTGCCGGCCAGATTGTCCGCCAGGCGGACAGCAAGTTCCTCATCTCGTCGGGCCAGCCGTACCGGTCCCCTTGACAGGCGTGCGCAAACCCGCGACGCTTCCGGACAGACTCGCTAACCGCATCCTGGCTTCGCCAGGGCGCGACCGCTCTGCGTACCGCAAGAACCTTTGTGGTCGTGATCCGGACACGTGTCCGTGACATCCCCCGGCAAGAGTGGAGGTCCGTTATGACAGATGCTTCCGACCTGACTGTTGCTTCCGGCCTGTCTGGCGGCCGCCCGCTCGTGTTCCGCGGCGCGACCGTCCTGACGATGAACGACGTGCACTCGATCGAGCACGATGCCGATGTCCTGGTGAACGGCGAGCGCATCGTCGCGGTCGGGCCCCGGCTCGGCGTTCCCGCAGACGCGGTGGAAGTCGACGCGCGCGGCGGCATCCTGATGCCGGGCATGATCGACACCCACCGGCACATGTGGCAGACCGCGATGCGCGGCTATGGCGCCGACTGGACGCTGACGCAGTACTTCGTCTGGTACTACCTGAACTGGGGGAAGGTGTTCCGGCCGCAGGACATCTACGCGGGGAACCTGCTGGCCGCGATCGAGGCGATCGACGCGGGCGTGACCACGACTGTGGACTGGTCGCACGGCCTGCAGACCGTCGAGCATGCGGAGGCCGCGGTCGACGCGCTCACCGAGGTGCCAGGCCGGTTCGTGCTCGCCTACGGCAACATCCAGCAGGGCCCGTGGGAGTGGTCGGCGGCGCCGGAGTTCCGCGACTTCGTGGCCCGGCGGTTCGGCACGGCCAACGACATGCTGGGTTTCCAGATGGCCTTCGACGTCACCGGCGATCCGGCGTTCCCGGAGCGGGCCGCGTTCGAGGTCGCCCGCGAGCTGGGCGTGCCGGTCACCACGCATGCCGGCGTGTGGGGCGCGACCAACGACGACGGCATACGGCTCATGCACGAGAACGGCTTCATGACGCCGTCCTCGATCTACGTGCACGCGGCGACGCTGACCCGCGACTCCTACAACAGGATCGCGGCGACCGGCGGGACCGCGTCGGTGTCAACCGAGAGCGAGCAGAGCGCCGGGCAGGGCTACCCGCCGACCTGGCAGCTGCGCGAGCACGGGATCCCCGTGTCGCTGTCCATGGACACCAGCGTGTGGTGGAGCGGCGACCTGTTCTCGGCGATGCGCACCACGCTCGGCGCCGACCGATCGCGCGAGCACCTCGAGGCGCACGCCCGGCAGGAGACCGTGACCAACTGCCACCTGCGGGCCGAGGACGTGGTCGACTGGGCCACCCGCGGCGGCTCGAGGGCGCTGGGGCTGGACTCGGTGGTCGGCAGCGTGGAGGCGGGCAAGAAGGCCGACCTCGTGCTGATCAAGAACGACGCCTCGCCGGTCATGTTCCCGGTGCTCAACCCCTACGGGCACGTGGCGTTCCAGGCCCAGCGCGGCGACGTGCACACGGTCGTGGTCAACGGCCGGGTGGTGAAGCACGACCACAAGCTCGTCGGCACCGACCTGGCTAGGGCCCGGCAGGTGATAGCGGAGACGGTCGAGTACCTGCAGGGTCGGCTGGGACCGGAGGCCTGGACCGAGGGCATGCACCCGGAGATCCCGGAGACCACGGTCATGGACAACCCGTACACCTACACCGAGTGGGACGCGGGGTCGGCCCAGTGGAAGGGCGGGGCCCGGGTTGACGGTGCTGGCGAGTGACAGGGCCTGAGCCTCCTGCGGTCATGCGGGCCGCGGTCCTGCGCCGGCACGGCGCGCCGCCGGAGTACGGATCGCATCCGGTGCCCGGCGCGGGCGATGGCCAGGCGCTTATCCGGGTGACCGCCGCGCCGGTGAACCCGCTCGACCTGCTGTGCGCGTCCGGCACGTCGTACTTCGGCGCGCCCGCCCTGCCCTATGTGCCCGGCACCCAGGGCGTGGGGAACGTCGCGTCCTCGCCGGGACCGCTGTCGGGACGGCGGGTCTGGTTTAGCTGCGCGGCCGGGATGAAGCCCGGTGACGGCACGCTCGGCGAGTTCTGCGCGGTCGAGGAGTCCGCGCTCGTGCCGCTGCCCGACGACGTCGACGACGACCTGGTCGCGGCGCTCGGGCTGTCCGCGATCGCCGCCTGGATGGCGCTGACCTGGCGCGGCCGGCTCCAGATGGGCGAGAACGTCCTGGTGCTCGGCGCTAGCGGCACCGTGGGCCAGGTCGGCGTGCAGGCGGCGCGACTGCTCGGGGCCGGCCGGGTGGTGGCGGCCTGCCGCGATCCGCACGGCCAGCGCCGCGCCGCCGAGCTCGGGGCGGACGCGGTCGCCGACCTGTCCGGCGAGGACGCCGAGGCCATCGCCGAACGGCTGCGGGACGCGGCGGGCGGGCAGTTCGACCTGGTACTCGACCCGCTCTGGGGCCGGCCGGCCGAGGCCGCAATCCGGGTCCTGTCCGCGGGCGGGCGGCTGGTCAACCTGGGCTCGTCCGCGGCCGCCGGGGCGAGCCTGGGCTCGGCGACGATCCGCAGCTCGATGATCTCGATCCTCGGCTACACCAACAACGCGCTGACCAGCGAGCAGAAGGCCGCGGCGCTCGGCGAGATCCTCGCGCACGCCGCCGCCGGGCGTCTGGATACCGACCGTGAGGTGCTGCCGCTGGCCAGCGTCGCGGACGCCTGGTCCCGGTGCGGCGAGCCGCCGCACCGGCGCGCGGTCATGGTCCCGCCCTGACGGCGCAGACCCGGCGGCAGGATGTTACGGTCGCGGCGATGACATTGCCCGGCGTTCTGTTCATTCCCGACCGGTTCTATGACTATCGGCTGTGGTCCGATATCCCCGACCGGCTGCAGGGCCGTGCCCGTGCCATTCACTTTGACCAGCATGATCTGCCCTGGACGTCAGGTAACGGTGAGTTCCTTGAGGCTGCGCCGCGGCTGGCTTCCGACGGCAGCTTCCATATCGTGGCTACGTACGGGCAGGCGGCCCGTTTCGGATTCGCGCTGGCCGAAGCCGGTCTCGCACGAGGCCTGGTGCTCTTCCAGCCGTCACTGGATAGCATCCCCTTGCCCGATGACGTGCAGGTGGACCGGGCGGCACTGGGCGACCTAGACCATGCGCTCGACCCTTTCATGCCGATACTCGGCGCCCTGGACGAGCCTGACCCCGGCCGCCGCCGCGAGATCCTGCTGGAAGTCGTGCGCGCGACCGCCGAGCGGGACCTGGAGCCAGCCGGACTTGAGCTCCTGCTGGCCATGTACAGCGATCACGCGGAGGAAATCTTCGCCAGCCTGCGAGTCTTCGCCGCGGAGGGCGACCAGGCACAGGCCGCCGATGCGGCCGTACCCGATGAGCCCCTTCAGATTCCGCCATGGCTGGAGCGGCCCTGGATCGACCGGCTTACCGAGCTGACCGTTCCCGTGACAACGGTGGTGTCCGACCGCGGCCGGGTCATCGCGGAGGCCATCGCCAGGCGAGCCAGCGACGCGGAGATCGTCGTGGCCGGGGATGGCGCCGGCCTTGAACCTGCGGCAAACCGGGCGCGGGCAGCTGACGCCATCCTGCGCATGCTCGACCGCATCGGCTGACCACGGCCGACAGCGCGCGCCGTCTTGCCGGGCGCGGCCTGCTCAGGCCCGGGGGCCGAGATCGACGATCGCGGCGACCGGGCCGCCGCCGTCGGGCCCCTGGTGCGCGGCCGATACCGACACGAAGATCGCCGGGTCACCGGTGACCGCGGCGGCGACACCGCCGACGCAGGCCTTGATCTGCCGGTGCCAGTGCACGTCGGAGTCGTCCAGCATGGCGTTCCGCCAGCCCCGGACCCGGCCGTCCTGGCTGGCCTCGCACTTGAGGAACACGTTCACCAGCCGGCCGTCAAGATCGGCAGGCTGCGGCCGGTCGGGCAGGTCCAGCCCCGCGTTCCTGATCGCGGCCCAGATGCCGTCGGCGTCGAGTGCGTCCCGCATCACCGAGTGGCCGATCCGGTACCGGCCGCCGATACCGCGGACGTTCCCGGCCACCACGACCTGGGCGCGGTCCAGCTCGACCCCCGACGAGCAGGACGCTACCGCCGACGCGAGCGATCGGTCGTGCATTACCTCCGCGTCATCGGGCATGGCGATCTCGCCGAGCGCGACCGCGATGCCGAGGGCCGCCGTTCCGTTGGATACGTCCATGGACTCGCCGGTGTTCTCGGTCCAGACGCTGTGACCGCGGCTCTTCGCGTCCCTGATGGTGTGGATCGTCAGCAGCGGCGTCTTGGTCTGCACGTAATGCACGTCGGCCGGATCGGTGATGCCCGCCTCGGTCATCGCGGCGCGGACGGCGGCCGCCACCTTCGTGATCATGGCGGACCGGCCGATGTCCTCGGGCAGCAGCGGCTCGCTCATCGCGAATCCGACCGAAAGCCGGGGCTCGTCGGAGCGCTCGGCCTCGCTCGCCGGCACGGTGCTGGCTGCTACGGTGGCGAACACGGTCGCGTGCGGGCTCAGCACGCCGTCGGTGCCGCCGGACCAGACGATCGGTATCCGTGCGACCGCATCCGCGCTGCGGCTGCCCCTGGCCACCAGCACCTCACGGAACGCCCGGTCGGCCAGGATGCGGGTGTAGTCGTTGACCCCGCCGTTGCCCTCGGTCTTGCCGATGACGGCCACCACGCGGTCCGCGGCGAGGACGCCATCGTCGATGAGCTTCGCCAGCTCGCTGGCGTCCGACACGTGGTGCAGCGGCACCTTGCGCACTTCGATCGGCTCGGGCATCCGGCCTGACCTCCCTTTACAGCCAGTCAACTTCGGCGGAACGGCGGCCCCCGGCCAGGCGGGCGTAACCGGGGCCGCGGTCGAAGAACGGCCACGGCCCCGGCCGTGCCGCGCGCATAGTTTCCCGTAGCCGGGAGGTCGCGGCCCCGTCCGGCTCCGGCCCGGTGAGGACCACCCCGTAGTCCGTGGCGGCGGCCGCGAGAGACACCTTGCCCCAGCGCACGTCGCGGGCGACCAGCTCCGGGTCGCGCAGCAGCGGATCGCCCCAGCCGCCGCCGCCGGTGGTGCGGATCCGGATCAGCGTCCCGGCCGGAACGAACTGCCCGTCGGCGAGCGCGTCGACCGCCCGCTCACCGGGGCCGCCGGGGTCGACCGTGATGCTGAACGGCCGGCCCGCGAGGCCCCCGTTCACGCCCCAGCAGGACAGGATCGAGCGGTCGGCGATCGACATGAAGTAGCCGTCCGCGCGCATCCGCAGCACCTTCTCGTACCCGAGGCCGCCGCGGAACTGGCCGGGCCCGCCCGAGTCGACGGCCAGGCCGAGGCGCTCGACCAGCAGCGGGAACCGGGCCTCGGTGAACTCGGCGGGCAGGTTCCTGGAGTCGGGCACGACGTGGATGGTGTCCTCGCCGTCGGCGTAGTACCGGCCACCGGAACCGCCGCCGAGCACCTCGCGCATCAGGTACGGCTCGCCGGCCACCGTCGTACCGTACACGCCGGTGTAGCGGATCGTTTCCTGGTCGGCCGGCATCTGCCCGCCCACGGCCTTGGCCAGCACGCCGGCGAACACGCCCAGCAGCCGCAGGATCACGAACGTGCGCGCGTTCGTCGGGGCCGGGAACACCGGCGTGAGCAGTGTGCCCGGCGGCGGGAACCGCAGCTCCATCAGCTCGACGATGCCCTCGTTGACGTCCAGCTCGGCCGCCCGCTGCGGCGAGACGGCGAGGTTGCGCAGGATCGGCGCCAGCCACTTGGCCAGGAAGTTGCCGTCGGCGTAGTCGGCGCAATGGTTGATCGGCCCTCTGGCCTGGGGCGATGTGCCGGTGAAGTCGAGGATCAGCCGGGGCCCGCCCTCGGCGTCGTCCGGGGTCCTGGTCAGCGTGATTCGCTGCGCGTGCAGCCGCGGCGGGTCGACGCCGTCGTGCTCGGCGTAGTCCTCCCACGTCCAGGTGCCGGCCGGGATCCGGGCCAGGATCTCCCGCCGGAAGGTCGCGGTGGTAGCGGCGACGATTTCGTCGAAGCAGGCCTCCACCGCCTGCTCACCGTACCGGCCGAACAGGTCGCCGAGCCGCCGCGCGCCGAGCAGGCAGGCCGAGCACTCGGCGTCCAGGTCGGCGGCCAGTGACTCCGGCATCCGCGAGTTGCGGGTCATGATCGTGAGCGCGGCCCGGTTGGGCACGCCCTCATCCCACAGCCGGATGGGCGGCACCATCAGCCCCTCTTCGAAGACGCTGGTGGCGTGGCTCGGCATCGAGCCGGGCACGGCGCCGCCGATGTCGTCGTGATGGCCGAACGCCTGCACGAACGCCACGACCTGGCCGGCCTGGAACACCGGCACGGTCACGCACAGGTCGGGCAGGTGCCCGATCCCGCCCTCGGACCGGTAGACGTCGTTGTGGAAGAACACGTCACCCGGCCGCATCTGCTCCGGCGGGAAGTCCCTGACCACCGGGTGCACCAGCGCGCTGTAGGACCTGCCGGTGAGCTTGCGCAGCAGCCGGTCGTGGATGCCGGCGCGGAAGTCGTGCGCATCCCGGATCATCGGGGAACGAGCGGTCCTGGCGATCGCGGTCTCGACCTCTTTCTCGATCGAGGCCAGGCTGCCCGCGATGATCTCCAGCAGCACCGGGTCAACCGGCTCGGCGTTCTGACGCAGCGTCGGGCGGGTCATGACCTTGCCACCCGCAGGTTCCCGAACTCGTCGACCCGCGCGGTGAAGCCCGGGTGCACCGGGATCGTCGCGCCGTATTCCTCGATGATCGCCGGGCCCTGGATCACGTCCCCGGACAGCAGCGACGGCCGCCAGTAGACTGCGGCGTCGGGGGATGGCGCCGAGCGTGCGAACATCACCTTCCTGCGGCAGTTCAGGGCGCGGGCCGGGTCACCGTCCCCGGCCGGCACCGCCGGCAGCTTCGGGCGGCGGATCGGGCCGATGCCCGTGACGCGGAGGTTCACCCACTCGACCTGCTGGCGCGGGTCGCCGCGGAAGTCGTACCCGTAGAGCGTCCTGTGGGCCTGGTGGAATGCCTCCGCCGCCCGGTCGGCCACCGCAGGCTCGAATGTGCCCGCCGCCAGCGGCACGCGCACCTCGAAGGCCTGCCCGTAGTAGCGCAGGTCGGCGGACTGGCTGAGCCGCGCGGCGTCACCGGCGAACCCCTGGGCGGAGAGCACCTCGGTGGTCTGGGCGGACAGCTCGGCCAGGATCGCCGCCATCCGCGCGCAGTCCAGCTCGTCGTGCCGGGCCACGCACGTGCGCACGTAGTCCGCCCGCACGTCCACGGTGAGCAGGCCGAACGCCGAGGTGTTGCCGGGGTTAGGCGGCACCAGCGCGCCCGGTACGCCGAGGATCTCGATGAGCGAGCAGAGCAGCAGCGAGCCGGATCCGCCGAATGTGACCAGCGTGAAATCCCGGACGTCGAGGCCGCGCTTCACCGTGATCTGCCGGACCGCGTTGGCCTGGTTCCAGGCCGAGACCTCCAGGATCCCGGCCGCGCACTCGGCCGGGGTCATGCGCAGCCGCGCGCCCAGTTCGGTCAGGCCGGCGAGGGCCGCGACCGGGTCGAGCCTGATCTCGCCGCCGAGCAGGCGCGGCGGAATCCGGCCGAGCGCCAGGTGCGCATCGGTCACGGTTACCTCCGTCCCGCCCTTGCCGTAGCACAGCGGCCCCGGGTCGGCGCCCGCCGAGCGGGGCCCGACCTTGAGCGCGCCTTCCGGCGACACCCAGGCCACCGAGCCGCCGCCGGCGCCGACGGTGACGACGTCCACCATCGGGATCCTGGCCGGGTACGCCCCCACGCTGCCCTCGGTGGTCAGCTCGGGCTCACCGCCGACCACGACCGCGACGTCGGTGGAGGTGCCGCCGCCGTCGCAGGTCAGCACCCGCGGCACGCCCGCGTGCTGGGCGATCATGGCCGCGCCGACGGCACCGGCCGCGGGCCCGCTGAGTACCGTGCCGATCGGCCGGCCGATCACCTCGGCGGCGGTGGCCACGCCGCCGCTGGAGGTCATCACGTGCACGGGCACGCCGGGTGGCAGCTGGCGCGCGATCGCGGCCAGGTACCGCGACACCCGCGGCTTCACGGCGGCGTCCACCAGCGTGGTCATCGCGCGCTCGTACTCGCGGTACTCGGGCAGCACCCGCGACGACAGCGACACCAGCGCGGCCGGATGCTCGCGTGCCAGCACCTTGGCCATGCGCTCCTCATGGGCCGGGTTGGCGTAGGAGTGCAGGAGGCAGACTCCGATCGTGTCAATGCCCCGGTCGGCGAACCAGCGTGCAGCCGCCACCGCCGATGCCGCATCGAAGGGGCGTAGCTCGGCGCCGGTGTGGTCGATCCGGCCGCCTACGGCACGGACCAGGTCCGGAGGGACGATCCGGTCCGGTTTTACCCAGAAGTAGGAGTTGCCGTACCCGTCCGGGACCGACTGGCGGGCAATCTCGAGCAGGAACTCAAAGCCCTCGGTAGTGATGAAACCCAGTCGGCCGATGTCTCCTTCCAGCAGCTGGTTCGTCGCGATCGTGGTGCCGTGGCTGATCGCGGCGATCGCGTCGGGCCCGGCGCCGGCCAGGCCGAGGACCTTGGCCAGGCCGGCCATGAACCCGGCCGCGGGATCGGCTGGCGTCGAGGGCGACTTGGTGACAGTGAGCGTGCCGGCCTGCTCGTCGAATGCGACCAGGTCGGTGAAGGTACCGCCGGTGTCGATGCCGATACGGAGCCGCGGTCCCGCCGGGGTAGCGTCGGCGGTCACCGCTCGCATTACCGCCGCCTCCGCCGCCAGACCGCGCCGATCGCCACCCCGGCCAGCGTGGTTGCGCTTCCGATCAGCACGCCGCGGACCAGCTCACCCTGCCCGCCCCCGGCGGGCTCGGGCTCGGGCCGATGACCGGCGTCCGGGTTCGCGGGCTCGTCAGGGGAACGGGCGCGGCCGGCCGGCAGCTGGTTGTCGACCGAGCGGAAGAAGTCAGCGGTCATCCGCTGCGCGACCGCGGTCACCATCCGCTGGCCGACGGCGGCGATCATGCCAGCGACTACTCCGTCGGCGTCGTAGTTCAGTACCGTGGTGCCATCCGGCGCGCCGGTCAGCCGGATGTGCACGCCGATGCTGACCGTTCCCGTATCGCCGGCGCCGTTGGCGGTCAGCACGAACGAGGTCGGCTCGTGCGGCTCGGACAGCGTGACCTGACCGGTGTAGACGCCCTGCAGCGAGGCGATCCCGGCCACGATCGTGAACCGGTAGGCGCCCGGTCCGGACGGCTCGAAGTGCCGGCAGCCGGGAATGGCCCGGCCTAGCACATCCGGGTTGGTGAGCGCCGCCCAGACCTCGTCTGGCGGGCCGTGCATGATCGTCACACCGGAAACCTTCATGACCCTGGCATCCTTGACCCTGGCATCCTTGACCCTGGCACCTTTGACGCAGCCTCCTGGCGAAGCTCGAACAGGTCCGACGGCGAGATCGGCATGGACGTGATCGGGATGCCCTCGGCGTCCTCGATGGCGGCGGCCAGCACCGCGGCGCCGGGGATGACGCCCGCCTCGCCTGCCCCCTTGATGCCCAGCGGGTTCAGCGGAGACGGCGTCTCCTGGTGGTCGATCTCGATCCGGCGCGGTACCTCGCTCACGTACGGCATGAGGAAGTCCATGAAGGAGGCGTTCACCAGCTGGCCGTCCTCGTCGTAGGCCATCCGCTCGTACAGCGCCCCGGCCACGCCCTGCGCGACGCCGCCGTGAATCTGCCCCTCGACGATCTGCGGGTTGATGAGCCGGCCGCAGTCGTGCACGACGCAGTACCGCAGGATGGTGATCTCGGCGGTGTCCTGGTCGGTCTCCACGATCGCCGCGTGCATGCCGCTCGCGAATGTCGAGCGGACCGGGGAGAAGAACGCTCGCCCCTCGATCCCCGGCTCGTCGTCCTCGGCGACCGGCGGCTGCTCCGGGTCGCCGCCGCTCGCGAACTGGGTCGCGGCCGCGGCCGCCGTGTCGAAGGCATAGCGCAGCGGATTGGAAAGGACCGCCACGGTGCCGAGCGCGATTCCGGCCTCCGGATCGCCCTTGACGTGCACGATCCCGTTCTCGATGACCAGGTCGTCGGCGGCAACCTCGAGCGCGTTCGCGGCGACGCGCAGCGCCTTCGCCCTGGCCTTGCGGGCCGCGAGCGTGACCGCGGACCCGCTCATCACCGCGGCGCGCGAGGCGAACGTGCCGACGGCGTAGCCGAAGCGGCGGGTGTCCCCGGTCACCACCTCGACGTCCGCGAGCGGCACTCCCAGCTCGTCGGCGACGAGCTGGGCCAGGATCGTCTGGTGTCCCTGGCCCTGGGTGGTGAGGCCGGTGGCCACCTTGACCTTGCCCGAGGTTTCCACCAGGACGTGCCCGCCCTCGTACGGCCCGACGCCGGTGCCCTCGACGTAGCAGCCCAGCCCGATGCCGAGCCTTCTGCCCTCGGCCGCGGCCGCCTGCTTGCGCGCCGGGAACTCGTCCCAGCCGATGAGCTTTTTCAGCCTGGCCAGCAGCGCCGGGTAGTCGCCGGAATCGTAGATAAGCGGCCGCCCGTCCTGGAAGATCAGGCCCTGGTCGTAGGGCATCTCCTCGGGCTGTATGAAGTTGCGCGCGCGCACGAGCGTGCGGTCCAGCCCGAGCTTCGCGGCGATCGCGTCGATCGTCCGCTCCATCACGAAGCAGCCGTGCGGGCGGCCCGCGCCGCGGTACGGGGTCACGAGCACCGTGTTGGTGTACAGGGAGTCGAACTCGACCCGGTAGGCGTCCGGCTTGTAGGGGCCAAGTAGCTGGGTTGAGGTGACGATCGGCACGATCAGCCCGTACGGCACGTAGGCGCCGTTGTCATGCCAGAACCGCACGTGCAGGCCTCGGATCCGGCCGCTGTCCTCGAAGCCGACGGTCACGTGGTGGAGCTGCGCGCGCTCGTGCGCGCTGGCGATGAAGTGCTCCCGCCGGTCCTCGGTGTACTTGACCGGCCGGCCGAGAAGCCTGGCCGCCCACGGCACCAGCACTTCCTCCGGCCACGGGTGCACGATCTTGACACCAAAGCCGCCGCCGACGTCGGGAGTGATCACGTCGACATCGGTGAGCGCGAGATCGAGCTTGGCCGCGACCGCCGCGCGCACGCCGGTGGAGGTCTGCGTGGAGCTCCACATGCGCAGCTGGCCGGCCTGCGGATCCCACCGGGCCAGCACCCCGCGGCCCTCCAGCGGCGTGGACGCCGACCGCTCGATGCGCAACTCGAGCTCGAGCACGTGCGGCGCGGAGCCGAGTGCGGTGGCCACGTCGCCGTGCTCCTGCACGGAGTTCGCGGCGCGGTTGCCCGGCACGTCCGCGTGCACCAGGTGCTCGGCCTTCCGGGCCGCCTCGATGCCGATGACCGCGGGCAGTTCCGCATAGCTGACGTCGATGAGGTCGGCCGCGTCCTCGGCTAGATACCGGTCCGTGGCGACGACCATCACCACGGGCTCGCCGACGTAGTTGACCTCGCCGGCGGCCAGCGGGCAGGGAGTCCGGCCGTGGGTCAGGTCCGGATGCGGGATCAGCAGCGGCAGCGGCTCGGCGAGCTTGTCCGGCAGATCCTCGTAGGTATAGATCGCGACCAGGCCGTCCGTGTCCAGCGCCGCGCTGACGTCGATGCCGGTGATCCGGGCGTGTGCGTGCGGGCTGCGCACGAGCGCGACGGCCAGCGCATCCTCGCCAAGGTCGTCGAGGTAGGCGCCCTGGCCGCGGATCAGCCTGTCGTCCTCGACCCGCTGGACGCGGGCGCCGAACAGTGAGCTCATGTGCCGCCGCCCTCGCCGCCCTCGCCGCGCTCGGCGCGGGTCAGCTCGGCCGCCCGGTGCGCGGAGGCGACGATGTTCTGGTAGCCGGTGCACCGGCACAGGTTGCCGCCGAGCATCTCGCGGACCTGGTCGTCGTCGGGCTCGGGGTTGGCGCGCAGCCCGGCGGTGATCGTGGTCAGGAAGCCGGGCGTGCAGAACCCGCATTGCAGTCCGTGACATTCGGCGAACGCCCGCTGCACCGGCGAGAGCGCGCCGTCGCCGCCGGCCAGTCCCTCGACGGTGGTGACCTCGCAGCCGTCGGCGCCGACCGCCAGCAGCAGGCAGGAGCGCACCGGGTTGCCGTTCAGCAGCACGGTGCACGCACCGCACACACCATGCTCGCAGCCGACATGCGTTCCGGTCAGGCCCAGGTCGTGGCGGATGCAGTCGGACAGCAGCCGCCGGGCCGGCACCCGCGCCGTGCGAGCGGTGCCGTTGACGATCAGCTGGACCTCGTGCCTGTCGTCCGTGCCCAGCTCGGCTGGACCCCGGCGGGAGCGCTCGAAGGACCTGCTGGAGTAGCTACCCCCGGCCCGCCCTGGCCAGTCGCCCGGGCCGCGCGTCAGCGCGTACGCCGCCGCCTCGCGCAGTGCGCGCTCGGTCAGGACGGCGGCGAGCTGCCTGCGGTACGCCGCGCTCGCGTGGATGTCGCTGTCCGGATCGACCTGGCCCGCGGCCCGCTGCCCGGCGGCGCGACAGGCCGCGGTCGACTCGGCCGGTGCCCCGGCGATCGCATCGGTGAGGTCCAGTACCAGCGGGGTCGGGCCGACCGACAGGTAGGCGGCCCGCGCCTCGGCCATGGTGCCGTCGCCGGCCAGCCGGACCAATGTCGCGACCCCGCACAGGGCATAGTCGCCGCGCCGCCTGCTGACTTCCGCGAAGCCGGTACCGCTCGCGGGCGGCAGCACAGGGAAGCTGGCCTCCACGGCAAGCTCGCCCGGCTGCACCGCGGACTCCAGCGGGCCGAGGAAGAACTCGCCGGCCGGGACGTGGCGCTTGCCTTCCGCGCTCGCGACCACGACCGTGCCGCCCAGCAGCGCGAGCACGGCCGGCATCTCGCCGGCCGGATCGGCGTGCACGATGCTGCCGACGACCGTGCCGCGGTTGCGGATGGCCGGATGCGCCACCCAGCGCAGTGCCTGGGCCAGCAGCGGCTGGGCGCTGGCAGTCTCCGCGCTTGCCAGCAGCTCGCCGTGCCGGGTGAGCGCGCCGACGCTGACGTGCTCGTCGCTGACGCCGATGTAGCTCAGCTCGGCCAGCCGGTTGATGTCCACCAGATGCTCGGGCCGGGCCAGCCGCAGCGACATCAGCGGCACCAGCGACTGGCCGCCGGCCAGCACCTTGCCGCGGTCGCCGAGGTCCGCGAGCGCGTCGAGCGCGGCGGCGACCGATTCTGGCCGGGAGTAGCCGACCGCGGAAGGTTTCACGCCAGTGCCGCCGTCATGATCGGGCCCTGTCCATAGCGCGACGTTACGCTGCCGAAGGCGTGACGCAAATCACCTTGTGCTACAGGATTGGGAGCTATGCAGTATGCGGCGGCCGACAGCAGTGCCGTCCGCGCGCTGCTCGGCACCCCGGCGCGGCCCGCCCGGCTGCTCGCGGCGGAGCCGGGCTCATGAGCGTCGAGCACGTCGAGGCGCGCGCCGGCGCCTACGCCGATTCGGTCACGCTGATGCAGGTTACCGCGCACGCGCGCAGGTCAGGCGGGGTCGAGGCAGCGCTGGTCGCGATGGCCACCGAGCTCAACCTGGGCCTGCTGCCCGAGATGGGATTCAGCCCGCCCCAGCGGGCCGGCGCCAACGACCTGCTGATCGCGATCCGCGCCCGCGACGCCGATGCGCTGGCGGGCGCCTTGGCCGCGGTCGATACCGTGCTCACCGCCCGGCCGCAGGGAGAGGGCACACCCGCACCGGAGGCGCATCGCATGACCGTGCTAGCCCGGACCACGGGCGCCGCGGTCCGCGACGGCGGGCCCGGCCTCGCGCTGATCTCGGTGCCCGGCGCGTACGCGTTCGCCGAGGCCATGGATGCGCTGCAGGGCGGCTGCGACGTCATGATCTTCTCGGACAACGTGCCGGTCGAGCAGGAGGTCGCACTCAAGGATTTCGCGGGGGAACGCGGGCTGCTCGTCATGGGTCCCGATTGCGGCACGGCGATCGTCGGCGGAATCGGGCTCGGCTTCTCGCACACGCTCCCGGCCGGCCCGGTCGGG
>JASHOV010000212.1 GCA_030038495.1 Streptosporangiaceae bacterium
CCGGCGGGCTGGGGCGGCGAGCCGGCGGACTAGGGCGGCGAGCCGGCGGACTAGGCGAGCCGGCCTCGCTCGTCAGGGCGAGATGACCACCTCGTGCCACAGTCCGCCGTTCAGGTTCACGTTGTTCCCGTGGGCCTGTCCAGGGCCGGTGTCGCCGATATAGGTGTAGAGCGGGTGACCGTCGTAGGTCTCCTGCACCCCGCCGCCGGTGCGCTGAATCGTGCCGAGTGTGCCGGTCACGCCGTTCCCCGCATGATCGGGACCGGCGACGGGTGGCCAGTACTGCGCGCACGTGCCGTAGCAGACGGACTTGGTGCTGGTATCCGGCGCGAACCAGTACAGGGTCCGCCCCTGGGCATCGGTGAGCACCTTGACGCCGCCGATCGTGTCGGTCCCGAGGGCCGCACCGCCGACCACAGGGGTCGTAGTCCCGGCAGACCCGCCGGCGCCGACCAGCGCGCCGCCCAGCAGGGCTGCCGCCACCACGGCGACACCGCCGATCGCGGGTACGCCCATCCTGGTGATCACGGCCTGCCTCGGCAGATGGCGCTCCCCGCCGGCGCCAGTCCGGAAGGCGCCAGTCCGGAGCAGCGGGCTGGGGCCGGGCAAGGCCGCCAGCTCCGCGAGCACCGCGAACGCCGCGATCTCCAGGATTCCGGCCCAGATCCCCGCAGTGGTGCGGACCTCCCTGAAACCGAACAGTCCGAATTGTACGGATATGAGGTAGCCGCCAAGCGTGCTCAGCGCGAACAGCGCGCCGGCCGCCGCGATCAGCCTGTCGTCGGTGGCCAGGATCAGGGCGGCCAGCCCGAAGCCCGAGATCACCTGCAGCAGGAAAAGCCAGCCGATTGTCGGAATTGTTCGGTATCCGGTGAGGTACAGGTCCAGGTGAATGGCCGCGGTGGCGATGAGCAGTGCGGCACCGGTGACCCGCAGCATCAGCCGCCGGCCCGCCCTCGGTCCTCTCGCATGACTCATGACCGTTACCACGCCTGTCGCCGCGCACCGGTTCACCGGATGCCGCCAAGACACCGGAACGGCGCCAAGACGCCGGAACGCCGCCAAGGCACCGGAACGCCGCCAAGTTACCGGAACGCCGCCGCAGTCGCGGGCCCGACGGCGAGAAAAGTGCCCCTCCGTGGTGGGCCGGGCTACGGACCTGCGGGTGGTCGTGCTGGGATAGGACACGGCCTACCTAATGAGGGAGACGACACATGGCCGTGCCGCTTCGCGACCGGAAGGCGTGGCAGGCGCTTGAGCGCCATCACGCGGAGATTGGCGACAAGCACCTCCGAGACCTGTTCGCGCAGGACCCGGGCCGGGGCGAACGGTTGACGGCCGAGGCCGCCGGCCTGTACCTCGATTACTCCAAGAACCGGATCACCGACGAGACGGTCCGGCTGCTGGTCGAGCTGGCCGAGGAGTCCGGTGTGCCGGAACGGCGGGCGGCGATGTTCCGCGGCGACCACATTAACGTGTCGGAAGACCGGGCTGTCCTGCACGTCGCGCTGCGGATGCCGCGGGATGCGTCCCTGATCGTAGACGGGAACGACGTGATCGCCGAGGTCCATGCGGTCCTCGACCGGATGACCGCGTTCGCGAACCGGGTCCGCAGCGGCGAGTGGAAGGGCTACACCGGCAAGCCGATCCGCAACGTCATCAACATCGGGATCGGCGGCTCAGACCTCGGCCCGGTGATGGCCTACGAGGCCCTGCGCCACTACACCAAGCGGGACATGACGTTCAGGTTCGTATCCAACGTCGATTCCACCGACTTCGTGGAGGCGACTCGCGACCTGTACGCCGACGAGACGCTGTTCATCATCTCGTCCAAGACGTTCGGCACCCTGGAGACGCTGACCAACGCGACCTCGGCGCGCGACTGGGCGGTGGCACAGCTCGGCACCGAAGACGCGGTGGCCAAGCACTTCGTCGCGGTATCGACAAACGCGGAGAAGGTCGAGGCGTTCGGCATCGACACCGCCAACATGTTCGGGTTCTGGGACTGGGTCGGCGGCCGCTACTCCATGGACTCGGCGATCGGCCTGTCCACGATGCTGGCGATCGGGCCGGACAACTTCACGGAGATGCTGGCGGGCTTCCACGACATGGACGAGCACTTCCGCACCGCCCCGCTCGACCGCAACCTGCCGGTCCTGATGGGCCTGCTCTGCGTCTGGTACGGCGACTTCTTCAACGCGCAGACCGTCGGCGTGATGCCCTACGACCAGTACCTCAAGCGCTTTCCCGCCTACCTGCAGCAGCTGACGATGGAATCCAACGGCAAGCACGTCACGCTGGAGGGCCGCCACGTCGACTACCAGACCGGAGCGGTGTTCTGGGGCGAGCCCGGCACGAACGGCCAGCACAGCTTCTACCAGCTCCTGCATCAGGGAACGAAGCTGGTACCGGTCGATCTCCTCGGGTTCGGTCAGTCACTGAATCCGCTGCGCAGCCACCACGACATCCTGTCCTCGAACGTGTTCGCCCAGGCGCAGGCGCTGGCGTTCGGCAAGACCGAGGAGCAGGTACGGGCCGAGGGTACGCCGGAGCACGTCGTTCCCCACCGGGTGATGGAGGGCAACAGGCCCACCAACGTCCTGCTGGCGAGGCTGCTCACGCCGCGGCTGCTCGGCACCCTGGTCGCGCTGTACGAGCACAGCGTGTTTACCCAGGGCGCCATCTGGGACATTGACTCTTTCGACCAGTGGGGCGTCGAGCTCGGCAAGGCCCTGGCCAACCAGATCGCGCCGGAGCTGGAGAGCGCCGCCGAGCCCGAGCTCAGTCACGACTCGTCGACGAACGCGCTGATCCGCCGCTACCGATCGCTCAAGGGCAGCTGACAATCTACGGAAGGCTGGACGATGGCAACTGACAAGCCGATGCAGCTCGGGATGATCGGGCTGGGCCGGATGGGCGCGAACCTCGTGCGCCGGCTGATGCGGGACGGCCACCGCTGCGTCGCCTACGACGTGAGCGCCGACGCGGTGAAGCAGCTGGCGGCCGATGGGGCAACGGGCGCGAGCAGCCTGGCCGATTTCGTCGCCAAGCTCGAGCAGCCGCGCGCCATCTGGATCATGGTGCCGGCCGGGATCGTGCAGCAGACGATCGACCAGCTGAAGCCGCTGCTGGCCAAGGGCGACATCCTCATCGACGGCGGAAACTCTTACTACCGTGATGACATCACCCGGGCCAAGACCTCAAGGCGAGCGGCATCCACTACGTGGACTGCGGCACGAGCGGAGGCGTGTGGGGCCTGGACCGCGGCTACTGCCTGATGATCGGCGGCGAGAACGAGCAGGTCCAGCACCTGGACCCGATCTTCAAGACAATCGCTCCCGGCGAGGGCAGCGCCGAGCCAACCCCCGGTCTGAGCGCGGCCGACACCACGGCGGTGCACGGGTACCTGCACTGCGGCCCGAACGGCGCCGGCCACTTCGTCAAGATGGTCCACAACGGGATCGAGTACGGCATGATGGCCGCGATCGGCGAGGGGCTGAGCATCATCAAGCACGCGGACGTGGGCCTGCACCCGCAGGAGGAGTCCGACGCCGAGACCACGCCGCTGCGCGATCCGTGGGCTTACCAGTACGAGATCAACGTCGCCGACGTGGCCGAGGTCTGGCGCCGCGGCTCGGTGATCAGCTCCTGGCTGATCGACCTGATTGCCGACGCGTTCGCGAAGGACCCGAACCTGGACGCGTTCGCCGGGCGCGTATCGGATTCCGGCGAGGGCCGGTGGACCGTGCTGGCCGCGGTCGAGGAGGGCGTGCCCGCCTCCATCATCACCGCCTCGCTGTACGAGCGGTTCGAGTCCCGCGGGCTGGGCGACTTTACCGACAAGATCCTCTCGGCCATGCGCTCGGAGTTCGGCGGGCACGCCGAGAAGCCCGCCGCCGGAAGCGCGGGCTGACCACGGTGAAACACGAACTGGAGGTCTCGCCGGATCCGGCCGCGGTGGCCAAGCGCGCGGCGGCCTATGTGGCCGGGCTCGCGCGGACCGCGGTGAGCGCTCACGGCCGGTTCACCTTCGCGGTCAGCGGCGGGCGCACGCCGTGGGCCATGTTCGGCGAGCTGAGCAGCGAGGACATGCCGTGGGCGGACACCGAGCTGTTCCAGGTTGACGAGCGCGTCGCGCCCGAGGGCGACCCGGACCGGAACCTGACCAACCTCATGGCCAGCATCGGGGACGCACCGGCCCTGGTGCATCCGATGCCGGTCAACGACGCGGACCTGGCGCACGCGGCCGCCGAGTACGCCACCGTGCTGCCGCAGCGCTTCGACCTGGTGCATCTGGGCCTCGGACCGGATGGTCACACCGCCTCGCTGGTGCCGGGCGATCCGGTCCTCGAGGTAACCGACGTGCTGGTCGCGGTGACCCAGCCGTATCAGGGTCATCCGCGCATGACCCTGACCTATCCCGGGCTGGCCCGCGCCGACCAGATCATGTGGCTGGTCACGGGCGCGGACAAACGCGACGCGCTCGCGAAGCTGCTCGCCGGTGACGAATCGATTCCCGCCGGGCGGGTTCTGGCCACGCGATCGCTCGTGCTGGCCGACGCGGCGGCCGCAACCACGGGCGCCGCAACCACGGGCGCCACCTGACCCCGCGTTCCCCGACCTGAAGGATCCCGCAATGACCAGCACGCACGTGCACGGCGCTCCACAGCACCCCGGCAACCACGTCATCGTGCTGTTCGGCGCGACCGGAGATCTGGCTAAGCGCAAGCTGCTGCCCGGCCTGTTCCATCTCGCGGCGGCCGGCCTGCTGCCGCATAAGTACCGGGTCATCGGCGCCTCGCCGGCCAGCTTCGCGATCAGCACCGAGGAGTTCAGGGAGCACGCGCGGCAGGCCTGCCAGGACTTCTGCATCACCAAGCCCGACGGCGATCCGTGGACGGCATTCGCGGAGAACCTGACCTTCGCCAGCGCCGACCCGGGTAACTTCGCGCCGCTGGTTGACGAGGTCCGGCGCGCAGAGAAAGAGATCGGCGGCTCGCCGCACCGGCTCTTCCACCTGGCCGTTCCCCCGGCCGCCTTCACCTCGGTGGTCCATATGCTCGGCGATGCCGGGCTCGCCGCGGGCGATTCCCGCGTGATCATCGAGAAACCGTTCGGCACGGATCTGGAGTCCGCCCGCGAGCTCAGCAGCGCCGTGCACGCGGTGTTTGACGAGTCGCAGGTTTTCCGTATCGACCACTTCCTCGGGAAGGAGTCGGTCGACAACATCCTTGCGTTCCGGTTCGCCAACGGCCTCTTCGAGCCGGTGTGGAACCGCCAGCACATCAGGTACGTGCAGATTGACGTGCCCGAGACACTGTCCATCGAGGGCCGCGCCGACTTCTACGACAAGACCGGGGCCTTCCGCGACATGATCGTCACGCACCTGTTCCAGGTGCTCGGCTTCGTCGCCATGGAACCGCCAACGTCGCTGAGCGCGCAGCAACTGCGGTCGGAGAAGGACAAGGTGTTCGACGCGCTACGGCCGGTCGACGTCAGGCATGTCATCCGCGGGCAGTACGACGGCTACCGCAGCGAAAAGGGCGTGGCGCCCGACTCGCAGACCGAGACGATGGTCGCGCTCAAGGCCGAGGTGGACAACTGGCGCTGGCACGGCGTCCCGTTCTACCTGCGATCGGGCAAGAGCCTGGGCGCGGGCAGGCAGGTCGTAACGCTCGGCTTCCACGAGCCGGCGCTGCGGATGTTCAAGGCGCATCGCAAGGACATTCCCGACGGGCGACAGAACGAGATCATCATTGATTTCGCCGATCCCGGCTCGATCACCACGAAGTTCCTGGCCAAGGAGCCGGGTGCCGAAATGTCTCTCGGCAGCGAGAAGATGGTGTTCAAGTACGCGGACTCGTTCGCGTCCGCCAACGCGCTCGAGGGCTATGAGCGGCTGATCCTGGACGCGATGATCGGTGACCAGTCGCTGTTCACCTCATCCGCCGGCATCGAGCGACTGTGGGAGATCTCCGAGCCGCTGCTGCAGAACCCGCCGCCGGTCGAGCCCTACGCGCCCGGCAGCTGGGGGCCGGCCTCGGTGAGCAAGCTCATCGAGCCGTTCAAGTGGCATCTGCCGAACGCCGGCTGACGCCAAGTGCGTCCAAGCTCGGACTCGTGACATTCGGTCACGTCTGCGATCCGGCCGACGTCGAGCGCCTGGTGACCGACGCCGGGCCCACCCGGACCAGCGACCTCGAGGAGATCGGCCTCACGGTGAGCCGTGCCTGACCGGACCGCGTCTGACCGGCCCGGATCTGACCGGCCCGCGTCTGATCGGCCTGCCGTGGCCCCCCGTTCCGCCGTTATCGCGGTCTTCTTCGCTCTGGGTGCTGCCGCGGGAGTGTGGGCCGCCCGGATTCCGGCGATCAAGGCCGGACTGCATCTGCCGGCCGGAACGCTCGGGCTTGTCCTGCTCGGCCCGGCGATCGGCTCGATCCTGGCCATGCCCGCGGCCGGGGCGGTGCTGACCATCGTCGCGCCGCGCCGGGTGGTCAAGCTCGGCTTGCTGGCGGTCGCCGTACTGCTGCCGCTGACCACCTTCGCGGACTCGGCCCTTCAGCTGTTCGCGGTGCTCGCAGGCTGGGGTGCCGGGATCGGCACGGCCGACGTCGCGATGAACATCGAGGCGGTCGCCGTCCAGGAGCATCTGGGCCGCACCACCATGTCCAGCTTCCACGCCGCCTACAGCGTCGGCGGCCTGGCCGGCCCTGATCGGCGGCCTGGACGAGGCCCGCCGAGGACCTGAGCTGACCGTGCGCGGGCCGCATCCACGAGCTGGCCGGGTTCCGGCCGGTACCATAAGATCCCGAAATTAAGGCATTGGCGCCCCGGCCACGTCAGTCTCGCTGAGCGGAGCCCGTCACCCGTGACTTCCACTTCCGTCGCGCCGCTCGACCTACTGGATCCGCTGCTCTACGCGGGCGACCCGGATCTGGCCTACAAGTGGCTGCGGGACGAGGCGCCTGCCTACTGGGACCCGGTCAACCGGATCTGGGGGATCTCGCGGCACGCCGATGTGCTGGCGATCGAGCGGGACACCGGCCGCTACAGCTCCGCCAGCGGCAGCCGCCCGCTCATCGAGATGACCGCCTCGATGATCAACCGCGATGATCCGCGGCACCAGCAGCAGCGCAAGCTCGTGTCGAGAAGGTTCTCGCCCCGCGCGGTGCGCAGGCATGAAGACCGGGTTCGGGACATTGCTATCGAGCTGATCGGCGCGGCCGCCGCGAAGGGAACCGCCGACGTGGTGCAGGACCTCGCCGCACCGCTTCCGACGATGGTCATCGGCGAACTGCTCGGCTTCGACCCGTCCCTGTGGCCGAAGTGCCGGGAGTGGTCGGAGCGGACGATGAGCGCGGCCGGTTTCCGGCACGACGACCCGCGCCAGCCGGCCGGATCACCGGAGGCGATCAACGAGTTCGCCGCCGCGTTCTGCGAGCTGATCGAGGAGCGGCGGGCGCATCCGCGCGACGACCTCGTGTCGGCCTGGGTACACGGTGCCATCGACGGACAGGCGCTGGACGTCCCGGAGATCATCCAGGAGGGTCTGCTCCTGCTCGACGGCGGGGCGGAGACGACACGGTCGGTCATCGGCCAGACGGTCTGGAACCTCGCCCGCTTTCCCGGCCAGCGACAGATCCTGCTGGCGGACACTTCGGTGCTCGCCGCGACGGCCGTGGAGGAGTTCATCCGCTTCGCGACACCGATACTCAACATGCGCCGCACCGTGGCCGCGGATCACGAACTGCACGGCCAGCAACTGAAGACCGGAGATCAGGTGCTGCTCATGTACGGGGCGGCCAACACCGACGACAGGGAGTTCGACGACCCGCTCCGATTCGACGTGACCAGGCGGCATAACCACCACGTCGCGTTCGGCCTCGGCACCCATTTCTGCCTGGGTGCCAACCTGGCCCGGCTCGAGCTGCGCGTGGTGTTCGAGGAACTGCTGCGCCGATTCCCCGGCTACCGGCTGGCCGACGGATGCATACCGTCCTTCGCGCCCGGGTACTTCACCCGCACGCTCAGGGAGCTACCAGTCGAGTTCGGCCCGGCCGCCTGACCCTGGAAATTCGGCCAGCCTCACCCCGCAGGGCGCCGCCACCCGGGATGCTCACGATTGGTGCTGCCGTGCGCTCGCAACGCTAGGAGATCCCGTCATGCCGCTTGGGTACGACAAACCTCTCTACCTCATGGCCTTCGACCATCGGGGCTCGTTTGAGCAGGGACTGTTCGGCGTGACCCCGCCGGTGTCCGCCGAGGTACACGCCAACATCACCGCCGCCAAGGAGATCATCTACGACGCGCACGTTCAGGCGCTGGCGCAGGGCGCTCCGGCCAGCGCGTGCGGCGTCCTCGTGGACGAGGAGTTCGGTGCCAGCATCGCGCTGCGGGCGAAGAAGGAGGGCGTGCCGCTCGCGATGCCGGTGGAGAAATCCGGGCAGGACGAGTTCGAGTTCGAGTACGGCGCCGAGTTCGGCACGCACATCGAGGAGTTCGACCCCACGTTCGTCAAGGTGCTCGTGCGCTACAACCCGGAGGGCGACGCGACCGTCAACCGGCGGCAGACCGCGCAGCTCGGCACGCTCAGCCGCTGGCTGCGCAAGCGCGACCGCAAGTTCCTGTTCGAGCTGCTGGTGCCGCCGACGACCGCGCAGCTTGACCGATTCGAGGGCCATCAGCGCGAGTACGACAAGGCGCTGCGCCCCTCGCTGGTCGTCGAGGTGATCCGGGCGATGCAGGAGGCGGACGTGGAGCCGGACATCTGGAAGATCGAGGGCCTGGACGACCGTGCGGCCTGCGAGGCCGTCGTGGCGCAGGCCAGGTCCGGCGGACGCGAGGGAGTCAACTGCATCGTGCTGGGCCGCGGCGCCGACGAGGCCCAGGTTATCGAGTGGCTCAAGATCGGAGCCGCGGTCGACGGGTTCGACGGCTTCGCCGTCGGCCGGACGCTGTGGCAAGGCGCGCTCAAGGACTATCTGGCCGGAACGCTGACGCGCTCGCAGGCCGTCGACGAGATCACCCGCCGTTACCTTGAAGTGATCGCCGCCTACCGTGGCGCGGAGCCGGGTGGAGCGAGTTCGTGACCGTGAAGCTGCTGCTGGCCGACGTGGACGGCACGCTCGTCACCCAGCAGAAGGAGCTGACCGCCCGCGCGATCGATGCCGTGCACAAGCTGCACGACGCCGGGATCATGTTCGCGATCACCAGCGGGCGGCCGCCGCGGGGCATGGCCATGCTGATCGAGCCGCTGGACATCAGGCTCCCGATCGCCGCGTTCAACGGCGGCCTGCTGGTGAACCGGGATATGTCGGTGATCGAGCAGCGGGTCCTGCCGACCGACCTGGTCGTCCCGGTCTCGGACATGATGGGCTCGTTCTCGCTGGACGTCTGGCTTTACAGCGGGGCCGACTGGTACGTGCCGAAGGCGGACGGGCCGCATGTCGACCGCGAGGCCTGGACCGTGAAGTTCGAGCCGAAGGTCCTGACCGGCGGGGTGCAGAGCCGGACGGAGAACGTCGCCAAGCTGGTCGGCGTGAGCGACGACCATGAGGCCGTGCAGAAAGCCACGACCGCGGTTCACGACAAGTTCGGCGATCACGTGACGGCCGCCGCATCGCAGCCCTACTACCTGGACGTGACCCACCCGCAGGCCAACAAGGGAGCGGTCGCACAGTACCTGGCGGCGAAGTACGAGATCGATCCCGGCGAGATCGCGACCATCGGCGACATGCCCAACGACGTGCTGATGTTCGCCCACTCGGGGCTCTCGATCGCGATGGGGAACGCCAGCCCCGAGGTGAAGCGCTGCGCCCGGCGGGTAACGACCTCGAACGAGGACGAGGGCTTCGCCAACGCGGTAGAGCGCTTCATCCTGCGGTAGCAGGCGCGTACTTAAGGATGCCGCCAGGTGCAAG
>JASHOV010000213.1 GCA_030038495.1 Streptosporangiaceae bacterium
GCCGGCCGGCCTGCGTGCCCGGCTGACCGAGGCTCTGCTCCCGCCGCTGCTGACCGCGCAGCGTGAGCAGCAGTGCGACGGCGGCACGACCCGCAAGACGCTGTGGCGGGCTTTCGACGGCGCGCTGGTCGAGTCGGTGCTCATGCGCTACCCGGACCGTGTCACGATGTGCGTCTCCTCGCAGGCGGGCTGCGGGATGGCCTGCCCGTTCTGCGCGACCGGCCAGGCCGGGCTGACCAGGAACCTGTCCGCGGCCGAGATCGTCACGCAGGTGTTCGCCGGGGCACGGGCGATGGCGCGCGGGCAGGTGCCGGGCGGCCCCGGCCGGGTGTCGAACATCGTGTTCATGGGCATGGGGGAGCCGCTGGCCAATTACGCCTGCGTCCTGACCGCGGTCCGCAGGATCACCGATCCGGTGCCGTCGGGCCTCGGCATCTCGCAGCGAGCGGTTACGGTGTCTACGGTCGGGCTCGTGCCCGCGATCAGGCGATTCACCGGCGAGGGGCTCTCGGTACGGCTCGCGGTGTCGCTGCACGCTCCCGACGACGAACTGCGCGACGAACTTGTGCCGGTGAACCGGCGCTGGAAGGTCGCCGAGGTGCTCGACGCGGCCTGGGGCTACGCGGCGGCGACCGGCCGCCGAGTCTCGATCGAGTACGCCATGATCAGGGACATCAACGACCACGCCTGGCGGGCCGACCTGCTTGCCTCGCTGCTCTCGGGACGCCTGGCGCACGTGAACCTGATCCCGCTGAACCCGACCCCGGGATCGCGCTGGACCGCGTCCGACCCCGACGTCGCGGCCGAGTTCACCGACCGGCTGGCGTTCCACGGCGTGCCGGTGACCGTTCGCGATACCAGGGGCACCCAGATCGACGGGGCCTGCGGCCAACTCGCCGCTGCAGCGCGGCCCTGAGTCGGGCCCGGCGGGTCCTGGTTGCGCCGCTTGCCGAAGCGCCCGGCATCGCCCCGCCGCCCCGCCGCCCCGCCGCCCCGTCCCGCCTGGCCCAGTCCCGCCTGGCCCCGTCCCTGGAAGGCGCTAATCCCCATAAGACGGACATCTTAAAAAGATCTTGGAAAGAAAGGCCGCCTGACAGGCGACTAAAACTCCAAGATCATGGTGCGTGGCTTATTTATCCCTTATGCCGGTCTGGGTTAACCCGACCGAGCGGTCAGGGCTGGCCAGCCTGTCGCGAGCGGTGGCGGGCCAGGTACGTTATCGGCCATGACGTGGAGGGACGAGCTTGGCCGGCGCCGTCGGGCGTTGACGGCGGGCCTCATCCAGGCTGGCTGGCGGCGCATGCAGAACGCCGGAACGGTCACGGCGGAATCCCCGGCCGGCCGCAGGTTCGCGGCGTTCGGCCCTGGCAGTCTGATGGCCTTCCCGACCGGGGCCGTCTACGGCGAGCACTGGATCGAGGTCGGGGACAAGACCATGATCGCCGAACTCGTCACCATGTGCGCGGGCATGGCCCCCGGACACGATCTCGGTCCGGACCCGGTGCTGCGGGTCGGGAACGGCTGCGTCATCGGGCGCGGCAGCCACATCATCGCGCATCACTCGATCGAGATCGGCGATGAGGTCTTCACCGGTCCGTACGTCTACATAACCGATCAGAACCACAGGTACGAGGACATCGACGTCCCGATCGGCCGGCAGTGGCCCGTCAACAGCGCCGTCAGGATCGGCGCGGGCAGTTGGCTCGGCACCGGGGCGGTGATCCTGCCCGGCGCGGTCATCGGCAGGAACGTGGTGGTCGCGGCCGGATCGGTCGTTCGCGGTCCGGTGCCCGACAACTGCGTGGTGGCCGGGGTTCCGGCTAAGGTCGTCCGCCAGCACGTGGCGGGCGTGGGCTGGGCCAGGCCGAACGGGCACGGTTCCCCGGCCCCGGCACAGGACAGCCTGACCGGGCCGTCGCAGCCCTGACCTGAGCCGTCGGCTTCCGCGGCCTTACCGGGCCCTCACCGCCCTGACCGCAACCACCGGGCCACCGGGCCGTCAGGCCCTGATCGGGGCGCCGGTGCGAGGCTCAGGAGCGTGCCTTAGCCGTCCGGCGCGCATCTTGCGATCCCGCCAGCTGGGGCACGAATTCCTGGCCCCGCAGCGCCCGGGTGATCAGATCGACGGCCTTGGCGGCCGCGACGAGCCGTGCGCCCTCGGCCCGGTACGCGTCCAGCACGGCGTTGAGTCCGCCTGGCGGCAGATCGTCGCCTAGCTCCGCCCGCGCGGTCCGGTAACCGTTGCGCGCTCCCTCGACGCAGGCGTTCAGGTGATGCCCGGCCAGCACGGCCAGGGCCACGGGGTGTCGCACCAGTACGCCATGCAGCCGGTAATCCGGCGGGACCACGTCCAGCAGCCACTGGACCGCGGACTGCTCGAAGCCAGCGGAGCCGGGCGGGTGGACGGCTGCGGGCCAGCCGACCGGAACATACCCTGCCATGCCCTCAGCATAGATTGATTCGAACAAATGTTCCAGTGCCAGTGCGCTGCGGCGGGGAGCGCTGACACCGATTCCGGGCATGGCGCTCGGGTCTGCGGTCGCGAATTTAACCGCTGCCAGGCAAGATCGCGCTTAGATGTAGCGCTTGGGGGCCACAGCCCCTCAAACGCTACATCTAAGCGGCGCCGCCGCCGCGTTGTCTGCAGACTGCCGAAGTTATGGGCGATTTGCCCGCCGCGCGCTCCGCGGGGCTTAGCCGGATCTGAACAATCCCCGCAGGTAGGTCCTGGTGCTGAGGACAAGGCCGTCTGATGCTGGCGGGTCGTAGCACTCGGCCCAGACCACGACCGGATGTCCCAGGGAGGAGGCGTAGGTCACCGAGAAGGTGGTGCTAGCGCCGCCGCGGAGATCTGAAGGGGCACCGCCGGCGCCGACCGGTTTGCGGCCGCTGAACCGCATGAACGCGTGGCAGGAAGAGGCCTCCCGCGAGCCGACGTTGCGCACCGCGAAGTGGATGGTGGTGACGGCAGCGCCGCGCGTGATCTGAACATGGTTCCCAAGCAGGCCGATGTCGGCGACCGTCGCGACGGGCTCGTCGGGCGTACGCGCGCCGCCACAGGTGTCCCACGCGTAGGCGGGGCGCGTCTGCGGGCTGCGCCTCTCCCGGTAGACCAGGTAGTACTGCTGCGTGGTGCCGGGCTGGATCGGGGGTGAGGTGGCGGTCAGGACCTGGCCGTTACCGAGCTGGACGTGTGCCGTACATCCGCTGGCTGCGCCGTTCCCTGAGTTATGCACGAAGAAGGTGATCCTGGCGGAGTGCGGACCGTAGGTCAGCATCTGCCACTGCGGGACGGTCAGAGCCGCGTAGGTGGTCCAGTAAGTGATCAAGGAGGTGAGTAGCCACGCGACGCCGACGATGGCGATCGAGGCGGCAGTCCAGCCAAGCACCGTCGCGCGCCGCTGCCTGCCGCCCAGGCCCGGGC
>JASHOV010000214.1 GCA_030038495.1 Streptosporangiaceae bacterium
GCAGCTAGAGGATGCCATCGGCACTATCCGCACTCAGGCTGCCACCATCGACACCAACTGCACCGAGATCAAGGACGCGCTGTCAGAGGTTCCCGGGGCCTGGAACTCCCCGGCGGAGCAGCTGACATTCGCCCCCGTCGCGCAAGCCTGCACGACGCAGATCAACAACCTGACCGACCTTCTCGCCGAGATGATCCAGCGCATGCAGGACGCCTACCAGACCTACCTGGCCGCCGAGCAGGCGAACTTCAAGAACTTCCAGTAAGCGCCAAGGCCGCGCAGGAGAGCCCGTGTCTGTCCCCGATAGTTATAACGACGTCGACAACATCAGCATGGAGCCCGGCCCGCTCCAGTTCATCGCGGACGTCATCACCTCCGGCGCCGAGGACATTGCCAGCGCGCTGGACACGATCAATGAAACTCTGAGCAGCCTGCAACTCGGCTGGGCCGGGAAGACGGCCTCCGAGGCGCAGGATTTCGCCAGCCAGTGGATCAAGGCCATGACCGCGCTGTTCGGGTCGAGCAAGGATCCGAAGTCCGGCCTGCTCAATCAGGTTGCCATCGGCCTGCTGACCGCCATCGGGAACGACAGCGGCAGCGAGGAGTCGATCACGAGCATGTTCTCGCAGCTGGTGAACGCGATCCCGGTGTACAACCCCAACGCCACGCCCGACAATACGGCCGCGATCCCCCCGTCGGGTACCGCGCTGGGGGCCACCAGCACCGCCATCGCCGAGATCAACTGGTGGGTAACTCCTTGATCCGACGGCCTGGCGGCAGGTCATGAGCAGGATCCCCCTGCACCGGCCGGTGCGCGCAGTACCGCCCGCACTACCGGGAGAGCCTGTCACGCTGCCCCCGGTCCCGCAGGACAATCAGACGGGCGGCGGCGGCTCGACGCTGATGATGCTCGTCCTGCCGATCATGAGCAGCGTGGCCCTGGCCTCCTACATGATCATCAATGGCAGGCCGGTGCTGATCATTATCGGTATCGCCTTTGTGCTCTTCTCGGTAGGGGCGGGCTGGGCAATGGCGGCGTCGTCCCGCCGGGGCACGCGCGGGACGAAGGACCGGCAGCGGCAACGGTACCTGGGGCACCTGTCGGCGATCCGGCGCGCTGCCCGCGGGGTAGCTCGCCATCAGCGCATGGCCGCGGCCTGGCAGCATCCGTCGCCGGAGCGGCTGTGGGCGATCGCGCGGCGCCGGCGCCGGGTATGGGAGCGGCGCGCTGCCGACGCCGACTTCCTGGACATCCGCGTCGGCCTCGGCCGGGGCCCGCTGGCCACGCCCATCACGCTAGGCGGGCGCAGCGATCCCATGGCCGACTACGACCAGGAGATCCTGGCCGCCGCTCAGCGACACGCGCAGCAGTTCGGGACCGTCGGACGCCAGCCGGCCGTTGTCCGGCTGGCCTCGACCGCCGTGCTGACCATCCTCGGGCCCCCCGGCCCCGCCCGCGCGCTGGCCCGGGCGCTGGTATGCCAGCTGGCGGTGCTGCACGCGCCTGACGACGTGGGCCTGGCGATCCGGACCGGCGGCGAGCCGTCCTGGGCCTGGGCCAAGTGGCTGCCCCATGCGCACGAGCCGGACACGACCGGCGCAGCCGGCGTGGTCCCGCTGGTGGCGGCGGACATCGAGGATCTCGCTGACGTGCTCGAGAACGAGATCGAGCGGGGCAAGTCAGAGCGAGCCAGGGCACGCTCGGCGCTTGGCCAGAGCCGGGACAGTCCCCCGCGGCGCCGCCTGGTCGTGCTGCTGGATGGTTATGACCCGGCCGCCGACTGGGCCCGCCTGCCGGTGGTCACCGCGCTGCTGGAGACGGCCGGCCCGGATGCCGGGATCTGCGTGATCTGCGTGGTCGCTGCCGAGAACCGTGAGCCCACCCGGACCGAGGTCGAGGCCATAGTTGGCGCGGACGGCAGCCTGCAGATCCGCAGTCAGTACCCGGCCCTGGCCGGGATCACGACCAGTGCCGTGGCTGACCAGATGGACGAGCGGCTCGCCGAGCTGGTCGCCCGCGCGCTCGCGCCGCTGACGTTGTCGGACGAGCCGGAGCGGCTGCTGACCCGGACAATCGCGCTTGCCGACATGCTCGGTGTTGCCGACCTGGCCGAGCTCGACCCGACGACGTCCTGGCTGTCGCCCGAGGACGAGGACGTGCTGAAGGTCCCTCTCGGCCTGGCGGCGGACGGTGATGTTGTCCAGCTGGACCTCAAGGAGTCAGCGGCCGGCGGCATGGGACCGCACGGGCTGATCGTCGGCGCGACGGGATCAGGCAAGAGCGAGCTCCTGCGAACCCTGGTCACCTCCCTGGCGATCACGCACTCGCCGGAGCTGCTCAGCCTCGTGCTTGTCGACTTTAAGGGCGGGGCTACCTTCGCGGGGCTTACCGGGCTGCCGCATGTGGCGGGCATGATCACTAACCTGGCCGATGACCTGTCACTCGTGGACCGGGTACGCGCAGCCCTGCATGGCGAGCAGCAGCGGCGGCAGAAGCTGCTGCGCCTGGCTGGCAACGCTGATTCGCTGAGCGAGTATCAGCTGCGCTGGCGCGCTGGCTATACCGACCCGTCGGGGCGCCCGCTGGAGCCGCTGCCGTACCTCCTGATCGTGGTGGATGAGTTTGGCGAGCTGCTGTCCCAGCGCAGCGACTTCATCGACCTGTTCGTGCAGATTGGCCGGGTCGGCCGCAGCCTGGGTATGCACCTGCTGCTGGCTACCCAGCGGCTGGAGGAGGGCCGGCTGCGCGGCCTGGAGTCACACCTGTCATACCGGATCTGCCTGCGGACTTTCACGGCCGCGGAGAGCCGGGCCGTCATCGGCAGCGCCGATGCCTATCAGCTGCCGCCGATCCCCGGCTCGGCTTACCTCAAGGTCGGCGACTCGCTGATGCAGCGCTTCCGGGTGGCGTGTATGTCGGGGCAGTACGAAGGTCCCGGCGCGGCCGGCGAGGAAGTGAGCACCGAAGTGGTGCCGTTCGGGCTCCGCCAGGCCAGGCCGGCCGGCGCCGGCCTGGAGCAGGAGGAAAAGTCGTCCCGGCGGGCACTGCTGGCCGGCCCGACGGCGCTGGATGTTGCGGCAAGCCGGCTGGCCAGATTCGGGCAGCCGGTGCATCAGGTCTGGCTGCCGCCGCTCCCCGCGGTCGTACCGCTCGACGCGCTGCTCGGGCCGCTGGCATTTCAGCCCGGCCGGGGCTGGCAGGCGAGCGTGTGGCCCGGTCAGTCCCGGCTGGCGCTGCCGGTCGGCCTGGTCGACCTGCCGTTCGAGCAGCGCCAGGAGCCACTCGTCCTCGACTTCGCGCGCAAGCACGGCAACCTGGCCCTGGTCGGCGCGCCGCAATCCGGCAAGAGCACGTTCCTGCGAACGCTTATGCTGGCGGCGATGCTGACGCATACCCCCGATGAGGTGCGCTTCTACTGTCTCGACTTCGGCGGCGGGTCGCTCGCACCGCTGGCTGCGGCACCCCATGTGGGAACGGTGGCCGGACGACGCGACCTCGATATGGCAGTGCGGCTGCTGGCGGAGATGGCCCGCCTGGTCAGCACGCGGGAGCAGTTGTTCGGCGACTACGGCATCGATTCGGTGGCCGCGTTCCGGTCGATGGCCGACAGCGGCCGCCTGCCCGACGGCACCTACACCGGCGAGGTGTTTGTCGTCATCGACAACTGGGCTGCCGTACGGACAGATATGGAAGAAGCCGAGACCGCCGTGACCGAGCTTGCCTTCCGCGGGCTCGGCGCCGGGGTCCACCTCGTCCTGACCGCCAACCGGTGGGCCGATGTCCGGATGACCGTCCGCGACGGCTTCGGCGCCCGGCTGGAACTGCGGCTTAATGACCCGGCCGAATCGGAGGTAAGCCGCCAGCTCAGCACGGGCCTGCCGGCCGGGATGCCCGGCCGTGGGATCGCCCGGCCCGGGACGATCTTCCATGCGCTGGCCCCCCGGCTCGACGGCCGCGAAACCGTCGGCGACATCGGCGAGGCGCAGGAGGAGGTGCTGGCCAAGATCGCCGCGTCCTGGGCGGGCCCGTCTGCTGCCGCCGTACGGCTCCTGCCCGACGAGGTCAGCACCGCGGAGCTCAGGGACCATCCCGTCGGCCTGGACGGAGACACTATCCCGCTCGGGCTGGCCGACATCGACCTGCACCCGGTCGGGGTTGACCTGACCACCGGAGATCCGCATCTGCTGGTGCTGGGCGACTCGGGTGCGGGGAAGTCAGTGCTACTGCGGACGCT
>JASHOV010000215.1 GCA_030038495.1 Streptosporangiaceae bacterium
GGGCCACCAGCCGGATACCGCCATGCCCCAGCGCCCGGGCCTCCGCTCCGGCCACCAGGCGCCGCTGCCGCTCATCCAGATGCGGGAAGATCACGCCGAGCTTCGCCGCCAGCTGCTCTTCCGTTCCCACAGCAATGGCCATAGCACATCACCGTAGATCAAAAACAGAGTCATCACTTTATTTAGCGGCAAGTTCATGTGGAACGACATTATTCATGGCGCACTGGGCGCCCTGGTCATCGTGGACAGCAGGCGCATGGACGAGTGCTATCCCGCGGTGGACTATTTTGAGAGGCACGACCTGCCGTTCGCAGTCGCGGTCAACCAGTTCGACGGCAAGCTGGCCCATGACCTCGACGCCATCCGGTGGGCTCTGGCAGTGGGCGATCAGGTGCCCGTCATTGTGTTCGACGCCCGCAGCAAGGTCTCGGTGCGGGACGCTCTCATCGTGGTCCTCCATCTGGCGCTTGAGCGGGCTCGGGGCTGAATAAGGGCGCGTCTCATCTGTGCCCGGATCGCCCCCTTCGTGCTCCGGCGCATGATGCACGACGAGACCGACGCCCCGCGGCGGGCTCTGTCCTCTGTTTTGGTGTCATGACGGCGCAGGATCCTGAGCACTAGCCTCTGGTCCCTCAGAGCTGGGCGAGGGTCACGCGGGAGCGGTCTCCGGCTCCCCGGTTCCGGCTTTTCGGCACTGCAGTCGGTGTGCAAATTCCTGCTTAGGACTGGTGACCATGAAGCTTCCTGCCCGAACAGGCCGTCCACCGCGCGCCGGAGAGACCGGCCGCAGCGTCGCTGGCGTGCTCGCGTGCCTGATCGCCGTGGCCCTGGCCGCGGTGCCCATGGCGAGCGATGCGGCGACCCGCGCAGTCAGGGTTCTCGCCGCCCGGGCAGGTTCCGTGATCACCGACAACCGCGGCGTCGTCCTGTCTCACCGGCGGCGAGCCGACACCGGTGCGCTCGGGGTGACCTTCGGCTTCGAGACAGAGACGCTGGCTGGCGGCCCGTACGTGAATCCGTGGCCGATCTACAACGTGCCGATGTACGAGGCGAGCACCGGCAGCGACGAGCGGTTCTGGCTCAACTACGTCGAGGAGCTGGTCAACGGGGGCGTCAACTTCGTCGCGGTGGACACCCGCGGTTACATCCCTGGCTCGGCCATCCCGAACGAGGGCGGCGATCCGCGTGAGCTGACGCAGCTGGTCGACGCGATCCGGCAGGCTGGAGACGCGGGCAAGCTCAAGATCGCCGCCTTCGACGACACGCCGGCCTCGATGACCGACAAGAAGAACCAGATCAAGCACCATACGGGCGGCTACGTCCCGCCATCCGACTTTGCCGACCTTACGGGCGCCGGCGAAGACGGACTCCAGTACCGGTGGAACAACGACCTTGAGGCGTTCTTCCAGTCCGTCCCCGCGAGCATGCTGTACAAGATCAACGGAAGGCCGCTCATCTACCTCTGGTCCGATAACGACTTCGCCTTCACCAATCAGAGCAACGGGAACTCGGCCCGCTACCTCAGCTACGTGCGCAGCCAGGCCGAGCGCGGCTTCGGCGAGAACCCGTACTTCGTGGTCGACGACAGCTGGATCAACAACGACCGGGACGTGCCGCCCGTCGTTCAGGGCGAGGACGACTGGTTCATAGTCCCGAGCCCGACATACACCAATCAGGCCTTCGACGGCCATACCTTCGGCGTCACGGTGCCGAGCTTCGAGGAAGTCGACGCGTCCTCCAGCCTGCTGATCCCTCCCGACCATGGCAGCACGCTGGTCAATGGGCTGGAGCACACCGTGGGCAATGACGATTACCTGACCCTGGTCGAGGGCTTCTCTGACTGGCTCGAGAACGCCGCCCTGTGGCGGACGGAGCCCGGACCGTACTCGGCCACGCACCGCGACTATCCCAGCCAGGACATCAACATCCTGCGCCGGTATTCGCAGACCCCGTTCCCCAGCCCGCTCACCGTCCAGGCCGCAACCGCCGACGCGGTCGCCGGCGCGTCGCCCAACCCGTTCAACGTGTACCGGTCCGACCTCGGCGTGCAGGTAACTTCCGACGCGGGAGGCGGCTGGAATGTCGGCGACATCCGGGCCGGCGAGACGGAGACCTGGTACGAGCTGCCGATGCAGGGCACCGTGAACCTGACTATTCGTGTTGCCAGCCGCGTCTCCGGCGGACGGCTGCGCCTCGTGATCGACGGCGTAGCCGGGCCCGTCGTCACCGTGCCGCGCACCGGGGGCTGGCAGAAGTGGGAGACCATCGGGGTCGGCGCGTTCCGGTTCCGAGCGGGCACTTACCACACCGTTGAGCTCCGGTACCTGACCGGCGGCTTCAACGTGAACTGGTGGCAAGCGACGCGCAGCTGACAGGTACTCGCCGCTCGCCCGGCATCCTCGTCCGTCTATCCCGCTGACTGTTTAAGGATCACGACATGACCACAGTCCACTGCCGTCTGCTGCGTCAGGCAGCGGCATACAGCACCGTCGCCGCCGCCGGGATAGTGGCCTTCTCCGGCCTGGCCTTCTCCGTCCTGGCCAGCGCGACGTCTGCCCAGGCGCGGCTCGAGGACGCGTCGGCGGCGATCACCGCCGGCGGGTACTGGACCGGCACCTGGGCTGCCGCACCGCAAAGCGGCGGTCCCTCGTTCAGCGGGCAGACGATCCGGCAGATCGTCCGCACCAGCATCAGCGGGCGCGACGCGCGCATCGAGTTCTCGAACGTCTTCGGCAGCTCCCCGCTGACCATCAGCGACGTCCGGCTGGCCCGGGCGGGATCCGGCGCATCGACCGTGCCCGGCACCGGCCGCGCCGTGACCTTCCGCGGATCATCGGCGGTGACGATTCCGGCCGGGGGCAGCGTTGCCAGCGACGCGATCCAGGTCGCGGTGCCGGCCCTGACCGAGGTGGCCATCAGCTTCTACGTGCCCGGCCCGACGGGCCCGTCGACTTACCACAGCACGGCACTCCAGACCTCCTATGTGGCTCCGGGAGACGTCAGCGGCAGTGTCAGCCTGCCGGACCCGATCGCCACCACCAACAACTACTTCCTTACCGGCCTCGACGTGCAGAACGCGAAGTCGCAGGGCGCGGTGGTGGCACTGGGCGCGTCCATCACCGACGGCGTCGGCACCACCGTTAACGGCAACGACAGCTGGACCAGCGTGCTCGCGGACCGTCTCCACGCGGCTGGCAAGACCATCGGCGTGCTGAATGAGGGCATTAGCGGGAACCGGCTGCTCGCCGATGGCAGCGGGCAAAGCGCGCTGCATCGCTTCGACCGCGACGTCCTCGGGCAGGCTGGCGTGCTGGGTCATCTTCTCGGACGACCCGATCAATGATCTGGGCTCTACCAGCCCGCAGCCGACCGCGAGTCAGCTCATGAGCGGGCTCCGGCAGCTGATCACCATGGCGCATGACAGCGGCATCAAGTTCATCTGCTCCACGCTCACTCCGTACCAGGGCGCCTTCTACTGGAACCCGTCCGGCGAGGTAGCCCGTGAGGCCTACAACCGGTTCGTCCGCAGCTCCGCGAGCGGCTGCAACGGCGTCGTGGACCAGGATGCGGCCACGCACAATCCGGCCGATCCGGCCGAGTACCTGCCGGCCTACGACAGCGGAGACCACCTGCATCCCAACGATGCCGGGGATCGGGCGATCGCCGATACCGTCAATCTCAAGCTGCTTGTCCCGCTCAGGCTGCGCACGATCAGCCTGCGCGCGCTCCGATCACCAACTCGTCGGCGCCAGCAGGGCCGGCGCAGCGCCGCTGATCGCCAATGCGCACGTGGCTGGAACCTGGGACACATTCGAGGAGATCAACGAGGGCAACGGCACCATAGCGCTCCGCTCCGACGCCAACAGCCTCATCGTCACAGCCGGTGATGGCGGGGCCGCTCCCCTGATCGCCAACGGCACCGTCGTGGAATCCGGGGAGATCTTCCGGCTCATCCGTAATTCCAACGGCACCATCAGCCTCAGGGCCCGTGCGAACGGCAAGTACATCACCGCCGCCGGTGCTTCCTCTGCCCTGATCGCGAGCGGCACCAGGATCGGCGCCGCCCAGGAATTCGCGCTAATTCAGGAGACGTGAGCCACTAGGCGCGAGTCGCGGAACTCACCGGAAGCGCATGAGACGACTGCGAACTGGCCTGCGCGCGCTTGCGGCGGACGGGACGGCTAGAGACCTGCGGCAGCGACGCGGCGCTGACGATCTTCGCGACCAGTTGCCGACCCGCGCTCGTCGGCATGCGACGGGCTGGGCCGTGGCCGCACCCGCATTCAGCAACCTGGGCACTGCTCCTCCAGCCTGTCACCAAAGTGACCGCGTCCTCCAGCGTCCCTGACCCGTAACTGCGAGAGCTGCGAGCTGACCGACCCACCGAGAGTGCCGATCACGGCTCCTGGCTCGCCGTCGGCCGCGTCTCAAATTCCTTGTGGATGAGCGCGATCCCGCTCTGGACGACAGCGCCGGCCGCCTGGACCTGGCCATCAAGGGACCGCATCTGGGCCAGCGACGATGACTGTGCCTGCCTGGCGGTCAGTTCGGCGAGGACATAGTCATCGCGAATCAGCGCAGTCGCCGTGGGCGCGATCGCGGGCGGGAACGGGAACTGGGCCAGGCTCGCGTCCAGCGCGTTTTCCGTGGTCACCTGCGCCCTCAGCGCCGCCTCGGCCACGGCCAGGTCGTCCCGTTCGCTCTCGGTATAGGCGGCCACATCGAAACTCATCCGCTGACCGGCCGGACCGGTGATCCCGGTGAACTCACCCGAGAGCGTCCAGACCGTCGTGCACGGCAGGTCGGAAGGCGACAGGTTGGGCTCGCACCCGGCGCCGGCGAGCGCGTCCTGACGACGCGGCCCCTCGCCCGCGGCGTAGATGAGCGCCGCGACCAGCAGGGCCGCAGACAGAATCGAGACGGTCACGATCAGGAAACCGCCGACGAGAGTGTGCCCCTGGCGGCCATGGGCGTAGGTGTCGCCTGCCAAGGCTCCGTCCTCCCCTATTCCTGGCTGGGGTTGTTGCTGAAGGCCCCGGCGCCCTTGAAGATCTCCTCGTTCACGAGGAAGCAGAACCCGAGCACGAACAGCGCGAAGATCGGCAGGACCGTCAGATTGACGAGCCAGTTCCGGCCTTCCTTCTGACGAGCAACGATCCAGTGCCGGACCGGCGGCAGCCGGAGCGTGAGCAGGAACAGGCTGCACGCCGAGTACTGGTAGAGGCGCTGATGCAGGACGGGGATACCGTCACCGGCGAAGCCGGAGCCGTCGCTCCCGTGCTGGAAGCCGAATCCCTCCAGCAGCATGAGGTGGAGGGCGAGCAACCCCCAGACGGCATAGGTAAGCCGCTGGAACCGCTTCCAGTACCGGCCGAGCTTGCGCTGCGCCCAGTGATTGCTGATGGCCAGAAGCGGGATGAGCAGCATCACCAT
>JASHOV010000216.1 GCA_030038495.1 Streptosporangiaceae bacterium
TCGGTTCTGGCGATCAGGAAGCTTCCCGACCGCCGGACGTCGAGATCCACCCCGGCCCAGTCGGCGAAACTGATCGCGCGGGCGATGCTGCGCCGGGCCAGATCGGTCCGCAGGCTGTCGGCCTGCACGGACTTGAACAGGCCGGCTGCGCGCCCGGATGCCTGCGAGCCCGCGGTCAGCCGCTCGAGCACCACGACCGATCGCCCGAGCAGCGCCGCGTGCAGCGCGGTGCTGAGGCCGAGCGCGCCGGCGCCCACCACAGCCAGATCTGCGTCCACGCCAGCAGTCTGCCGGAGCGGCCGGGCATCGGACCAGGCGCTATCCGCGACCGGCGGCCGGTGCGCGCTGAGACAGTGCCTCCTCCTGCAGGGCGTCCTGATACAGGGCGCCGAGCTGCCCGCTGAACCGGGCCGCGTACGACACGGACGAGGTGATCCCGCCCTGCTCATAGCCGCCGATGACGCCGATCACCGTGTCGAGCCCGTAATCGGGACCTATATCGGCCAGCAGCGGGCTGCCGCTGGTGCCGTCGCTGAAGCCGGTGCACCTGAACTGGTACTGGCTGGCGGTGAACTGGCTCGCGGTGTTCTGGCAGCTGATCAGCTCACGCGCGCCGTCGGGGTAGCCGGCGACCTCCACTCGCTGCCCGGCCGGCACGTCCACGGCGACACCCTCACCGCCCGTCAGCGACTGCAGGCCGACGCGGCTGCCGGGCCTGGTGACGGTGAGGAAGGCGAAATCGTCATCAGGATCCTGCGACAGCATCCAGTTCCTGTCGACGATCACCCTGGTCACCAGCCACACGCCGTCGGGCCACCGCCCGGCGTTGTAGTCCGGGATGAAAGCCATCTGGCTCGCCGGATGACCCTGGACGCAGTGGGCCGCGGTAAGGACCAGATCGCCAGACGGACTGTCGACGACACTCCCGGTGCAGAAGTGGCTCCCGAGTCGGCCCGCGGGCGTCAGGGCGAACAGCGTGCCGATCGGTGACATCTGGCCATAGACGGCGACCATGGTCCTGGCCTCGGCGTCTGTGCGCGCCGGCGCGCTCACCACCACACCGGTCGCCCCGGAAACGACGGCGAGCAGCGCCAGCGCCAGGCGCCGTGCCAGCAATCGCGCCCGAGCAGGCCCTGCCATTGTCCCGCGTGAAGCGGACATCCCCCGACCTGTTCCCGCAGTGTCCTCGGCCCCGTGCGGCAGATTCCGCGCCAGGACGCACTGGCAGGCAGTCTGGCCGGTCAGGGGCCAAGACAAAACCCGCCCGAGGTAAAGGAACCAGCGGGCTGCCGCTCAGGCCGGGGCATTCCGCCCGTTCGGGCGTGTCGCCGCCGACCTGCGGGCATGTCGCCGCCGCGTTCTGCGGTCTCGGTTACCGCGCGGCCATGGCCCGCACGCCGGCGATGAACATGTCGATCCCGAACTCGTAATGGAATTCGGGATCATCGCACGCGGCGAGCGGCTCGGCGGCCTCGATAGTGCGCGGGAAACGCCCGGGCGGCAGCAGCGCCAGCCGGACCCTGGTCTGGCGCATGTGCTCGACGCGCTCGGCCGCGGTCATGCCGGGCTCGTTGCCGGGCTCACTCATCACGAGCATCAGACCGGTGAACAGCGTGCTGCGCGCGATCGACGCCGCGTACTCCGGGCTGAAGCCGCCGCGGTGTAGCACCTGGAGCGTGGTCTCGATGGCCACCTGCGCGGCATCACTGGTCCGCTTCTCGCCCTCAAGCAGCAGGCTGGATGCGGACGGATGGGCACGCAACACCGCCACCAGGGACTCCAGCAGGCGGCGGAGCTGATCCAGCCAGCCGGCCTGCGGATCGACATTGACATCGATCTCGGCCCACACCCGGTCGGCCAGGCCGGCAAGCAGTTCCTCCTTGTTGCGGAAATGCCAGTACAGCGCCATCGGCGTCACGCCGAGGTCGGACGCGAGCCGCCGGATCGTGACGGCCTCCAGGCCCTCGGCATCGGCCAGCGCCAGGCCGCGGTCGACGACGGCCGCCTGGCTCAGCCGCGGTCGCTCGGTCTCTTCCATCTCGGACGCCTTCATCGGTTGACAACTATACGTCGTACAAGTAAGACTAGGCTACATGTACAGAGTATAGGAACAGCGTACATGGCCAATGTATATGTACTGCGTACATCTACAAGGTACAAGGCAATCCGGAGGGCCGATTATCATGCGCGGGCGCTGGTGGATCCTGGTGGCAGTGAGCCTGGCCACCTTCATGACCTATCTCGATAACAACATCGTTAACGTCGCAATCCCGACTATCCAGCGTGATCTGCACCTATCTACTGCAGGCCTGGAGTGGGTGGTCAGCAGCTACATCCTGATGTTCGCAAGCCTGCTGCTGTTCGGCGGGCGGATGGCGGACCTGTTCGGGCGCCGCAGGCTATTCCTGATCGGGCTGTCCGTGTTCACGGTCTCGTCGCTCGCGGCCGGGCTGGCTGGCACCGGCGGCGAGCTGATCGCGGCGCGGGTCGTTCAGGGCCTCGGCGCAGCACTCCTGGTGCCCACGACGCTGGCGATCATCATGACGACGTTCACCGACGTGAAGGAGCGCACGAGGGCCATCGGTACGTGGGCAGCCATCGGCGCGCTCGCGCTCGCGCTCGGGCCGCTCCTTGGCGGGCTGATCAGCCAGCACGTCCACTGGGGCTGGATCTTCTTCATCAACGTGCCCATTGGCCTGATCACGCTGGCGATCGCGATCCCGGTCATGCAGGAGTCGCGTGACGGTGCGGTGGTCCGCCGGCTCGACGTTCCCGGCCTAATCAGCTCGGCAGTCGCGCTGTTCGCGCTCACCTACGCCCTGATCGAGGGCCCATACAAGGGCTGGACGACCGGCCTGATCGCGGCCAGCTTCGCCGTCGCCGTGGTGGCCGGCGCCGCGTTCCTTCGGATCGAGACGCGCGTCCGCTACCCGATGGTCGATGTGCGACTGTTCCGATCGCGCGTCTTCGGCGGCGGCACGGCAGTGATGATGCTATGGGCGTTCGGCATCTTCGGCATCTACTTCTTCACCTCGATCTACCTGCAGACGATGCTCGGCTTCTCGCCCACCAAGGCCGGCCTGGCGTTCGTGCCGATGGCGGTCGTCCTGGCGATCTCCGCCACTGTCGCTCCGCAGGTCGTGCCGCGGCTCGGCGCCCACCGCACGGTCGGACTCGGGATGACGGTCATGGCCGTGGGTCTGTACCTGGTGGCCCGGCTCGGCGGCGGCGCGACTTTCGCCAGCCTGCAACCCGGCTTCCTGCTCTTCGGCGCCGGCGCGGGCATGATGAACGTGCCGCTGACCAATGCGGTGCTGCACTCGGTGCCGACCGAGCGGTCGGGCATCGCGTCGGCGGTCTTCAACGCGTCGCGTGAACTCGCCGGGCTGCTCGGGATCACCGTCATCGGCGCAGTGCTGAGCTCACGGGAACGCAATGCGCTAGCCCACGGCGCGACGACCACGCACGCGTATCTTGACGGCTATCACGTAGGCCTGCTGCTCACGGTCATGCTGCTCGCGGTCGGTGCGGTCGTCGGCTACGTCGCCCTGCGCAAATCCGGCGAGGACCACGCAGCACCGGACGTCGAGTCGACCGTAGCGGCAGAACTCGCCCCGGCGCGAGAGGACGTGCAGGTGCCAGGCCGCTAGCGATCGATGCCCGGCACAGATGGGCGATACCCCGGCGGCGGCTACCTGAGCTGTGTGAGCTGTGGCTACTTGATCAGGGGGTCGCGCGGCAGGCCGAGAATGCGCTCCGCGATCTGATTGCGCTTGATCTCCGACGTGCCGCCCGCGATCGACATGGCCCGGTTCAGCAGAACGAGCGCCGAGGCCTGCGCGCCGCTGCCCTCCAGGAACGCGCCGTCCGGGCCGGCGAGCTCGGCCAGGATGGCCGCGGCCTCGTGCCCGACCTCCGCCAGCAGCAGCTTGGCGATGTTCCCCTCGGGTCCGGGGCCGCCGCCCGTCCCCGTGCCGGCAGCGCCCGTGCCGGCAGCGCCCGTGCCGACAACAACCGCGCGGTAGGTGCTGCGCAGGTTCAGCACGCCCATAGCCTGCGTGCTGGCGATCTGCCTGCCGACCCGGCCCGCGCCGCCCGCCAGCCGCTCCGGGTGAGCATCCAGCGGCGCGATGAAGGCCTCCGCTGGCATGGCCATCGGGCCGGCGTCACCGCCGCCAATGCTGATGCTCTCGTTGCCCAGGGTCGCGCGCGCCACCGTCCAGCCGCCGTCCACCGGCCCGACCACGTCGGCGTCCGGAACAAAGACGTCGTCGAAGAACACCTCGTTGAAGTTGGAGTGGCCGGTCGGCATCCGCAGCCGTCGGACCGTGACGCCCGGAGCGCGCATGTCGATGGCCACCGTAGTGATGCCCTCGTGCTTGGGCGCCTCGGTGTTCGTCCGGACGGTGGCCAGGCCGAGGTCGGCCTCGTGCGCGCCGCTGGTCCATACCTTCTGACCGTTGACCAGCCAGCCACCTTCGGTCCGCACCGCCCTGGTCCTGATGCCGGCCGCGTCCGACCCGGCTTCGGGCTCGCTGAACAGCTGGCACCAGATGACGTCCTGGTTCAGCGCCGGGCGCACCCAGCGCTCCACCTGCTGCGGGCTCGCGTGCTGGATCAGCGTGAGGATGACCCAGCCGGTGATGCGGTAGCCGGGCCGCCTGATCCCCGCCCTGGCAAACTCCTGCTCGATCACCAGCTGCTCGATCGCCGAGGCATCCCGGCCCCACGGCCTCGGCCAGTGCGGCATCACGTATCCGGTCTCGATCAGCGCCTGCTTCCTGGCCTTGCCCCTCAGCCCGCGCAGCCGGTCCACGTCGGGCCTGATCGCGTCCCTGACCGGCTCGGCCTCGGGCGGCAGATCGATCGCGGCCGGACGGCGCACGCCGCTGCGCACCAGATCGGTGATCTCGGTGGCCGCCTGCTCGGTATCGACGATTGCGGCCACCGCCGCCGCCCGCCGCAGGTACAGGTGCGCATCATGCTCCCAGGTAAAACCAATGCCGCCATGCACCTGGATGTTGAGCTGGGCGTTACTGGCCGCGGCCGGGATCGCCAGGGTGGCGGCGATCGCGGCGGTGTAGCTGAGCTGATCCCCGCCCGCGAGCCCGGCCCGGCCCGCGTCCCACGTCGCGGCCGTCGCCAGCTCCGAGGCGACCAGCATGTTCGCGCAGTGATGCTTGACCGCCTGGAACGTGGCGATCGGGCGGCCGAACTGAACCCGCACCTTGGCGTACTCGCTCGCCATCTCGGTGACCGCCGCGGCCACGCCCGCGGCCTCGGCGGCGAATACCGCACGGGCCAGGTCCGTGAGCAACTGTCGCTGACCCGGCAACTGCGCCGCGTACGCGCCGTCGACGGTCACGATCGCCGCCCGCCGGCTCGGGTCGAGATTGGCGGGTACTTTCGTCGTCACGCCCCCGCCGCTGGCCGTCTCGACGACCAGCACGTCCGACTCCGACGCGATCACCAGCACGTCCGCCAAGTGCCCGCCGATGACCACGCCGGCCTCGCCCTTCGCCGCGCCGCCGGAGCAGATGACGTTCCCGCCCAGCGCCACGGCGCCGACCAGGCTGCCGTCGGCCAGGCCGGGCAGCAGCCGCCGCTGCAGGTCGTCCGGCGCGGTCGCGGCGATCACGGCACTCGCGATCACGGTGGGAACGAAGGGCCCGGGGGCAACCACGCGTCCGAGCTGCTCAGTCACGATCAAAAGCTCCGGCAGCCCGTAGCCGGAGCCGCCGTGTTCCTCGCCGATATGCAGTCCCAGCATTCCCAGCCGCGCCAGCTCGGACCAGTACGCCGGCAGCGGCTCGTCGGCTGCCTCGAGCAGGGCGCGCGCCGCCGCGCGGGGCTGGTGCTTGGCCAGGAGGTCTGCGACGGACTGGGCGAGCGCGCGGTGTTCTTCGGTGATAGCGAGCGACATGACTAAACAGTAACCTGATTACGACACGACGGACAATGCGGAGGATAGGGACATGAAACTCGGCGCGGGGATCGGCGCTCGGGATGATCCGGCATCGTTCGCGGAGCACGTGCGCATGCTGGAGCAGGCTGGCGTCGAGTACCTGTGGTGTGGCGAGGCATACACCGCGGACGCCGTCTCCGCCATGGGTTTCATCGCCGCGATCACGACCAGGGCGCAGATCGGCTCCTCCATACTCCCGTTGTATACCCGCACGCCGTCGCTCCTGGCGATGACAGCGGTCGGGCTGGACAAGCTGTCCGGCGGGCGGTTCATCCTCGGCATCGGCGCGTCCGGACCGCAGGTCATCGAGGGCTTCCACGGCGTGACCTACGACGCGCCGCTGGCCCGGACCGCCGAGATCATCGACATCTGCCGGTCGGTGTGGCGCCGGGACCGGCTCGAGCATTCCGGGGCCAGGTACCAGATACCGCTGCCGGAGGGGCAGGGCACGGGCCTCGGCAAACCGCTGAAGCTGATCGACCACCCGCTGCGAGACCGGATCCCGATCTACATCGCCTCGCTCGGGCCCAGGAACGTCGAGATGACCGCCGCGATCGCGGACGGCTGGCTGCCGCTGCATTTCTGGCCGGAGGGCGCCGAGCGCGTCTGGGGCGACGTGCTGCGGGCGGGCCGGGCCAGGCGCGCCGCCGACCTCGCGCCGCTGGAGGTCGTAGCCGGCGGCCCGCTCGCGATTGGCGCTGACGTTGACCATCTGCGCGAGCGGATACGGCCGCTGCTGGCCCTGTACTTCGGCGGCATGGGCGCGCGCGGCCGGAACTTCTACAACGACGTACTGAGGAAGTACGGGTTCGAGAAGGAAGCCGCCCAGATCCAGGACGCCTACCTGAGCGGGGCCAAGAAGGAGGCGGAGGCGCTCGTGCCGGACGAGCTCGTCGCGGGCATACCGCTGGTCGGGAGCGAAGGGTTCGTACGCGACCGGATCGCCGCCTACCGTGATGCCGGGGTCACTATTCTCAATGTGCAGCCGGTCGGGCCGAACGGCACCGCCGACATCGAGACCGTGGCCGGCTGGCTGGGCTGACCGCTGGCACTCACCCGCCTGATCGATGACTTCGCATTGTGAGCTAGCGATGAAGTGGCTGGACAAGAGCCTCGCCCGGCTCGGCGGCGACCAGGGCGCCGGGCAGGACTCGCCGGCTGGGCGGGACAGGGCAATCCGGGAGCACGAACGCAACCTGGCCAGCTGGGAGCGCATCCTCGGCCCCGGCCACAGGGACACGTTCACCGCGCGCGACACCCTCGCCGCGGCCTACCGCGAGGCCGGGCGCCTCGCCGACGCGATAGCGCTCCAGGAGCGCAACCTCCGGTACCGGATCATGGTCCAGGGTGCCGACCACCTCGCGCTGCTCGAGGCCAGGGCCGACCTGGCCGCCGCCTACGAGGCCGCCAACACCATCGAGCAGGCCATCCCGCTGCTGGAGGAGAACGCCGCGCAAATCAAGGCCGTCCGTGGCACCGCGCACAAGGACACGCTGCGGGCGTACGCCAGTCTGTGGATCCTCTGCAGGCGAGCGGGCCGGCCCGCGCGGGCCGCGACCTCGGCCGATCAGGTACTCGCCGACCTGGAGGCGGCCGTCGGACCCGATCACGCGGCCGCCATCGCCGTCCGGGTGATCGCAGGCAGTGCCTACCTGGCGGCGGGGAGGAACGAGGAGGCATTCACTACCGGCGAGCGGTGCGTCAGCGACTCGCTGCGCATCGCCGGACCGGAGAGCAGGCTCACGTTCCTTGCCCGCAGCCTTCTGGCCGAGGCCTGCCGCAGGACCGGCCGCCTGGCCGAGGCGATAGCGCTCGGCGAGGAGAACCTGAGCAACTGCGCGAGAGTGCACGGCGACCTGGACCGGATGACGCTGCTCGGGCGGAACAACCTCGGTGCCGCCTATCGGGACGCCGGGCGGCTGGCGGAGGCAATCCCGCTATTCGAGCGCAACCTCGCGGACGCGCCTCGCGTCCTGGCGTCCAACTCGCCGCTGCTGGCGCGGATTCAGGCGAAGACACCGCCGCTGTACGGGGCGGGCGACACCGGCGTCGAGACTGGACCGGACGACGAGGCCGATCTGTTCGGTCAGGCCTAGGACCTGGAGGGATCGCACATGGGCGCACTCGACGATCGCGTTGCCGTCATCACCGGCGCGGGCCGCGGCCTCGGCCGCGAGCACGCGCTCCTGTTCGCGGCCGAGGGAGCCAAGGTCGTGGTCAACGACCTCGGTGGCGCCCCCGACGGCTCGGGCAGCGACGCCACGCCCGCGCAGCAGGTCGTCAACGAGATCAGGGCCGCCGGCGGAGTAGCGGTCGCCAGCCCCGACGACATCACCACCGCCGGCGGCGCAAACGCGCTGATCCAGCAGGCGATCGACGAGTTCGGCGCGCTGCACGTGCTCGTCAACAACGCGGGCATCCTGCGCGACCGAATGATCGTCAACATGACCGACGGCGAGTGGGACGACGTCATCCGGGTGCACCTGCGGGGTCATTTCATGCCGCTGCGGGCCGCGGCCCAGTACTGGCGGGCGCAGGCGAAGGCGGGCAACGCCGCCCTGCGGCCCTCGGTGATCAACACCTCGTCGACCTCGGGCCTGTTCAACAACCCCGGCCAGGTGAACTACGGCTCGGCGAAGTCCGGCATCGCGACGATGACGATCATCGCCCAGCGCGAGCTCGACCGGTACGGCGTGAAGGTGAACGCCATCTGCCCGGCCGCACGGACCCGGCTGACGCTGGCCACCCCCGGTATCTCGGATGCGATCCTGCACGCGCCGGACGAGGGGTTCGACGTGATGGACCCGGCGAACGTGTCACCCTTCGTCGCCTATCTGGCCACCGCCGACTGCCCGATCAAGGGCCGTGTCTTCTTCGTCGCCGGCGGGGACATCAGCCTGTTCCAGCCGTTCGCGATCATCGACAGCATCTCGAAGGACGGCAAGTGGACCGTTGAGGAACTCGCCACCGAGGCGGCCCGGCTCGCCGACGTGCCGTTCGATCTCGGCCAGCCCAGGCTCTGACGCCCGGCTGCAACCCGGAGCACCGCCGCTGAATCCATATCGGTGACCGACTTCTTTCCAGTCCTCAGCCAGGAGGGGATGCCATGGCATCCAGGGAGGATGACTTCACCGCCTTCGCCGAGGCCGCGTCGTCCCGCCTGCTGAATACCGCCTACCTGCTCTGCGGGGACTGGCACACCGCCGAGGACCTTACCCAGACGGCGCTGGCCAAGGTGTTCGCGTCTTGGCACCGGATCCGCGATCGGGATGCGGTCCATGCCTACGCCAGGCGCACCTTGCTGAACACCTATTTCGTGGACTGCCGCCGGACCCGTCGCGGCGAGGTGCTGCTCGGTGACGTTCCTGATCCTGGCGAGCCGGTTACGCCCGCCGCCGCACCCGAGTTGCGCCTGGCCCTCATCGACGCCCTCGCGACGCTGCCGCCCAAGGCGCGCGTCATCGTGGTACTGCGCTACTGGGAGGACATGAGCATCGAGCAGGTCGCCGCCCAGGTTGGCTGCTCGCCGGGCAACGTCAAGAGCCAGAGCGCCCGCGCGCTGGCCCAGCTGCGGCTGCTGCTGGGCGACACGCTCGCCGACACCGGCGCCCGCGAGCGATCTGGTCACCCGACAACCGCCGGACCCGACGCGAAGGAGGCTGACGATGGACGAGACATCGCTCCGCACGCTGTTTGACCGCGCCGTTTCCGAACGGCCGCCCGCGCCGCGCCTCGTTCCCAACGCACTGCGATCTGGTCGCCGCATGCGCCGCCGCCGCAACCTGCTGGCCGCGGCCGCTGTCGTGATCGCAGTTGGCCTGATCGCAGGGCTCATCCCGCTCGTGCACGGCCTCGTTGCCAGCCCGGCCCGGCCCGTCACGCCCGGCCATTCCACCGGCGGGGAGACGCTGTATGTCGAGACCGTGCACGGCCTGGTACCCGTCAGCGTCGCCACCGGCACGGCGGGCCAGGCGATCCCGCTCCAGGCTTTGTCCCTCGCGGACGCCGGCCCCGGGGCACACACCGTGTACGGGCTCAGCAACTCCGCGCTGACGCCGGTCGATACAGCGGCCGGCACCGCCGGCGCGCCGATCGCGCTGCCCTCGATTTCGGGCCGTGGTCCCGTCCCCAGCGACGAAGGCCCCGAGGGCGGTAACCTGGCCATCGGCCCGGGCGGTCGGACCGCATACGTGCTCTACCGGAACGGCGTGCTGCCGATCAACCTCGTCACCGGCACTCGCGGCCGGCTGATCAGCGTGCCCCACGCGTGGGCCCTAGCCCTTACGCCAAATGGCCGGATGCTCTACGTGATCCAGTCGGGTTCCGCCACAACGTGGAGTGCCACGCCGGTCAACACCGCCACCGGCGCCGCGCTCCGGCCGATCCGGCTGGGCCAGGCCACCGGCGGCTTCCTCAGCTACCCGGTGGTCGCTCCGAACGGCCGGACGATCGTCCTTTGCGCGACGGAGAACTATCAGACCCACCTGAACCCGGTCATTACCATCGACACAGCGACCAAGAGCGCGCGGAGACTCAGCGTCGCCGGGCTCGGGGGCTGCGACGGAGAACAGCTGGCGCCAGACGGGGATGTTGTCTACGTCGCCGGTCAGAACGAGGTCGTCCCTGTCGACATCGCGACCAATACCGCGCTGACGCCGATCGGGCTCCCGTCGTCGGTCGATCACCCGCTGACGCTGGCACTCGGAGGCCGGACGCTCTACGCGTTCGGCTGGTCGGATGAGCTGATGCGGATCGACACCGCCACGGGCAAGGCGCTCAAGCCCATCGGCCTCGGAGTCCCGGACCCGGATCGCAACCTACTGAACGGCGTCCTGGCAATCGGCCCGAACGGGACCGCCTATGTCACCTCCGCCCTGGGGCTGATGCCCGTCAACACAGTCACCGGCACGGCAGGCCGCCCGATCAACGTGCACGGCGCCATCCTGGCGGTCGTCTTCGCCAGGTAACGCCCGACGCGATGGGGCTCGCCTTACGGCAGCCAATGGCCCCTCCGCGCTGCCCGGCTAGGGTGGTGGTTTGGCACGGGAACGAGGCCGGTAGGTGGCCGGTCCAGTCTGGGAGGCCTGATGAGCAAGGGTTCAGTGGCGATCGCCGGCGGCCGGGTCGTGCCGGTCAGCGGACCCCCGGTCGAGGGCGGCACGGTGCTCGTCACCGACGGCCGCATCGCCGCTGTCGGCACCGACGTGCCGGTGCCGGATGGCGTACCCGTCATCGACGCGGCCGGGAAGTGGGTGCTGCCCGGGTTCATCGAGGCCCACGGCCACGTCGGCGTGCACGAGGAGGCCGAGGGCTGGGCGGGCTCGGACACCAACGAGATGACCGACCCGGTCACCGCCCATGTCCGGGCGATCGACGCGATCAACCCGGCCGACCTGGGCTTCCGGGACGCGATCGGCGGGGGAGTGCTCGCGGTCAACGTCAACCCGGGCTCGGGCAACCCGATCGGCGGCCAGACGTGCGCGCTGAAGTGCTGGGGCCGGACCGTCGACGAGATGCTGCTGCGCGCGCCGGCCGGGCTGAAGTCGGCGCTGGGCGAGAACCCCAAGCGCGTCTACGGCGAGCAGAATAAGACGCCGAGCACGCGGCTGGGCGTCGCCGCGGTCATCCGCGGCGCGTTCGTGGAGGCCGGGAATTACCTGGCTCGGCTCGACGCCGAGGCCGCCAAGCCGGAGGCCAAGCGCAAGCCGGTCGACCGAGACCTCAAGCTCGAGGCGCTCGGGATGGTGCTGCGGCGCGAGATACCGTGGCGGCAGCACTGCCACCGCGCCGACGACATCGCGACCGCGCTGCGGATCTCCGCCGAGTTCGGCTATGACCTGGTCATCGATCACGGCACCGAGGCGCACCTGGTCGCGGACCTGCTGGCCGCCAGGGACATCCCGGTGATTATCGGGCCGCTGTTCACCTCCAGGTCCAAGGTAGAACTTCGCAACCGCTCGCTCGCCAACCCCGGCAAGCTCGCCGCGGCGGGGGTCACGATCGCGATCACCACAGATCATCCCGTCGTGCCGATCAACTTCCTGGTGCACCAGGCCTCGCTCTCGGTGAAGTACGGCCTGGACCCGGAGACCGCGCTGCGCGCGCTCACCCTCAACCCGGCGCGCATCATCGGCGTGGCCGACCGCCTGGGGTCGCTCGAGCCGGGCAAGGACGGCGACGTCGTGGTGTGGTCGGGGGACCCGCTTGACGTCCTCAGCCGGGTCGAGCGCGCGTTCATGGACGGCGAGGAGATCTACACCGCGGTCGGCGGCGAGCCCGTCTTCGCCGAGCGGTACTAACGCGGCAATCCCGCGCACGCGCCGCGCTGACCTCTCAGGACGGCGCCAGCCGCCAGCCTGCTCTGCCACAATGACCGGGTGTTAGGCGAGGTAGGGTTCGTGCTCGCGCTGGTCGCGGTGATCATCATCGCCCGGCTGGCCGCCGACCGGCTGAACGTGCCCTACACGATCGTGCTGACCGTCTGCGGGCTGATCTACGCCGGGCTGCCGGGCCCGAACCTCCGGCTGGAGCCGCACCTGGTGCTGCTCCTGATCATCCCGCCGCTGCTTTACAGCGCGGCCCGCCGGTCGAGCCTGCTGGCGATCCGCGCCAACTGGCGGCCGATCGCGAGCCTGTCCGTCGTGCTCGTGCTCCTGACCGCGCTCGCGGTCGGCGCCCTCGTCTCGCTCGTGATCCCCGACATCTCGTTCGCGGCCGGCACGGTCCTCGGCGCCGCCGTCGCGCCATCTGACCCGGTGGCGGCGCTGTCCATCGGCAGCCGGGCCGGGATGCCGCCACGGCTGGTCGCGCTGATCGGGGGCGAGGGGCTGCTGAACGACGCCACGGCCCTGACCACGCTGCAGGTCGCGGTCGCCGCCGCCGTCGGCGGCGGGTTCTCACTGGCCTACGCGACCTGGAAGTTCGTCGCCTCGGCGGTCGGCGGCCTGCTGATCGGCCTCGCGATCGGCTACTTACTCCGCCTGGGCCGCCATGTACTGCGTGACCCGCTGGTGGCCAACACCGCGTCACTCGCCACCCCGTTCCTTGCCTACCTGGCGGGGGAGGAGGCGCACGTTTCCGGAGTGCTGGCAGTCGTGATCGCGGGGCTGATGGCGGGCCACGACCCGCCGAGCGGAGAATCGGGCGCCAGCCGCCTGCAGACAAGCGCGGTCTGGCGGCTTGTCGACTTTCTGCTCGAGGGCTTCGTGTTCCTGCTCATCGGCCAGCAGTTGCCGGCCGTGCTGCGGGGACTGGGCAACGAGCCACCCGGCCGGACCGTGGCCGCAATCGCGGTCACGCTGGTGACCGTCCTGACCGTGCGGCCGCTGTGGTTGTTCCTGACCCAGATCGTGCCCGGCTGGTTCGGCTGGCGCCTCGGCGACAGCGCGCCTACCCTGAACGGCCGCGAGGTCACCGCCCTGACCTGGGCGGGGACGAGGGGCGTCATCACTCTGGCGGCGATCTTCACGGTCCCCACGATGCTCGACAACCACCGCCCGTTCCCGGACCGCGACCTGCTGCTGCTGTGCGCGTACATGGTCGTGCTGGTGACGCTGGTCGGGCAGGGCCTCACATTCGGTCCTTTGCTGCGGCGGCTGGGACTGCGCATCAACGAGGCCGAGGCCGTGCAGGTGCGGAACGACGCCCGGCTCGCGTCAATTGCAGCGGCCCGGGAGGCCGTCGACGACATGCAGGTCGAGGAGGGCCTGCCGAGGGCCATCGCGGACGCGCTGCGCGGAGCGCTGACGCACCGGGCCGATCGGCTGCGGGCCCGGATCAGCCTGCTGGAGGAGTCCGAGGCCGATGACGGCTGGAGTTCCGAGCTGGAGATGGCCGTGCGGGCCCAGCACCGGCTGATCGCGGCCCAGCGCGAGGAACTGGTCCGCTGGCGCGACAGCGGGCGGCTGCCGGACGAGAGCCTGCGCCAGATGCAGCGCGAGCTCGATCACGAGGAACGTACCCTGCCGACCCCGCCCCAGTGAGGCCAGCACAGCAGGGGAATGCGGGCGAGGCAGCCGGACTTAGCAAGATCATGGAAACGCTTCCCCTGGCCGTGCTGGACTTCGTCGGCATCGAGTTCGGCGAGGACGCAGCCTCGTCGGTAGCCGGGGCGGCGGGCATCGCCCGGGCGGTCGAGGCGGCCGGCTACCGCCGGTACTGGGTATCCGAGCATCACAACATGCGCAGCCTGGCCTGCAGTGCACCCGAGCTACTGACCGCGCATATCGGCGCCCGGACGTCGACGATCCGGGTCGGCGCCGCCGGAATCATGCTGCCCAATCACGCCTCGATGAAGGTTGCCGAGACGTTCCGCACGCTGCTAGCCATGTACCCCGGCCGGATCGACCTCGCCCTCGGCCGCGCCCCGGGCACCGATCCGCTCACCGCCCACGTGCTGCGCCGGGGGATGGTGGCCGATGCCGCCGCCGAGTTCCCGGCCCAGGTCGGCGAACTGCTGGCGTTCCTCGGCGACGGGTTCCCCGAGGGGCATCCGTACGCTCCGCTCATCGCCGCCCCGCTCGTGCCGGAACGTCCGGAGATGTTCATTCTCGGCTCCAGCCCGTACGGGCCGCGGTTCGCCGCGGTCAACGGCTTCAGCGCGGTATTCGCCCACCACATGAGCCCCGACCTGGCGTTCGAGGCGCTGCGTGATTACCGGCGCCGGTTCGAGCCCCGGCAGGAAGGCGCGCAGCCCTACTCCGCGATGTCGGTGCTGGCGTTCGCCAGCGAGGACGACGAGGCCGTCCTCGATTTCGAGGCGGCATGGACGCTCACCAGGCAGAACATCCAGCGAGGAATCCGGGAGCCGATCGCCCCCGAGGCGGTGCAGGAATTCTCCCGGTCGCCAGACTTCCGGGCCAGGAGGAACTCTGACGGCCGCATGGTGACGGGCAGGCCCGAGGCGGTCGTTGCACGGCTGCTGGACATGAAGGGGCAGGCGGAGGCCGACGAGATAGTGGTGGTCACGCCCAGCCTGGATCGTGCCCGGCGGACCGCCAGCTACGTCGCTCTGGCCGATGCCTGGCGCACCGTTGCCTAGGGACGGGCGCCTCAAGCACGGGCGCCTCAAGCACGGGCGCCTGAGCGGCTAGCTCATCGCCGGGTTCAGCAGCTGGAACAGGATGTGGTCCTGCCACCGGCCCTGAATGCACAGGTAGGCGGGAGCCATTCCTATCCGGCCGAAACCGTTGCGCTCCAGCACCCGCTGGGACGCGACGTTGTGCAGCAGGGTCTCGGCCTGGATCCGGTGCAGGCCCAGCTCGCCAAAGGCGATGCCGACGATCTCCCGCAGCGCAGCGCTCGCCAGCCCGCGGCCGGTGGCTGCCTCACCGAGCCAGTACCCGACGCTGCAGGACAGCAAGGGGCCGCGGACGATGCCGTTCAGCGTGATACGCCCGACGATCCGGCCCGCGTCCACGATGACGTGCGGCAGGATCAGGCCCTGCGTGTGCCGCTCGAGAGCGTCGGTGATGCCGGCCAGCTGCGCGTCCGAGGTGAAGTAGCTTTCCGGGCGCAGCGGCTCCCACGGCGCCAGGAACGTGCGGTTGGCGGTCAGCAGGCCGGCCAGGTCGGCCGCGTCGGCGGGCGAGATGAGCCGGGTAACGGTCACGATGTCTTGCCCGCCGGACGGGACCGGGCCTCTTCCGAGACCGGCATCACGGGCATGAGAATCGACAGCACCCGCGTCACCTTACCCACCGGGGTGTCAACCGCCGGAGCCGGATCGCTGGCCCGAGGCGGCGTCCACGGTCTGCGCCAGCAGGACCGCGATCGTCATCGGCCCAACTCCGCCGGGCACCGGCGTCAGCAGCCCGGCCACCTCGCGCGCCTCCGCCGCGGCGACGTCGCCTACCGGTCCGGGGTTGTAGCCCGCATCGAGCACGGCCGCGCCGGGCTTGATCCAGTCACCGCGCACGAACTCGGGCCGGCCGACGGCGGCCACCAGGATGTCCGCAGTCCTCGTGATCGCGGGCAGGTCCCTCGTCCGGGAGTGGCAGTAGGTGACGGTCGCATTCCGGGCGAGCAGCAGCATGCCGGCGGGCTTGCCGAGGATCGCGCTGCGGCCGATCACCACCGCGTGCTGCCCGGCGGGCTCGACCCCATGGGCATCGAGCAGTCGCATGATGCCGCCGGGCGTGGCGGACGCGAAGCCCGGCAGCCCGAACGCCATGGCCGCGAACGAGTGCATGGTCACGCCGTCCACGTCCTTGTGCGGCGCAATGGCCTCGAATGCGGCCCGCTCGTCGATATGCGCCGGGACGGGATGCTGCAGCAGAATGCCGTGCACTTCCGGGTCCGCGGACAGCTGGCCGATCACCGCGACGAGCTCCTCCGTCGTGGTCGGCTCGGGCAGTGCCACGAGCCGGGAGGTGATGCCCGCCGACCTGGCCCGGTTTTGCTTCATCCGGACGTAGGTCACGGACGCGGGAGCCTCGCCCACGATCACCGCGGCCAGGCACGGCGTGACGCCGGTCGCCGCGGTCAGGTCGGCCGCGCGCTTCGCGGCGTCGGCGACAACCTCGCGGGCCAGGGCGGCCCCGTCCATCAGCTCAGCGACCACGTGGATATCCGTCCTTCAGGGAGAGAGCACAACTGGCCCCGGTGTCTCGATCTTCATATGATCGCGCCATGCCCGATCCGCTGCATCAGGTCCCGTGGGACGCTGTCCCGGTTGGTCAGGACCGCTAGCGCATGCGCACGAATTGGGCGGGGAACGTCGAGTTCCGTGCCGCGGCCGTCCATCGCCCGGCCAGCACCGGCGAAGTGCAGCGGCTGGTCGCCGGGTCGTCGCGGATCCGGGCGCTGGGCACTGGGCATTCCTTCAGCAGCGTCGCCGATACCGAAGGCGACCTGGTCTCCCTGGCTGGCCTGCCGCCCGAGATCGAGATAGATACTGCCGGGCTCGCGGTCCGGGTCAGTGCCGGGCTCCGGTACAGCGACATCGCACCGAGGCTCAACGACGCCGGGCTCGCGTTGCAAAACCTTGCCTCCCTGCCGCACATCGGCGTGGCCGGGGCGGTCGCCACGGGCACGCACGGCTCGGGCGATCGCAACGCGTGCCTGGCCGCCGCGGTAACGGAACTCGAGCTCGTGACCGCCGCCGGGGACCTGATCACCGCCCGGCGCGATCGGGACCACGACTCGTTCTCCGGCCTGGTCGTCGCGCTGGGCGCCTGCGGGATCGTGACCCGGCTGACGCTGACGACGGTGCCGGCCTTCGGCGTCCGCCAGTGGGTCTGGGCGGACATACCGTTCGACGCGGTCCTCACGCAGTTCGATCACGTGACCAGCGCCGCCTACAGCGTCAGCGTGTTCACCGACTGGGGTCCCGTGCGACGCGCTCAGGTCTGGCTCAAGCACCCAGAACCCGCGCGCCCGCCGCCGTACGGGTGGCTCGGCGGCCGCCTGGCCACCGCCGACCTTCATCCGATCGCCGGGCTGCCGGCTCGCAATGCCACACCCCAGCTGGGACTGCCGGGCCCCTGGCACGAGCGGCTGCCGCATTTCCGGCCGGAGTTCACCCCGAGCGCTGGCCGGGAACTGCAGTCGGAGCTCCTTCTCGGCCGGGAGCATGCGGCCGGTGCGCTCCTGGCCCTCGACCAGCTGCGCGCCACGATCGCCCCGTTCCTGCAGATATCGGAGATCCGCACGGTCGCCGCCGACGACCTCTGGCTCAGCCCGGCTTACGGGCGCGACACGGTCGCCATTCACTTCACCTGGATACCGGACGCGGCCGCGGTCGCGCCCGTGCTCAGGGAGGTGGAGGCCGCGCTCGCGCCGTTCGCGCCGCGGCCGCACTGGGGCAAGGTCACCTCGATCCAGCCCGCCGTCGTGGCGGACCGCTACCCGCGGATGGATGACTTCAGGCGGCTGGTGCGCGAGTTCGACCCGACGGCCACGTTCCGCAACGAGTACACCGGCGCGTTCCTGTAGCGGCCGGCCGCCCGCGCGGCTCTCAGCGGGCCTGCGGGAGCCTAGTCGTGCCCGGCTTCTTGGCCGCAGCCGACGGCGGCGGCACGACCGGCCCGATGTCGCCGTCCGGTGCATCGTCCAGGTCCACGATCACCGGGGCGTGATCACTCGGACCGGTCCCCTTGCGGGCCTGACGGTCGATCCAGGCCGCGCGGACCCGTCCGGCGACGGGCGCCGTCGCGAGTACCAGGTCGATGCGCATGCCCAGGTCCTGGTGGAACATCCCGGCCCGGTAATCCCAGTAGCTGAAGATCCGCTGCTCTGGCCAGCGCTCGCGGACGACGTCGTGCAGCCCGGCCGCCTGCAGGCTCGCCAGCGCCTGACGTTCCGGCGCGGTCACGTGCGTCTGCCCGACGTAGGCGGCCGGGTCGAAGACGTCGGCGTCGGTCGGGGCGATGTTCATGTCCCCGCATACGATCGCCGTATCGGGTCCGGCCCGCACCGCCCGCTCCAAGGCGGCCAGCCAGTCCAGCTTGTACCGGTAGTGATCGGAGTCGGGCGCCCTGCCGTTGGGCACATAGACCGCGGTCACCCGGATGTCGTTGCACGTAGCCGAGATCGCGCGCGCCTCGGGATCGGGGAAGCCGGGCGCGCCGGGCAGGCCCTTCTGCACGTCGGCCAGGCCGACCTTGGACAGGATCGCCACGCCATTCCAGCGCGCCTCGCCGTGAGCTGCGGCCGCATAGCCCCTCGACGCAAGGTCGGCGCCGACCAAGTCGGAGAAGGCGTCGTCGGAAAGCTTGAGCTCCTGCAGGCACACCACGTCGGGCCGGCGCTCGTCCAGCCAGGGCAGCAGCCTCGGCACGCGCTGCTTGACCGAGTTCACGTTCCAGGTAGCCACTCGCACCGGCCCTACAGTAGTCGCCGCGGGTGACACCCGGCGCCGCCTGAGGAGCAGTGGAAACCGGGACATGTCCGGGCGGTACGGTAACCGGGTGACTGCCGACGAGCGTGAGCCGACCGCTGGACACCCCGCGATGCTCGCTTTCCGGTTCGCAATCGAGCTCGCTACGTATGCCCTGCTCGCGTGGGCCGGAGCGAGCGTGCACGCCGGCGTGGCGGTGCGGATCGTCCTGGCGATCGTCCTGCCGGTGATCGTGATCGTCATCTGGTTCCTGTTCATGGCGCCGCGGGCCCGGCACCGGCTGCGCGAGCCCGCCAGGCTCGTCGCCGAGCTGGCGATCTTCCTCGCCTCTGCCGCTGTCGTCGCTGGCTCTGGGCACGTACTGGCAGCTGTGACCTATGCCGCCGTTGCGGTCGCCGGGGCCGGGCTGTCTCGCTGGCTCATTCCCGGCGCGTGAATGTCCCCGGCCGACCGCAGAACCTGGGAAGATCAGCAACGGTCATGTCGACGGAGGTGACGGCTCCATGTCGGTCTCGGCAGTACTTATCGACGGCTTCAGCCGGGTCCAGGAAGAAGTACACGATGTCCTGGACGGCCTGACCATCGACGACCTGACGTTCCGCGTCGATGCGCAGGCCAATTCGATCGGATGGCTGATCTGGCATCTGACCCGCGTGCAGGACGATCACGTGGCCGGTGCGGCGGGTCTCGATCAGGTCTGGCTGGAGGGCTGGCAGCAGCGAGCGGCGCTGCCGTTCGCGGAGACCGAGATCGGATACGGCCAGGACTCGGACGAGGTGGCCCAGGTCCGGCTGGCGGCCGAGTTCCTGGCCGGGTACTACGACGCCACCCACGCACAGACCGAGTCGTTCGTGCGCGGGCTGCGTGACGCCGACCTGACCAGGGTCGTGGATACCCGCTGGGACCCGCCGGTGACCCTGGGCGTACGGCTTATCAGCGTGATATCCGACGATCTCCAGCATGTCGGACAGGCCGCCTTCGTGCGCGGCATCCTGGAGCGGCGGTAGCACGTCTGGCCGGGGCGAAGCACCACTTAAGATGGCAGCCCTATGACGAGCAACAGACTGGCGACGAGCGTGACCGAGCAGGCACACGAGCCTGTCCCTGTGCTCATCCCGGACCGTGCCAGGCTGCCCGCGGTCATCACCGGCATCTGCTGCGCCGTGGTGCTCGCCGTCGGCGGCGCGTTCGCCGCGGGCAGATCGGAGGGCAACGCGCTCGACCGCCGCGTCGACCCGTGGATAATCCAGCATCTGCAAAGTCACGTGAACGGCCTGACCCAGATCGCCGACCTCGGCAACCCCACCCCGCTCGTCGTGGTGACCCTCATCGTGGTTCTGTGCTGCCTTGTGGTGCGCCGATTCAACGGCGCGATCCTGGCCGCGGTATCGGTCGCGGTCGCCAGCGGCCTGACCGAATTCGTGTTCAAGCCGCTCGTGCACGAAACCTTCGGCCACCCGCCGATCCTGAGTTATCCGAGCGGGCACAGCACGAATGTCTTCACGCTGTCGGCCGTAGTCGTGGTGCTGATGATCAACCCGCCGCACCGGCGGATCCGCCCGGTGCTGCGCGTTGTCGTGGCCGCGCTCGCCATCCTGGTCGGTCTGGTAGTCATGGTGTCGCTCGTGGCAATCCAGTTCCACTACCTCACCGACACCATCGGCGGTGCCTGCGTCGCCACCGGAACGGTCCTGGCCATCGCGCTGCTGCTGGACGCCCCGGCCGCGCGGACGCGGATGGCCCGGCTGAGATTCCGGTCCGGGCCATAACGGGTCAGCGGCTCGCGCGACGGCCACCGAATGGCCGTACTCCGCTCCTGCCCGCACCCGCACGGTAGAGACTGGTCGCATGTTATCGAGACTGTTACGACTCCTGCCCGGCCGACACCGCCAGCGGTCCAGGCAACAGCGGCCCCAGGTGTCGCTTCCCGCCTGGGCCGGACCCGCCGTCAGCTTCACCAGGCAGGTCAACTGGCGGGCCGCCCGCCGGGCCAGCCGGGCCTGCTGCTGCCCGGCCAGGCCCGTGATCATCGCCGTCGTGCCGCCCTCCACCGGGCGAGTCCGTGCGGTCGACGTTCTTCTGTGCGCGCACCATTACCGGCGCTCCAGGACCGCGCTCGCCGCGACCGGTGCCGCGCTGCTGCACATCAGCGGGCTGCCGGTCAGGGCGGGCGCGCTGCCGGAGATCTGGGCTACCTGACGTCAGCCGCCGCCGACGGCGGCATACAGCACCAGCGCCATGGTGACGGCCGCGAGCATGCCGTGGACCGCTATTACCAGCACCCGCCGCGAGCCGGCGCCGGAACCGGACGGGGGCGCGCCCGTGGCCGGCTCGGGCACCGATCCGACCAGGACCGCCATGCCCAGCCCGGCTGCCGCGAACGCGAGGATCGCTGCCGCCCACGCCAGCGCCGGCTCACCGGCGGCCGCAAACGCCGCCCACGTCCCCAGGCCTGCCGTGGCTGCGGTGGCATGGCCGATGGCCAGGCCCGGCGGCCTGCGCCGCGCCCGGCCGCGCCGTCGTGCGGTCAGCAGGTACGTGCCGGCGGCAGCCGTGATCGCCCAGCTCACGAGCGCAACAAGGCGTAGCCCTGCGTCCGCCGGGGCGGAGCCGGATGCGGCCGGGGCGGCCGGGGCGGCCGCCAGGGGAGACTGCAGCCCGCCGCGGACCAGCCGGGCCAGATAGTGCGCGTCGAGCGCGCCGATCCGGCGGCCGGCCGCCTTTCCGTTCGGTCCTTCCGCCGCGTGCACGGCTCCGGCAACGCTCTCGTTGATCTGCAGGCTGGTCAGCCCCGCGCACGCTCTCGGAACGGTCCGCACGACCGAGCGGCGCTCGATCGCCGACATCGCGAACGCCCGGCAGCTAGTTACCGTCGTGGCCGGGCCCGGCTGACCGCAGCCCGCGAGGATCAGCGTGGCCGGGGCGGCGGCGAGGACCAGCGACAGCTGCCAGCCGAGGCGACTGCCGTGCTTCATCCCAGGATTATGGCCCGCGCATCCCGGCGGTCATACCTGGGTCTTTCCGGGAACAGGGCGTACCCGGGATTATCGTGATCAGCAGGCCCTTACAACCCGGCCGTCACCTTGCGGCTGGCCGCCTTCGACCCGAGAGGAAGCGCAAGGCATGTTCTTCCTTATCCGCAGACTGATCAGGCTTCTGATGCAGTGGCGCAGGCGGGCGCCCCGGCGATAGTGGAGTTCTCCGAGAATCCGGACCACCAGCTGATCCGCGAGGCCATCCGCGAGATCTGCGCCCGGTTTCCCGACGAGTACTGGGCCAGCCACGACGAAACGCGCACGTTTCCGTGGGAGTTCTACGAGGCTATGGCCAAGGGCGGCTGGATCGGCATTGCGATCCCTGCGGAGTTCGGCGGGGGCGGATGCGGCATCACCGAGGCCTCCATCGTGCTGGAGGAAGTCGCCGCTTCCGGGGCCTGCATGAACGGGGCCAGCAGCATCCACCTGTCCATCTTCGGGATGCACCCGGTGGTCGTCCACGGCTCGGCTGAGCTGAAGCGGCGCTACCTGCCGAAGGTCGCGGCCGGGGAACTGCATGTGGCCTTCGGCGTTACCGAGCCGGATGCTGGCCTGGATACCACCGCGATCCGAACCCGTGCCGTACCCGACGGTGACGGCTACCGGGTCAGCGGCCAGAAGGTCTGGACCTCCAAAGCACTGGAGTCCGACCGGGTCCTCCTGCTCACCCGCACGACTCCGGCGCACGAGTGCAAGCGGCGGACCGAAGGGCTCACCCTGTTCTTCGCGAACCTGCGTGATCCCGCGGTCGGCATCCGCGCCATACCCAAGCTCGGGCGCAACGCGGTCGCATCCTGCGAGGTGACCTACGACGGCCTGTACGTGGATGCCGCCGACCGGGTGGGCGAGGAGGGCCGGGGCTTTTACTACCTGCTGGACGGCCTCAATGCCGAGCGGGTGCTGGTTGCGGCCGAGGCGCTCGGTACCGGCAGGGCGGCACTGCGAAGGGCCGTCGCCTACGCCGGCGAGCGGACGGTGTTCGGCCGCCCGATCGGCAAGAACCAGGGCGTGGCGTTCCCGCTCGCGACTGCGCACGCGCGGCTGGGCGCCGCGGAGCTTGCGATCAGGCACGCGTCGTGGCGAATCGACCACGGCCTGCCCTGCGGCGAGCAGGCCAACATGGCCAAGTTCCTGGCGGCCGAGGCCGGGTTCGAGGCCGCCGACGCGGCGGTCCAGGTCCATGGCGGGTTCGGATACGCCAGCGAGTACCACGTGGAACGCTACTGGCGGGAGGCCCGGCTGATGCGGATCGCTCCGATCCCGCAGGAGATGATCCTCAACTACCTCGCCGAGCACGTCCTCGGCCTGCCCCGTTCCTATTAGGGGCCTGGTCTTCGTCGCTAGGGCGCCCGGCTGACCTGGACCTCGGCGGTGACCGGCACCGGCTGCTTGTACCAGCGAGTCGCGGTGTCCTCGACGAACGCGACCAGGCCCGTACGACCGAAGAAGGCCGGCTCGATCCTGGACACCAGCATCTCGACCCCGGTCGTCAGCCGGATGCGGTCACCGACCCGCACGTCGGCCGCTGTCATCGTCGCCCATGAGTCAGCCATGCAGTCATCATGCCGGAGGCACCGACATCGCTGCTACGGTCTGGGCATGGCCTTCCAGCTCAGCGCGGAGACACTCCGGCTCGTCGACGGCAGGAACTACGCGGTGCTGGCCACCGTCAATCCGGACGGCAGCCCGCAGACGTCCGTGGTGTGGGTCGGGCGTGACGGCGCGGATCTGCTGTTCTCCACCGTCGAAGGCCGGGTCAAGCATCGCAACATGGTGCGCGACCCGCGCGTCAGCGTGTCGATCATCGATTCAGCTGACCCCGAGAACTACGTCGAACTCCGCGGCACCGTGTCGATGACCGCCGACATCGGCGGTCGGCTCGACAACCAGCTGTCCTGGAAGTACGACGGCAAGGACAAAGACCCGGACCGGCCGGGCGCGGTCCGGGTTGTTATCCGGATGACGGTCGAAAGGGCCACCGGCTACGCGGCGTAACGCGGTTTGAGCCAGTTCCGGCGGGAACCTTCTCTGTCCTCCTCATCGCCCTGCTAGCCCCTGTCCGAGGCGCTCCGCCGCAAGCGCGAGGCCGAGGGGCCAGATGCCTTCTGGAGGTCGGCGCGCATTGTCTTCCTGGGCCGTGCGCTCCTGGATGGTCTCGTTGACGAGCATCTCGGGTAGATGCTCGTTCGTGATCCCGACGATCGTGATGTTCACGGCTTCCGCGAGTAGCCGGACGAAGTGCTCGCTGTCCGCGATGTAGCCGACGCTGGCAACCTGCTGCCATTGATCCTCGGCACGCGTCACCGGCGGGACAGCCGGGGAGACAAAGCCGATCAGGAAACGGGCGAACGACCGCATGACGCTCGTCCGCCGCTCGCGGAAGCGCGCCGGGGTAGCATCGCCGAACCTCTCCTGCGCCTTCTTCAGCAGCACGCCGGGCGCAGCGATCGGCCCGTCCATCGACTCGCCGAAGAACAACTCGCGCAGCAGGCCAGCATCGCTTGAATGGCCCTGCCGCGCGAGCTCGGCGATCCCGTCGCGCAGCAGCGTTTTGATCTGGCCGATGCGGCCGACGTCTCCGATACGCCTCGCCGCGGCGTAGTCCCCAGCCAGCCGTCGAGGCGGTCCGGCATCTCCATAGTTTGGCATCATGTGCGGGAATCACCCACATCTAGTTAGCAAGGCCAACGATCGGCGCGGGCGTACGCCGCCGAAACCGGGCTTCGACTAGTTCTCGTCATTAGTGGTCACCCATTCCGCCGCAGTGGGCCGATTTTGGGCTCGTTTTAGACCACTGGTTCCTGCGAGCGTGCTGAGCAGGCACTGAAAAGGACCGGGAGGTGATCGAGATGGCTGAGGTACTGATCGGCATCGCCGCGCTGATAGTAGGCGCCCCGATCGTCGCGACGCTCGTTGTAGCGGTGGCGAGCACGCGCGAGGACGCGAACTGGACTCTCGACCAGCGCGCCCGGACGCCACTGGAGGCAGCGGCCCGGCGGATCGTGGCCCTGGACGTGGATTCCATCGTGTGGCCGCGGTCCAAGGCACAGGTCCAGGCGGAGGCAGCGATGCGGCGCTACCGGCTCCAGGCAGTAGCGCCGACGCCTTCAGCCGACCGCTGGGGCCCGACGGATTCGCGCGAGGCCTCCTAGGCCAAGGCAAATTCTTAACTACTGATGAGCGCAAAATGACAAGAGGTTACGTCTGATTTAGACTGCCACGGAAGCAATCCGGTTAACTTTTTGCTGCAACGCCCCGTGCCGGGGCTAACGGGACAGGCGGGGCTCGCGCGACAAACCGGGCTAAGGAGACCGGCTGGGCGGTCGGGGCGAGCGGCAAACGAGGAGCCCGGCCTGGCTATCGCCCCTCCCCTCCTCTAAGGGGCGAGAGCCAGGCCGAACACCCGCTAGTTGTGCGAAGCTCGCCGGCAGGGCGGCCATGACGCGACTCCGCCTGCCCTACCTTGCGTCAGGCCTGTTAACGTCGCAATCTCAGTGGAGTCTCTGTTTGGTACGCTGCGGGTGTCGCTGTCCGAGAATTGCCATCGTTAATGTGGCAAAAGCGGACACGCTACTGCTCCAAGGACGGATTCAATGGGGGACGGGCCACCGCGTCGGACGCTCGCCACCAGGCTGGAGAACCGTGATCGCGATCGGTTCACCGGTCGGCATGCCGAGGTCGCCTTCCTGGACCGATGTCTGGGCTCTGAGGACCCGCCGGCGAGCGTGGTACACATCTGCGGCCCCGGCGGCATCGGTAAGAGCACGCTCCTGCGCGAGGTAGCGCGCCGGGCGCGGGAGCGCGGGCGGACCGTCGTCCCGCTCGACGGCCGTGAGCTCGGCCCGGACCCGGCAGTGCTGGAAGCGGCCCTGCGCGGCGTTGCAGACGACGGAAACCCCGTGATACTGCTCGATTCCTACGAGCAGATGTCCGCGCTCGATTCCTGGCTGCGGCGCGAATTGCTGCTCATGCTTCCGGACGAGGCCCTCGTGATCACGGCCGGCCGGCATGCGCCCGACGCAGGCTGGTTCGCCGGCGGCTGGGAGTCGGTCACGGCCCGCCTGGACCTGGGCGCCATGGCACCCGACGAGGCCCGCAAGCTGCTGGCCGCTTACGGCGTGGCCGACGCCCGCGTCCCGGCGATCATCGAGTGGGCGGCCGGCTTCCCGCTGGCACTCGCGCTGGCCGCCGACGCCGCCGCAACGGACGCGGACTGGAACGCGGTCAGGTCGCCCGAGCGCCCCGACATACTCCGGGCACTGCTGCACCGCCTGGTCGAGACGGATCTGCAAGACATCCGTCCCTCGGCGCTGGGCATTGCCGTCGTCGCCCGGTCGACGACCCCCGAGTTGCTGGCCGCGGTCCTGCCGGGTGAGGATGCCACCGCGGCCTACCGGCAGCTCGCCGGCCTGACCGTCACCGAGCCGCTCGGCAACGGCATCATGATGCACGAGCTAGCGCGAAAGGCGCTGCTGGCCGACCTGCGCCTGCGCAATCCCGACCTGGAGCGCGACCTGCGCCGCCGGATCGCCGACTACCTTTACGAGCAGGCGGTCCGTGGCGATTCGCTGCTCATCATCGATATGGCACACCTCGTCGAGAACCCGCTGATCAAGTGGGGATTCGGCTGGGACGGGAACGTCAGCACCCACATCGACGCCGTTCGGCCGGGCGACGCCGACAAGGCCGAGCGCGGGCCGCACGGGCCTGAGCTCTGGTGGCAGGAATCCCGCCGGTACTTCACCGAGGCGCCAGCGCGGGTGGCCATTGCTCGCGACGAGAGCGACCAGCTGTGCGGTTACATGGTCTGCATGAGCCTCGGGACCGCCCCGAAGTTCGCAGACTCCGATCCGCTCATGGGACCGTGGCTCGCCCACGCGCGCGCGAACGCCGCACTTGGGGACTCCGTGCTCTGGCAGGCGGCCGTGGACTTCACCGGTGAAGGCAAGGTACAGGCCATGCTCGGGATCGCCGGGGTGCTGCGGTCAGGAGCGCAGAATCCGCGATTCGCCTATCTGCCCATCGACGCGCGCGTGCCCGGCGCGGTGGAATTCGCCCGTGCGATCGGCGCCGAGTACCTGCCCGAGCTCGACGGCCACTTCGAAGAGTCGGCGGCACAGTGCTACCGGCTGGACTACGGGCCCGGCGGCCTGTTCGCGCTCGTCCGCGGCCAGATCTATGCCGAGCTTGGCCTGCCGCCGCCGACCGGGGCGCGAGCCGACCGGCCCGCCGCGGACCTCGATACGGTGCGCGAGGTGCTGAAGAACTTCCGCGTGCCGCGCGAACTCGCCCGCAGCCCCCTCGCCCGTGGCTTCACCGCGGCGGAGCGAGCCGAGTCGGTTCGCCAACTGGTCCTCGCGGCCGCGGCCGAGACCTTTGGCGACAGCGAGACCGAGAAACTGCTGTACAGCGTGCTGGTCGCCGGGTACCTCGAGCCGCTGCGCAGCCACGAAGAGGCGGCCTCCAGGCTCTGCATGAGCCGGGCAGCGTATTTCCGCCGCCTCCGGACGGCGGTCGAGCGGCTGGCCGAGTACCTCGGCCAGCCTCCGCCCGCCGGCTGACCTAAGCACGGGGGTCGAGCGGCTGGCCGAGTACCTCGGCCAGCCTCCGCCCGCCGGCTGACCTAAACACGGGGGTCGAGCGGCTGGCCGAATACATGTCCGGCCAGCCGGCCTAGACACGGGGGTCGAGCGGCTCAGGGCTGGTCGGCCGGTGCCTCCGCCGTGGTCGCCGTCGCCGGATGCGGGACGAGCGTCACCTCGTCGCTTCGCCCCTGCGGCACCGGCCTGCCGACGATCCGGTATACCTCGGCTCCGTCTACGGTCTCGTACTCCAGCAAGAGGCCGACCAGCTGATCGAGCTCGCTGCGGTGCGCCCGGATGAGCGCGACCGCCGACTGCTCCGCCTCCCGCAACATCCGCGCCACCTCCGAGTCGATCGTTGCCTGCGTGGCCTCGGCAAAGGGCCGGCTAGAAAAGCCAGACCCGCCGCCGCCCAGGAACACCGAGCCGCCTTCGGGATAGCCGACGGGACCGATCGCGGGGGACAGGCCGAACTCGCGCACCATCTTTGTCGCCAGGTCGGTAGCGGACGCCAGGTCGTTGGCCGCGCCGGTCGAGCCCTGGTTCAGCTCGACCAGCTCGGCCGCACGGCCGCCGAGCCGGACCGCCAGCGATTCGGTCAGGTAGTCCTCGCCGTACAGGTGCCGCTCGACGAGCGGCAGCTGCTGGGTGACGCCCAGGGCCTGGCCCGCGGGCAGGATCGTGACCTTCGCGACCGGGTCGGCGTGGTCCGACAGGGCCGCGACCAGGGCGTGCCCGGCCTCGTGGATGGCGACGGCGT
>JASHOV010000217.1 GCA_030038495.1 Streptosporangiaceae bacterium
GGACGCCGCGCAGGCCATGTACATACCGTTCGATGAGGCGCTCGGCGTGCACCCGCAGGCCGCGGCGTTCACCCGGCATCAGCTCTGGGACTTCGCCGGGACTCCCGCCGACCACTACCCGCTGATGCTGCATTACCCGTACCTCGACCTGTACCGCAAGCAGGTCGTCAAGCAGGCCGACCTGGTGCTTTCCATGCAGCTATGCCCGACGTCCTTCACCGCCGAGCAGAAGGCGCGGAACTTCGATTACTACGAGGCGCTGACCGTGCGCGACTCGTCGCTGTCCGCCTGCACGCAGGCGGTCATGGCGGCCGAGGTCGGCCAGCTGAGCCTGGCCTTCGATTATCTGGGCGAAGCCGCCCTGATCGATCTGGATGACCTGGAGCACAACACCCGCGATGGCGTGCACATCGCGTCACTGGCCGGCACCTGGGTGGCGCTCGTCGCGGGCTTCGGCGGCCTGCGGCACTTCGACGGCACCGCGTCTTTCGCGCCCCGCCTCCCGGAAGGGATCACCAGGCTCGCGTTTGCCGTCCTCGTGCGCGGCCATCTGCTCCGTGTCGAGATCGCGCATACGTCGGCGCGGTACCTGCTGACCGACGGGGACCCGCTCGATATTCAGCACCATGGCCAGTCGCTAACGCTGTCGGCTGGCAAGCAGCAGGAACGGCCAATCCCGCGGGTCGCTCAGCGCCCGCGGCCCAGCCAGCCGCCTGGCCGGGCACCGGCGCACCGCAAGGGCAGCCCGAGCAAGCCAGCTTAGAAGCGGCCAGTCGGCGCGGCAGCACAGCGCCGGCGGGCAGTCGGCACCTTGACGCCAAATTGTAACTCGTTCTAATTTTGCGGGATGCCGACGTGGATGCCGACGCCTCCGTTCGACCGCCCGCTGCGCGTCATCCAGTGGACTACAGGAAATATCGGGCGCCGGTCCCTGCACGCGATCATCGCTCGCCCGGACCTGGAGCTCGTCGGGGTCTACGCGCACGGAGCCGCCAAGGTCGGGCGGGACGCGGCCGAGCTATGCGGCTGGCCCTACCCGACCGGTGTCAAAGCCACGGCCAGCATGGACGAACTCATCGCGCTGAAGCCGGACGCCTGCTGCTATAACCCGCTGTGGCCGAGTATCGACGAGCTAGACGCCCTGCTGCGGGCGGGCATCAACGTGTGCACCACGGCAGCCTGGATCACCGGCGGCAAGCAGCTGCCTGCTGACCTGGACCGGATCCGGGCCGCGTGCGCGGAAGGCCGGTCGACGATCTTTGGCAGCGGCGCGCACCCCGGCGTCACCAACATGGTCGCGATGGTGCTCAGCGGGGCGTGCGAACGCGTGGACGAGATCCGGATCACCGAGTCTGTCGACTGCTCGACGTATGAATCGGCCGGCACCCAGTCCGCCATGGGCTTCGGCAAGCCGGTGGACACACCTGGACTGGCGCAGAACCTTCGGATCGAGAGCGAGGTCTTTGCCGAGTCGGCCGCCATGATGGCGGACGCCATCGGGGTGAAGCTGGACCGCATGACCTTCGCGGTGACCTTTACCGAGGCCACTGGTGACTCAGACCTGGGCTTCATGAAGATCCCGGCAGGAACAGTCGCCGGCGCATTCGGCTACCACCGCGGCTGGGCAGGCGAGCGGAACGTGGTCAGCGTGGGCTTCAACTGGATCATGGGCCAGCACGTGACGCCGCCGAAGCCGCTGGCGCACGGGCACGTCATCCAGGTCTTCGGCCAGCCGAACATGCGCACTGTCATTCACTGCCTACCGCCGCAGGACTGGCCCGAGGACGGCTTCATGGGCGCCGGCATGATCTACACCGCCTTGCCCGCCACTAATGCCATCCCCTATGTCGTGGCGGCCGAGCCGGGAATCGTGACCCTGAAGGACCTGCCCGTCATCACCGGCCGCCAGCTTGGCGGGGCTAGGGCACGACTATGAGGGGAACGGGCGAGTGGCGGGCGAGGCTGACGGCGACCGAGCCCACGACTCGGTGCGCGACGAGAGACGAGCTGCCGACCACGATGACGACGGTCGCGTCGGGGTGCGCCGCGCCGAGGTCCTTGGCGGCCGCGATCAATTCTTCTGCGATCTGGCCCTGGCGACGCTCGAAGCCCCAGCTCCGCTCGCGGCCGTCCAGTTGCCCGGCCGCCATCGTCCGAAGTTCCTGCTCGACGTCATCGAAGTCTGTTTCCAGTTCGCTCACGGCGCCTGGCGACAGGGCGGCCATGCTGGGCAGGTGAGCCACGTACACGACGTCGATCTGGCCAGCGCGGCCCTGGAGGAGGTTGACCGCGGCCTCGAGCGCGCGGCCGGCCGGCGGTGATCCGTCGTAGCCGACGACAAAACGCAGGTCCGACGCGGGGGACGTGGGAGTGCTCACCGACGGAGGATAACCCCGATTCCGTTACCGCAGGCGCCCGGGCCCGTAATCCGCCTGCTGCTGACCGGCGCCAGGTTTAACGGACCGGCGTGGCCGCCGACGCGTGAGCTGCGGTCACCACCGGCGAGCAGCCGCACAGGCCGGCGGGAATCGCCTCGAACGCCGGGCGCGGTGTGGCAGGTGACGGCGCCGGGGCGGGGGCGGCAGGTGACGGTGCACGGGCCGGGGCGGCAGCGGCGGCGGCGGCGTTCCTGAGCTCGGCAAGCCGGCGCTTGGACGGCAGCAGGACGACCGCGAGGATGAAGCCGAGCCCGAGCAGTGCTGACGAGACGCTGAAGGCGACGGTGTAACCGTGGGTGGCCGCGATCGCCGGTGCAAGCGGACTGGTGTGGTGGGCGACCAGGTAGCTGGCGGCTGTGCTGAGCGCGATCGTGCTGAGAGCCGACGTGCCGATCGAGCCGCCGACTTGCTGCATCGTGTTGACCAGCGCGGAGGCGACGCCGGAGTCCCGGCGGGCTACGCCGAAGGTAGCGGTGTTGATGGCCGGCGCGAAGATCATGCCGAATCCCAGGCCCAGGATCAGCAGCGCTGGCAGCACGCCGGTGGTGTAGCTGGAGGTCACGCTCACCTGGGCCAGGTACGCCATCCCGCCCGTGCCCAGCAGCATGCCAGTGGCGATCAGGACCCGCGGCCCGAACCGGGCCAGGCCCACGATGCTGGAGAGGTTGGAGCTGATCAGGATGCAGCCGATCATTGGCAGGAACAGCAACCCGGTGGTCAGCGGGCTTTCTCCCTTGACCACTTGCAGGTAGTAGGTGAGGAACAGGAACGTTCCGAAGATCGCGATTCCCGATATGAAGACCGCGGCGTACGAACCACCACGGGTCCGGTCGAGGATCACCCGCAGCGGCAGCAACGGGTGGCTAGACCGCTGCTCGGCGCGAAGGAACCCGGCGAGTAGTACCACGCCCGCTGCCAGGGAACCGAGCGTCTGCGGGGCCGCCCACCCGGCGGTTTCGGCGCGGGAGAAGCCGAAAACGATCAGGAACAGGCCGGCGCACGCCAGCACGGCCCCCGGCCAGTCCATCCGCGGCCGCTCGTCCGGGCGGCTGGGGCTGATCCAGGCCACCGCTCCGGCCACCGCGATGGCAGCAAACACCAGGTTGACGTACAGCGTCCAGCGCCACGACAGGTACTGGGTGAGCACCCCGCCGAGGATCAGGCCCACGGCACCGCCGCCGGCGGCGACCGAGCCGAACACGCCAAAGGCTCTGGCCCGCTCTCGCGGCTCGCGGAACGTGCTCACCAGCGTGCCCAGCGCCGAGGGCGCGAGAACGGCGCCGAAGGCGCCCTGCAGGGTCCGGGCTGCTGCCAGCATCGTGAACGAGACGGAAGCACCGCCGATGGCCGAGGCAACGGCGAATCCGACCAAGCCGGTGATGAACACCCGCTCGCGGCTGAACATGTCCCCGAGGCGGCCGCCCACCAGCAGCAGGCTGCCGAAGGCCAGCGCGTATGCCGTCACCACCCACTGCCGGTCGCTGTTCGGGAACCCCAGCGCCCGCTGCGCCGACGGCAGTGCGATGTTCACGATCGTGGAATCCAGGACCACCATGAGCTGAGCGACGGCGACCACGATCAGGACCAGCCAGCGCCGGTCATCGGGCGCAGCCAGGTCCGCGGTCACCGGCGAGGTCGCGGAAGACATGAGTCCATACTCCCCGACAGGCGGATGGTGACAACAGGCCGCCGCCTATGTCGCCCGGTGGTCGCCGCGCGGGCCGGCAGCGTGGGGCGCCGTTTGCGCGTGACTGCGGCGGCACGCAGATCGGCCGCGCCGACGTTTCACCGATTGTGTCCCTTGTTTCGAGGTATTTACCCGATTTGTAGGGCGCACTATCGGTGAAACGTCGGCGCGTGGGGAAGGCAGGCAGTGGCAAGTTCTCGCTGGTGTACTGGGCCAGCAGGTAGTCGCCGTTGGTGTCGGGGAGGGCCGGGCGTACCGGGTTGTAGCCGGGGCCGGCGAACGCGCCGGTGAGGTTGCTGGCGGTCTCGCGGCGCCAGTTGCTGATCTGTGTGCAGGGCACGCCGGTGACTATCTCGAGGAACTGCAGGCAGGAGGTATGGTCGCTGACATCCGAGCACACCCAGCCGCCCTGGGTCCACGGGGAGACGATGATGCACGGAACGCGGAAGCCCATGCCGATCGGGAGCCCGTCGCCGTTGGTGCCGAACGGGGAGGTGAGGGTGACAAACTCGTCCGCCGTTCCTGGCTGAGGGGTGGGCGGCACGACGTGGTCGAACAGGCCGTCGTTCTCATCGTAATTGAGGATGAACACACGCTCTCTCCCGTCGAGGCGATCGTGATCGCCGTCGGGTCGGCGTAGCCCCGTACGCCGGGCAGGGTGCCGTAGTAGTGGTCGAAACTCCGGTTTTCCTGCATCGCCAAGACCACGTGCTTGATCTCCCTCGGGCTGAAGCTCGCCGGAGCTGGTGCCGCGAGGGCCTTGCGGAGGTTGGGCGGCAGTGCGATCGAGGCTGCCGTGGCGCCGCCGATCGCGGCGGCACCGGTCAGCAGCTTGCGACGCGAAAACCGCCTCTGCATGAATGGCTGTTCTTCGGACACGGTCCCCTTCCTTTCGTCACGCGGAGCGGCGAGCAGCCACCGCGAGCCGCTCGCTCCAGATGATCGGACCAGCCGCAGGTGACCGGTGGAGGACCAGAGCTCTACCTCTGGCCGATCCCCGTGCGAACCCTGTTGAGACCCCGGCGTCATCGCACATCGCCGGTCCGAATCGCGGCTAGTGCGCTCGAAGCGGCGCCAGGCTGTTCCGCTGGCGGGGTAGAAGTTGCCGTCGTAATCGCCGCGCGATACCGCGGGCGGCATCAGGAGATCGGGCGGCACCAGGAAAAGAGAGCTCAGGCGGATTTAACTGGCCGTGAATGTGCGCCAGCTTCCGTCCCAAGATCGCGTCGCGACGAGCTAGGACACCTTCAGGGCTCGCTGAGCGCACGCTGGTGAATCAGCAATCCGCGCTGCATTTCGGCAAGGGCCGCTTGTACCTGGTCATCCTGGTGCTCGGCGAGTGCTGCGGCCAGGTAGTGTCCCAGCTGGTCGAGATCCTCGCCGATGATCCGGCGGACCTCCTCGTCGCTTGCGGCGCCATGCCAGGAATGCGGCGGCTTGCGGCCGGCCGCGGTCGGCACGCTCGCCAGCGGCGACAGGCCGAGCGCCTGATCCTGGTCTGCGAGCAGCCGGGCCCAGCCTCTCAGGTCGTCGAAGAGCTGATCGAGCTCCGCGTGGAGGGCATGCGTCTCTGGAACCCTGCGGTGGGCCTGCCGCACGTCCAGGACGTCATCAATGACCTCGCTGAGCACCTGGTTGAGTGCGGCGGCCGGGACGCCGTTCCTGGGCGAGTTCACGCTGGCACCGATGCGGGCCGCGGGCCCCTGCACGGCCGGGGCCCGTGAACTGAGTTGCTAGCCATGGACCGAGCGTACCGAGGCCGGCCTGGCCGGGCGCCATGTAAGGGCGGGAGGAAGCAAGACCCAAGTGCATCGCGGGTCGCGGAATCGCTTGCCCGCGGTGCATCCGGTGTCTCCGCCGAGCGACCGCCGATCCCAGGGGTCCTGTGTCACGCGCCGCCAGAAGGTCCCGTGCTCTGTGTTGGCGCTTCGCGGAGAACCGGGGGACACACTTCGTGCATCCACCGGCCGTCTGGTCGCAGTCGCGCGTCTTGACCCGCGATGATGACGGTTCCGCACCGCGCACAGATCTGCCCGGGAGCGTGCGCCTCGTTAGCCTCCGGGTCGAGGTATTCAACCTCCCGATGCTCGCGGTCGCGCTCCTGTATCTCGCGCTCAGGCGCATCATCGCGATCTTGGAGCAGGCCGCCTTCGGACTGCTCCCTAAGGCGCTCAGACTGCTGCCTAATGCGCTCTTCCTCGAAGAACTCGGGCGTCTCCGTCATCGTGGTCCCTGGTATGTCCGCGATCCCAGGGCGTTTCCCTGGCATCCCAGTGTGACACTGTCGCCTCCCACGTTGCGAGCGCCAATGCCTGGGGACCAGTTCCTGGCGTTGGCCGGGCTGCTAAGCCTCCTTGGTGTGGCGCCTGCTGCGCGGCAGATTGTGGCGCCCGGTCCCGTCGATAAACCAGCGGTCGTCCGGGCTAGCAGGCAGGTCGCCCTCGATCAGGTCGAGAAGCGCATGGCTCACTTCGATCACCCATGTCGCCAGCGCGGACGGGCAGTGCCATCGCTCTCCAGCGCTGACGCGCTCGGCCCGCTGGACGAAGCCCGGATCCGCTGCAGTCACTAGCCCTTCGGCTGGGAGGCCGGTGAGGACGCGGCGAACCGCGGATGTCACCATCGGTCCCATGCGCGGATCGGCCAGATTCTGGTCCAGGTTTGGGGATATACAACCGTTGAAGCCGATAGTCGCCTGCAATGTCCACCAGTCGAGGACCGCGCTGAGCGCGTCACCCATTTCGCAGAGCGGCTGCAACTCGGTGACGAGCAGGCCAAGAACCGTCTCTAGCGCGGCATCCCTGGTCCAGAAGCCGCATCCGCGGTAGTCGACAGGGCTGGTCCCCACGGGCACAGGATATGACCGGCCGGTGCTGTCGACGGTCAGGTCCCGCGCCCGAGCCGTTCTGTCACTCCCGGATCGTGTCCGATTGCGGTGACGCGGCGACCTGCGCGGGTACTAATGGCAGTTAGGTCCCAAGGGAAGGAGGTCTTGCCGTGGCATCCGCACAAGCTACCTGGCAGCCGCACGAAGAGCACGGTCAGCTCACCACACGTAGCCCGCTGCCGGATACCGTGTTCGCGTTCCCCAAGCAGCGGAAGGAGCCGCTGACTGACGCTTCGCATGTCAGGAACGCGGTCGCGCGCTTCGATCAGGTCATCGATGTATCTGATGCCGACCGCGACGTCGCGTTCGCGAACATCGAGAAGGCAGCGCGCTACTACGACGTCGATCTGTCCGAGACCAACTGGCACCATCTCGGCGTTCATCCGCAGGCCGACCGCGAAGATGGCCACCGCGGCAACTAGCTCGGTCCGCTGGTCAACGAGCCCATGTGGCCGCGGAAGGAGACCGGACGCTTACCGCTAGTAACATCGGCTGCAGACCCCGTCGCAAGCGGGTGTGAGACCAACCACGGAGGTGCTAGATGGCCGAGCTCCCGCCGAAGCCGGAGGGAATCGTGCTAGCCCACTTCATTGTCTCGGACGATGTCGAGCGCTCTCGGCGCTTCTACACCGAAGTACTGGGCGGCAGGGTGGCCTTCGCCGGAGAAGTTACCTATGTCGCGCTAGCCAATAGCTGGATCATCATCAATGTCGGCGGAGGACCCACCGACGACAAGCCGACGGTCATCCTGGAGACGCCGCGCGATCCCGACCGGGTCAGCAGCTTCCTCAATATCCGGGTTAGGGACATCGAGGCCGTGTACGCCGAATGGAGCGCACGGGGTGCTCACTTCCTGACGCCGCCGAAGCAGCACCAGTACGAGAAGCGCTGTTACATCCGCGATCCCGACGGTCACCTGATCGAGGTGGGGCAAACCACGGACCCGGACGGGGACTGGTCGCCCGCTCGCTGGCCGGCGAGCACGCCCGCCGAGGAGTACGAGTGACCACAGCGATCATCGGCGCTGGAGGGATCGGATCGGCCATCGCCCGCCAGCTTGCCTCGGGGGGCGAGACCGTGCGGCTCTCGAGCGCCGACACTGAGTCGGCACGAATGCTGGCTGCAAGGATCGGCCGCGCCGCGGTCGTCGCCGTCGACA
>JASHOV010000218.1 GCA_030038495.1 Streptosporangiaceae bacterium
TCCGGTCACCGAGACCGGCGCGTCGGTCGCGTAGATGAGGATGCCCGCCGCCTGCGCCTGCCTGAGCGGATCCGGCCCGCACACCGACAGGCCGGCGCACTCGTCACCCGACACGTCCGACGCGATAATGGTGGCGCCCGCGCCGTTGCCGACCACGATGCCGTTCTGGGCGATGAGCGGCGTGGGGCCCGCGCCGGTGACAATCGAGTTGTAGATCGTCCCGGTCGAGCCGGTCCCGTCGACGACGATGCCGTTCTTCTGGTACCCCGACACTGTGGAGTTGGTCACGATCAGGTGCCCGACCTGCGCGGGCGAGCCCTGGGCGTCCCCGGCGAGAATGCCGACCCCGCCCTGGCAGCCGTTCAGCGGCACCGCGCCGGCGGCGGTGATCTGCGATTTGTCGAACCGCAGCGTCGCCCCGCCCGCGACCACTATCCCGTACATGGCGGCGTAGCAGGTTCCGCTGGCCCAGGCGGCGTCCACGGTGATGCCGGTCAGGCTCACCCTGATACCGCCGCAGATCGAGATCGCATCCTGGTCCTGCTCGGGCGGGCTGCCCGGATTCCCGGAGGCCATCTGCTTATCACAGGTCGTCGTGGCGTTAGCGGGCGTGCCGGGCAGCTCGACCACGACAGCTCCGATGCCCGAGATTTCGACTGACTTGGTGATCTGCAGCTGTTCGGTGTAGGTGCCTGCGCATACGATTATCTGCTGGCCGGAAGTGGCCGCGTTGACGGCTGACTGAATGGTGTTGTAACCCGGCGCCGCGCAGCTCGTGCCGCCGCTCGCCGTCGCCATCGCGGTGCCGACCCACAGCGAATGCGCAGGCCAGCCCACAGCGGGCGGCGCGTCCACCGCCGCGCCGACGCACGCGAGCGCGGCTAATGCCGCAACCACTCCCCCTCGAATCATTTTCATCTGTTCGCCCCCTATACAGCTTGAACAAGCATTCTCAGAAAATATAGCCAGCAAGGCCAGCCGGTATTTGATCTTCTAGATTAATTTGCATCAATGCGTTCTGCCGGCCCATTAATAAGGGAACGCGGCGCTCGGGGCCCGCCGCCCGGAGACGGGGCAACTGTCGGAATGCCGGTAACCTGCCTGGTGGCCGCGGCGCAGTGCCCGGCCTCGCCACGGGCTGAGCCGCCTAGCGGCGGCAGGCTTGGCGACACCGACCGGAGCTGGAATGCGCATCGGGCAGATCGCGATCGACGTCGCGCCGCTGCGCGAGAGCCGCGACTTCCGGCGCTTGTTCGCCGGCGGGTTCGTCTCCATGGCGGGCAGCACCGTCGCCATGACCGCCGCCAACTGGCAGGTCTATGGCCTGACGCACAACTCCCTCGCCGTCGGCCTCCTCACTCTCATCTTCAGCGGGGGCATGCTCATCGGCCTGCTCGCCGGGGGCATGCTGGCCGACCGGCACGACCGGCGCAGATTGCTGACCGCAGTCAGGTTCCCGCAGGCCGCGCTCGCGCTCCTGCTGATGGCCAACAGCCTGCTCAGCCACCCGGCGCTGTGGCCGCTCTACGTGATCATGTTCGGTATCGGCCTGCTCTCCGGGCTGAGCTCGCCGGCCGCGACGGCTGCGATCCCGGCGCTCGTGGGCCCGGACAAGCTCACGGCGGCCGCGGCGCTCAACGCGACCGCGAGCCAGTTCGGCCAGCTGGGCGGGCCCGCGCTGGCAGGGCTGCTGATCGCGGGCCCGGGGCTGGCCGCCTGCTACGCGATCAACGCGGCGTGTTTCGCCCTCTACGGACTGGCGATGATCGGCCTGCGGCCGCTGCCGCCCACGGTCCGGGCCGACCGTCCCAGCCTGCGCTTGTTCGCCGAAGGGTTCCGTTACGTCCGGCACAACGGCGTTGTCGCCGGCATTCTCCTTGTCGATACCAACGCGATGCTCTTCGGGATGCCCAGCGCGCTGTTTCCCGCCCTGGCCGTCCAGCACTTTCACGGCGGCCCGGCGACCTTCGGCCTGCTGACGGCGGCGCCGGGCCTCGGCGCGCTCATCGGCGCAGCCACCAGCGGGTGGACCGCGCACGTCCGGCGACCCGGCATCGTCGTGATGGCGGCAGCTGCGATCTGGGGCGTCGCGATCACGGTGTTCGGCCTCGTTTCCAGCCTGCCGCTGGCGCTGGTGCTGCTCGCGGTCGCCGGCATGGGCGACATGGTCTCGATGGTCCTGCGCAACACGCTGCTCCAGCTCTACACGCCCGACGCGCTGCGCGGCCGGGTCAGCAGCCTGTACCTGGCCCAGGTCACGAGCACTCCCTCGCTCGGGAACGTCGAAGCCGGGGCGGTCGCCAGGGTGCTGGGACTGGAGTTTTCCATCGTCAGCGGCGGGCTGGCCTGCGTGGCCGGAGCACTCGTGCTCGGAGCGCTGATCCCGGCATTGCGCAGTGCGTCGCTGCGGGACACCGAGCTGGTATCCGGACTCTCGTCGCCGGGCCAGGAATCGGCAGCCGTTCCGGACGCGACCGCGTCATGATCGGCTGATCACCGCGGCCGGGGGCAGGACCGGCAGCCCCGGCGGCGAGCCGCCCTCGATCAGGCGAGCGAGGGCGACCGTGTCCAGGTGCTCGGCCACGAGATCACCGAGGACGTCGAATGCGGCCTCCCGCAGCACGGCGAAGCAGCTGTCCGGCGATGCCTTGAAGTCGCGGCCCGCGAGGTCAGCCACCTCGGTGAGGAACGCCCGGCGGAACTCGTCGTTCTCCAGCGTGCCGTGCCAGCTCGTCCCCCAGACCGTGCCGCTGCGGCAGCCGTCGAGGAACGGCTCGGCGGTGATCCCGTCGACGGTGACAACCCCGTGATGAATCTCATAGCCCGACACGGCGGCGCCATAGGCCGTGCCGGCCGGACGGCCCAGGACCTTGGACTCCCCGAAGGTGACGCGGGCGGGCAGCAGGCCGAGCCCCGACACCTCGCCCGCGCCAGACTCCACGTTGTCGCAGATCTGCCGGGCCAGCACCTGGTAGCCGCCGCAGATGCCGAGGACCGGCCGGCCGGCCCGCGCCCTGGCGGTCAGTGCATCCGCCAGACCACGCTCGCGGAGCCAGCTGAGATCGGCCACCGTGGCCCTCGTTCCCGGCACAATCACGAGATCGGCGTCCGCAAGCTCGCCCGGCGTGTCGGCCAGCCTGACGAGGACGCCCGGCTCGACCGACAGCGCGTCGACGTCGGTGAAGTTACTCATACGGGGCAGCCGCACGACGCTGACCCGAAGCACGTCCGGCCCCAGCGGCGGCCCGGCCGCGGGCCGGTTCGACGTGGTCAGGCTGAGCGTGTCCTCCGCGTCGAGCCAGAGTCCCTCGGTCCACGGGAGCACGCCGAGGACCGGCCGCCCGGTGAGGCCGCGGAGCATGCTCAGGCCTGGCTCGAGGAGCGCCCGGTCGCCGCGGAACTTGTTCACCACGAAGCCCGAGATGAGCGCCTGGTCCTCGGCCGAGAGCAGCGCGACCGTGCCGTACAGCGCGGCGAACGCGCCGCCCCTGTCGATGTCGGTCACCAGGATGACCGGCAGTCCGGCCGCGCGGGCGAGGCCCATGTTGGCGATGTCGGTATCGCGCAGGTTGATCTCTGCCGGGCTGCCGGCCCCCTCGCAGATGACCACGTCGTGGTCCCGGCGCAGCTGGCCGAGGCTGTCCAGCGCCACGTCGAGCAGTCGCTCGGCGTGCTCGGCGTACTCGGACGCGTCGACCTCGCCGACCGGCTGGCCCAGCACGACGACCTGGCAGCCGCCCGATCCCGGCTTGAGCAGCACCGGGTTCATGCGCGCGTCCGGTTCCAGCCCGGCCGCAGCCGCCTGCATGGCCTGGGCCCGGCCGATCTCGGCCCCGTCAGCGGTCACGTACGAATTGAGGGACATGTTCTGGGCCTTGAACGGGGCCGCGTTCACGCCCTGGCGGCGCAGGCAGCGGAGGATCCCGGCCGTGACGAGGCTCTTTCCGGCGTCCGAGGTGGTGCCCGCGACCAGGAGCACCCCGTTCACGGTCGTACCCGGCTCGGACTCGGGGCTGGCTGCTGACGCGTAGGAAGAGCTTGGCGGCGGGGCATGGGACATGACGATAGGCAATATGGTGGTTGCGCGCAGCCACCGCCACGACAAAATGCGTGTCCGCGCGTGACCTAGGTCATGCACAATGTGCCCGTAAGCGCCTGTAGCTCAGCCGGATAGAGCAGCTGCCTTCTAAGCAGCCGGCCGGGGGTTCGAGTCCCTCCAGGCGCGCCACCGGCCCCGGCAGCTCAGCTCCCACCTGGGCCGATGCCTGGGGCCTGACGGCCGTCCGTCAAACGCGGTGTAAGCCGCCCGAGTACGAAGCGGCCCCGGCGATCGTCAGCGCCTACCTCGGCCGCGGCGCGCACGGCTACGAGTGCCGTTGGCGCGGCGGACGCGATCGGGATGATGTGCCTGGTGGACTCCGGCCGGATCTGGGCCGACGGGCACGGCCATGCGCTGGCTTCGTCTCGACGACGTGTCGCGCGCGGACTTCCGCTCGCCTGGCCGCGACGGTCCCGACGTGTCGCGCACTATCACGACGAGGATGTACAGGAACAGGAGCGCCACTCCGTCGAAGAAAAAGCCCGCGACGATCGTCGGGATCGCCGCGCCGTCGCCGGTGTAGGTGTCGAGGTTCCGCCCGGTGCCCCAGGCCCACAGCGGGTCGCGGACGCTGAACGGCTGGCCGAGTGGCACCTGGCTGCCCCAGTTGACCTGCTCGTGGCTCTTGGAAAGGTAGCCTTCTGTCACGATGTGGCAGCCGCCCCCTGTGCGCATGGACCCGGCGCAGGCCTGGGTGTACGACACCGGGTTGAAGGTGTCCTGCCTCCCCGCGCCGACCACATATGCCCACGCGTTCACTTCGGGGGGCAGGATATACACGGCGATACCAGTCATCGCGATGAGCATGAAGATGGCGGCCACCCAGCTGCCAGGGTGGCGCGGCGGATAGCGATGAGCGTGAGCGTACAGCGGGTAATGCGAAACGCTGCCCTTCGCGGTGACCTGGACGCTCGTCTCGGCGCGGTGAATGCGTGATGTATCGATGATCACGACAGCTAGCCCGACCAGGGTCAGGGCGAGCAGCACGAAGACCGAGATAGCGCTGAGGGTTTCCGTCGTCCCGGTGAGGTTCTCGAACAGCTTTACGTCGATTCCCGCATACACGACGAGGCCAATCACGCTGCCGGTCGCCACCCAGGCCCACCCGCGCCGCCGGTGATGCAGCCTGACGAGCTTGGCAACGTCCGACGACTCGCTGGCAGCCGGCCGTGCTTGCGCTTGCGGCATGCACTTCTCCTAGGCTGGGTTGTGCCGTCTCCCCCGGCCCCTCATATCGTAGGCACGGCTGCCCAGCGAGGAACCAAGGCGAGACGGCGAACTAACCGCCAGCCAGTATGACCCATGGGCATCAGGTACCGCACCGCCAGCAGCGGTCCGCAGCCTCGTCGCGCACGCATCTCGCGGGGACATGTGCGGGTAACGCGAGAGGTGGGGCCGGGCAGTAGCGTGGCAGCAGGAAACTGCGAAGGAGCCAACCAGATGCCACTTTTCTCAAGCCAGTCCGGCGCCGATCCCGCTGTCTGGGAACCGCAGGCCGCCGACTCAAGGCTGGCCCATACCGCGGGCGCCTCGGAATCCGGCGTCTTCACCTCAGACCTCTCCGTGTCCGAATACGTGCTTCTCGGCGAGGCCGGCTTCGAGCCGCTCGGGTTCGTGATCGGGTCTTCGATCTACCACATCGGCATCCAGGTAGGTCGCTGGAACCAGAACCAGGAACTGACGGTGCTCACCCAGGCGATGTACAACGCCAGGGAACTGGCCATGGCGAGGATGCAGGCCGAGGCTGACCACCTCGGGGCCGACGGGATCGTCGGTGTCGACCTGCGCATGCAGATGTATGCCTGGGGTCAGGGCGCCCTGGAGTTCGTCGCCGCCGGCACCGCCGTGCGGCACCTGTCCGGGCAGGGAGCGCATAAGGCGCCGAACGGCCGGGCGTTCACCTCGGACCTGTCGGCGCAGGACTTCTTCCGGCTGATCGCCGCCGGCGCGGTGCCGGTCGCCTTTGTGCTCGGCACGTGCGTCTATCACATCGCCCACCAGGGAGTCATGCAGTCGATGCGCCAGGCCGCCCAGAACCAGGAGATGCCGCAGTTCACCCAGGGCGTCTACGAGGCGCGGGAACTGGCCCTGTCCCGCATGCAGGCGGAGGCGACGGATGCGGGCGCGAGCGGCATAGTCGGCGTGGCGGTAGACGTCAAGAACCACGTCTGGGGCGAGCACGCCACGGAGTTCCTGGCCACCGGCACCGCGATCCGGCGACTTTCGGAGGAGCACCGGCTGCCGGATACGACGCCGAAGCCCACGTTCACGCTCGGACTGGACAAGTAGCGGGGTCTGTGCGGATTAGGTAACACCATAGTGTTACCTAATCCGCACAGACCCCGCTCTTACGGCTGGCGGACGATCGAGACGAGGCTGAGCACCGCTCCGCCCAGGCTCACATCGCCGACAATCCGGGCGTGATCGCGGGCGGCGTCCACGGAGATGCCCCGTGTCGCCACCCGCCACAGGCAGCCGGACGACAGCTCCACCTGAGCCTGGGCGGGCTGGCCCTGGCCGGGCTGGCCCTGGCCGACGCACTGGCCGGCCGAGCCGCGGGATACGGCCCAGTCGGCGTCCCGCCGCCGGACCGTCCAGGTGCCGGCCCCGGCGCCAGTGACCCGTAACTCCACCCAGGCACCGGGTTCGGAGGGCACGAGGCGGAGCGCGTGCGGCACCGCGCGCAGGAATGTGTCCATGACCGGGAACGTCAGCTCATCGTCGTTAGCACCGGGTTTGCCGACGGCGTCGCGGACCTGCTGCTGGTGTACCCAGTACTCGGTGTACTCGCGGGCCACGTCCAGCCACGCCGGGGCGGGCATATCGGGGGCCGCCCACCAGACGACCGCGCCAAGCTCATCGAGATCCACTGCCGCCCACAGCCGGTCCAGCTCCGGGCCGAGGAGACCGAGCAGGTCGATCAGTACCTGCGGGCTCCAGCGGGCCGCGACGTCGACGAACTCCTGGTTGACCCGGTCGAGGAATACCGGCAGCGTCTCGCCGGCGACCGGGCCGGGGGCCGGGAACCGGTCCCGCCGACCCGACAGTTTCCTGATGTAGTCGTGCACTACATGCGCGACGACGTCGTGCACGCGCCAGCCTGGGCAGACCGTCGGCCGCTGCCAGTCGGATGCGTACAGCTCCCGCAGCAGCGCGATCAACTCCGCGCGGTCCCTTGCGAACAGCGGCCGCACGTCCAGCGGCGGCCCCACCCAGCTCCAGTCCATGTCACGTAGTGGACCACGAGCGAGCCGGGCGCGCCGTCAGCTGCAGGCAAAGACCCCTGACCGGGCAGTCGCGCGGAACGAGCCGGGCGCACGGGAGGGAGGAACCACCTCATCGCGGCTCACACGAACAGGCAGAACGGATGGCCGGCCGGGTCGATCATTACCCGTACGTGTTCCTGCGGCTGGAATTCTGCGAGCGTGGCCCCGGCGGCCGTGGCGCGGGCGACGCCGTCGTCCAGATCCTCGACCCAAATGTCCAGATGCTGGGTCGCGACCTGCGCGCCGCACTCCGCCGGCCAGGCCGGGCGCGCGAACTGAGCCTCGTACTCGAAGTTCAGGTACGTGCCCGGCTGCCCGGCCGGCGGGCGCACCTGTGCCCAGCCAGCCTCCGGCGGTTCGGCGGGCAGGGCTGGCTCATCGACGGTCATCGCCCACCCGAGCAGCCGGGCGTAGAAGGCCGCAAGTTCCCGCGGGGCAGGGGCGCCCACCGTGACGGCGGCGAGTCGCATGGTCGGCTGCGCAGAGCGTTCGTCGGTCATATCCGGCAAGTCTCCCGCACGCCTGGCCGCCGCCAGGTACCGAGGGCACTTACCCGGGCATCCCGGCCGCTAGCGCGGCGGAACGCCGTACAGGAGTATCGCGCCCTTGACCAGACCAGGTCCGGCCGCGATGCCCCAGACCGACGTACGGTGCGGCACCGACGCGATACCCAGCACGATCAGCCGGGAGCTGAGCACGGCCGGCGCCGACCACGTGCCGCGGAAGTAGTGCCAGACGCGCGCCGGCCCGGAGAGCGCGGCCTCGAAGCTCGTGCCCAGCAGCCAGAATCCGCCGTGGCCGTCCGGTGTCATGCTGCCCGCATAGTAGCCATCCTCGGTGGCACGGGCAGGCGGGTCGGCCGAGGTCCAGGACCTGCCGTTCCAGTGCAGGATGAGCTCGGTCGAGCCGCCCTTCCTGTCCGGGATGCTGCCGCCGACCGACACGTTGTCCGGCCCGAGAGCCAGGATCGTGGTCAGCGTTCCGCCCTTCGGCCGCCGGGGCTGGGTCGCCACCGGCCGCCAGGACCGGCCGTTCCAGTGCAGGACCCTCGGCTTCGCGTAGAACCCCGAGTCCGGCATGAGCGTCCCGTCCAGGGCCCACATGTCGCGGGCCGATGCCGCGCTCACCGTGAACGCGCCCTGGCTCGCGTGGCCCGGGATCGTGACCTGCCGCCACCCGCGTCCGTCGAACCGGGCCGCGAACGGAAGCAACGCGAATGTCCCCCGCGAAATGCTCCCGATCGCGCGCAGGCCGAAGACCCAGACGTCGCACGGGCTGAACGCCACGGCCTGGTCGATGTAGGTCTCCCTCGGGAACGACGGGATCAGTGCGGGCGTCCAGCGGCCGTCCCGCAGCCGCAGGTAGTGACCGAACTGGCCGAACACCCAGACGTCCCGGCTCGAGGAGGCGCCGACGACGGCGATCGGAACGTTCCCGGCGAGGCGCGAGGCGTCGTTGGCCGGGAAGGCTACCTGCCGCCATGTGCGGCCGTTCCAGTTCTCGACCAGCGCGCGCTGGCCACGCAAGCCGTCGTCGATGATGCCCGCCGCCCATGCGTCTGCCGGGCTGACGACGTCGATGTTCCCGAGCAGCACCGAATTGTGCGGCAGCGAGATCGAGGCGAACACGCGCCAGCCGGTACTCGTCGTGGCAGCGCCAGCCCCGCCGGCAGACAGCAGCCCGGCTACCATGACCGCCGCGCCGGCCAGCGCCAGTTCCCGCCTGCGCCCGGCAAATGGATTCATGAAACCTCCCCGTGCCCGACGCGGCCACCCCCGCTGGATGGCTCGCCGTCGGGCCTAACCGTCGCAGAGCCCGGCAAAGGCGGACATGAGCTGAAGTACTCAGCCCGCCGCCGACGAGTACTCAGCCAGCACGCGGCGAGCCCTCAGGCTGGACGGGGCTCGCGCGCCGAGCGTGTGAAACAGCTCGCCCGGCCGTGCAACACCGGCCGCCGCTGCCGGGTCAAGTTAGTAGCGGAAAGGAGACCCGTGGCCAGCACCGAGCCAGCCGGAGACGGCTTCGCCGACTTTGCCGTCGCAGCGCTGCCGACGCTGCTGCGGTTCGGCCACCTGCTGACCGGGAGCCCCGCCGAGGCCGAAGACCTCGTCCAGGAGGCGCTGGCCAGGTCGATGCGCCGCTGGCGCCGCGAGCGGCCAGACGACCCGGTTGCCTATGTCCGCAAGGTAATGGTGAACACCCACCTCACCCGGTGGCGGCGGTGGGGATCGCGCGTCCGCCTGGGCGATGTGCCCGAGACAGCAGCCGACGACGCCAGGCTCGAGCGCAGTCACGACCGGGACGCCCTGCGCCGGGCACTCGCCGCGCTCCCGCCGCGGCAGCGGGCCGTGCTCGTGCTGCGGTACCTGGAGGACATGCCGGACGACGCGATCGCCGCGCTGCTTGGCTGCCAGCCGACGACGGTCCGCAGCCAGGCGTCCCGCGGCCTCGCGGCGCTGCGACCGCTGCTTACCGCGGACCCGCCCGCCGACGACCAGAAATGCCTCAGACCGGGAACGATCCGCCCGTCCGCCTCTCATACCGGGCCCGCAACTGTCGTCGTCGCAGGAGGTGCCGGTCGTGGCGCATGACCCCGTAGCTGATAGCACCGAGACCGAGCAGCGGCTGCGCGAGCTGCTGCGCGACCCGGGCTGGTCGCTGCCGGCGTGGCCTGACCCGCAGGCGCGGGTGGCAAGGGCCGCGCGTCGTCAGCGGATCCGGACGGCGAGCTCAGCGGCGATCGCGAGCGCCGCGGTTACCGCGGTCATCGTGATGGCCTACTCCGCGTTCCAGCCGGGGCAGGCTGCCGGCCATTCGGCCGGTGCGACGACCGCGGCGTATGCGCTGCCCGCGGTGGGAGCGGCCGGGTTCCCGGCAGCCATTTACCCGTCTGCCGACCGGTCCACCGGGCTACGCTCCTCCGGGCAGTGTCCTGACCCAGCCGGTCTGGAGCTAACGTCATCCGCCGTCATGAGCGCGCAGACGGCGGCGGTGGTCGAGGGTCTCGGCACCAGCTTCCGCTCCGATCTCGCCAGCAGCGACCGGGCCTACTGGCCGCAGGTCCGGGCTAGCTGGCGGTCCGGCACGCACCGGGCCAGCGGATCGGTGCGCGTCCGGTATTCCGGGTCCCTGGAGTCCGGGCCCGCGCAGATCGTGACTCCCGGCCTGGCCCGGGCGGTCCGGACTGCCTGCGGCGACCTGACCGCCCGCGACACCTGGCTGATCGTCACCCGGCCGGAGGGCAGGCCCGCCGAGCAGGCCGAGTACCTGCTGCTCGACCGGCAGGGGCGCGTCCTCGTCTGGGACGTCAGGTAGCGCGTAACTCCGCTCACTCTCCGCACGCAGCATTCCCTGGAAAGGCAGGTCGATGACGCATGGGTAAATCCGGGCGCAACCGGACGCGGGCGGCCCGCCAGCGGATCGCCGCGCAGCAGGCGTCGGCCAGGCGCGCGCAGGCGCGGCGCCGGCTGCTGCTGGCCGGCGGCAGCACTGCGGCGGTGCTCACGCTGGTCGTGGCGATCGTGGTAGTGGCACTCACCCGCACGCCGCCGAAGGCGGGTCCCGCGATTGCGAGTTCGGCGCTCGCCGCTCAGGTCACCGGGGTGCCGGCGGCCACCTTCGACGCGATCGGGCCTGGCTCGGCCTCGGGCCTGCGGGCCATCGGCGGCCAGCCAAGGCTTTCCCTGGACGGCAAGCCGGAAGTGCTCTACGTCGGCGGCGAGTTCTGCCCCTACTGCGCGGCCGAGCGGTGGGCCATCGCCGCGGCGCTGTCCAGGTTCGGTCACCTGTCCGGCCTGCACTTCATCCACTCCTCCCCCACTGACGTTTACCCGGACACGCCAACCCTGTCCTTCTACAGATCGGGCTTCACCAGCAGATACGTGTCGTTCGTGCCGGTCGAGTGGTACGGCGAGGCGACCGATGCATCGACGCCGTTCGGCCATGTCTACCTGCAGCACCCGACGCGGTCACAGACCGTGCTGTTCGACCGACTGGGCGGCTCGTTCCCCTTCCTTGACATCGCCAACCGGTACCTGCTCCCGGAGACGTCCTACGTCCCGTCCGCGCTCGACGGCCTCAGCTGGTCGCAGGTGGCGGCGGACATGCACGATCCCGCCAGCGGGGTCGGGCGCGACATCGATGGCGCCGCCAACATCATCACCGCGGCAATCTGCTCAGTCACCGGCGGCCAGCCGGGCGGGGTATGCCACTCGGCCGGCGTCGCACGGGCCCGTGGTGCGCTCTGATCGCTATTGAACGATCGATCCGGCACGCCGAAGATGAAGACAAGTGCTGCGAGAGCGGGTCTTCCTGGGCGGGCAAGCCGTGTCCATGCTGGGCGACGGGCTAGCCGTCCTCGCGGTACCGCTGCTGGTGCTCCAGCTCACGAGGAGCCCGATGGCGGCGGTGCTGGCTTCACTGCCGGGCGGCGTCGGCTATCTCGCGGCCGGCCTGCCGGCCGGCCTCACGGCCGACCGGCTCGACCCGTGGCTGGTCCTGATCGTCAGCGACATCATCCGCGCGGTCATCTTCCTGGTCCTGTTCGCGCTCACCGGATCGCGCGCGGTCTCGGCCTGGGAGATCCTGACGCTGGCGTTCGCCGCCGGGGCGGTCACGGTGTTCGGCGACACGGCGCTGGCGATCGCCGTGCGCGATGTGTTCACCGGGCCGAGACTGATTCCGGCCAACGCGTGGCTCGAGTCCGCCAACCAGGGCGGCCTGATCATCGGGCCCAGCGCCGCCGGACTGCTCGCGGCCGCGGGCCTGCTGCACGAGTCGATGCTGATCGACGCGCTGACGTTCCTGGTGTCACTGGCCTCGCTGGCCAGCGTGCGCAGCCGGCCGAAGGCCCGGCCGGCCGCGCCACGCGAGGCCGCGAGCCTCCGGGTGCTCAGCCGGGATCTTGCTACCGGCCTGCGTTACCTCACCGCCAGCAGGCTGCTGGTCACCTTGCTGGTCTTCATGCTGCTGCTGAACCTCTGCCTGGGCGCCGACAAGCTGATCGTCTTCCTGGCCAGGGACACCCTGCATCTGCCGGCCGGCGAGGTCGGCCTGGTGGTGACCGCGGGCGGCGTCGGCGGGCTACTGGGCGCGATCAGCACGAGCACCCTGTGCCGGTGGCTCGGTCCGGTACGGGCGATCTCGGTAACCGCGGCCGTCTCTGGCGCAGCGCTCCTGCTTCTCAGCATCACCCACTCCGGCGTTGTCGCCGGCATCGCCAACGCGCTGTACACCTGGGCGATCATCGTGGCGAGCATTACCTCGCGCTCGCTGCGCCAGGTACTGGTCCCGCG
>JASHOV010000219.1 GCA_030038495.1 Streptosporangiaceae bacterium
CAGCAGGCCGCCGCCCAGCAGGCAGCACCGGCGCCCGCGGAGGCCGCCCCGGCAGCCACACCGACAGTCGCGTGCAGCAACTGCCAGAGTCCGGTCGCGGTCGGCGCGAAGTTCTGCCCCGAGTGCGGCACGGCGACGAGCAAACACTGCACGAACTGCAACGCGAGCATCAGCCCGGCCGCGAAGTTCTGCGCCGAGTGCGGCACCCCGACGGCCCCGCCTCCGGCCTAAACAATTCATTCAAAGCCTCCAGATACGCGGAGCGGGCCAAGCCCGCTCCGCGTAACATCTCAGTCCCAGCGTGCCCGTTTAACCCCTATTAGAAAGGCCTGTCCGGATGGATAGGATCGAGTGTCAGTGGTGCAAGGCCCAGAACCCACCCGACCGCACAAGCTGCAACACCTGCGGAGCGCCCCTCGATCAGCGGAACGTCGTCTCTGACTCGGGCTGGGCCGAGGCCCCGCGCCTGCGGGATATGACGGAGTTCCGGTTCTCCAACTCCACCTGCCAGATCGAGGGCGAGATCGTCCCTGTCGCCGAGCTCAGCCTCGCTCAGGGCGACTCGGTCTTCTTCGAGCACCACGTGCTGCTCTGGAAGGAGCCACAGGTGCCGATGTCCGCGATGAACACCGCCGGCGGCCGCCGGATGGCGGGCGGCATGCCGCATATCGTGAGCATCGCCCACGGGCCGGGCCGGGTCGCGTTGTCCAGGGACGCGACTGGCGAGGTGGTCGTGCTGCCGATTCATCCCACGCATGAGATCGACGTGCGCGAGCACGCGTTCCTGGCCGGCACGCACTCACTGAACTACTCCTTCGTCCGGATCAAGGGCCTGGCCAACGTCCTGCACGGCGGGAGCGGCATGTACATGGACCGGTTCGTGACCGGCGGCGACCAGGGGCTGCTGCTGCTGCACGGCTACGGCAACGTGTTCCAGAAGACGCTGCAGGCCGGCGAGAAGATCCTGGTCGAGCCGGGCGGGTTCTTGTACAAGGACTCGTCGGTCACCATGAACACGGTCAAGCAGAGCTTCAAGACGGGCATGCTCGGCAGCCACAACATGTTCCTGGCCGAGATGACCGGGCCCGGCCGGGTTGGCGTCCAATCCATGTACGTCCACCACGGCACGGAGTAGGCGCCGGACATGTCGACACCCACGGCGAGCTATACCTGCCCGTACTGCCGCATCCCCAGCGAGGGCGCGGCCACGACCTGTCCGCATTGCGGCGCCCCCGTCGACGTGCGGGCCCGTGTGGCCGACTCCGGCTGGGCCGAGCAGCCGCCGATCAGGGACATGGCCAAGATCCACTTCAACCGGTCGACCTGCCAGATCGCCGGAAAGTACGTCCCGGTCGCGGAGATGAACCTGGATCCGCAGGACTCGGTCTACTTCTCGCACCACGTACTGCTGCACACCGACCCGAGCGTCCAGCTCGAGATGATGAGAATGCAGGGCGGCTGGAATCGGATGCTCGCCGGCATGCCGCTGATCATGATGACGGCCCGGGGGCCTGGCCATATCGCGATCAGCGCCGACGAACCGGGCGAGACGATCGCTGTGCCGCTGATGGCCAATCACGCCATCGACGTGGTCGAGCACCGGTTCCTTGTCGCGACCAGCAACGTCGGCTACCACTGGGAGAACTCCGGGATCTGGTTCACGACCGTGAACGGCGACGAGCAGGAGTGGCACTACCCGCTCGGCCAGACCATGGACCGGTTCACGGCCCAGGGCGGCCCCGGCCTGCTGCTCCTGCACGCGCCGGGCAACACGTTCATCCGCGACCTGCAGCAGGGCGAGCGCATCCTGGTGCAGCCGGGCGGCCTGATCTGGAAGGACCGCTCCGTCCGGATGTTCCTGCACTTCGAGTATCCGCACGGCCAGTACTGGTTCAGCTCGGCTCGCTGGCAGGCGAAGTCGATCTGGCTGACGCTTGAGGGACCGGGCCGGGTCGCCGTGCAGTCGGTGTTCGAGCCACCGGAGATGACCGGCGGGGTCATGAGCAGCTCGGGGTCGACTACGCAGTACTGGTGATCGACGGCAGCTAGGCGGTGGAGCATGTCGCAGACGACGGCGGGATACACCTGCCCGTACTGCCGGATCGACAGTGAGGGCGCGGCAACGACGTGCCCGCACTGCGGCGCGCCCGTGGACGTGCGGGAGCGGGTGTCAGATTCCGGGTGGGTGGAGCAGCCACCCATCCGCGACATGACCCGGCTGCATTTCGGCCATTCCAGCTGTCAGATCAGCGGCACGTACGTCCCGGTCGCCGAGCTCAGCCTGGACGGATCGGACTCGCTCTATTTCAGCCATCACGGGCTTCTGCATGCCGAGCCCGGCGTCGAGCTGGACCTGATGCGGATGCCCGATGGCTGGCATCGCTCGCTGGCCGGTATGCCGGTGTACGTCTTGACTGCCCGCGGTCCCGGCCACCTCGCGATCAGCGCGGACGAGCCGGGGGAGACCATCGCCGTTCCGCTGCTGCCCGGCCGCACCATCGACGTCGCCGAGCACCGGTTCCTGGCCGCCACCGGGAACGTCCGGTATCACTGGGTGCCGGCGAACGTCTGGTACAAGACACAGTACGAGCATGAGACGACCTGGCATTACCCGATGGGCGGCCGGTACTTCGATCGGTTCGAGGCCACGGACACGCCGGGTTTGCTGTTGCTCCATGCGCCGGGCAGCACGTTCATCCGTGACCTGGCCGCGAGCGACACCATCTACGTCAAGCCTCAGGCGGTGGTGTGGAAGGACCACATGGTCCGGGTGTCCCTGCACACCGAGAAGATGGCGGGCGGCCAGGGGTACTTCATGTGGGTCAAGCTGCAGGGCCCCGGCCGGGTCGTGGTGAAGTCGATCTTCGGCTACGCGGGCTGGAGCGGCAAGATTGTGGACAGCACCCCGCGGACGAGTCACGCCTGGTAGGGCTAGGGTCCGGAGGTATGAGCCGTCTTCCCGAGCTGCGCCGCGCGCAGCTGAGCCCCGACGCCCAGGCCGTGTGGGATGCCATCGTCGACACCAGGGGCCGCCAGCTGGAGACCCCGGCGGGCGGGCTGCCCGGCCCGTTCAACGCCTTCGTGCACGCGCCGGACGTGGGCGGGCACCTGACCGCGCTCGGTGCGACGCTGCGATTCGGCACCTCGATCGAACGCCGGCTCACCGAGGTGGCGATCATCACCGTCGGCGCGCGCTGGCGGGCCGAGTTCGAGTGGTGGGCGCACGCCAGGATGGCGCGCGAGCACGGGGTACCTGACGCGGTCGTGACGGCGATAGGCCGGGGCGAGGAACCGCCGTTCGCGGCCGAGGACGAGCGCGTCGTGCACGCGATAGCAAGCTCGCTGGTCCGCTCCGGCGTGGTCGACCAGCAGGCCTACGACGCCGGCCGGGCGCTGCTCGGCGACGCGGGCATGGTCGAGCTGGTGGCGCTGTGCGGCTATTACACCCTGATCTCGTTCGTGCTGAACGCCTTCGCGGTGCCGCTCCCGGCGGGGGTCACTCCGGTGTGGGCCACATCACCCGGCTGACCCGCGGGTCGGCCGCCTGCCTGGTCTTGACGGGAAGTTATATAAGAAACTAATATAAACTCGTTATGGATATGGCGACGGACGTTGCGACCGCGCTCGAGCGGCTGGTCGGCCTGATCCGCTGGCTCAGCCCGGCGGGCCTGTCCCTTACCAGCGCGGCCACGCTGGCCACCCTGGATCGCCTGGGCTCGTGCCGGCTGACGGCCCTCGCCGCCCGCGAAGGCGTCACCCAGCCCGCGATGACACAGCTCATTGCCAGGCTGGAGCGGCAGGGCCTCGTCGTCAGGGCCGCCGACCCTGACGACGGGAGGGTCGTCCACGTCCAGATCACCGGCGCCGGACGTGACCTGCTTGCCGACCGGCGGGCCGCCCGAGCCGAGCGGGTCTCCGGCCTGCTCGCGATGCTCAGCGAGACCGATCGCGATGCCCTCGTCGCCGCCCTGCCGGCGATGAACGCGCTGGCAAGCGCGCGGCGCGACGACTAATAGCCGACGTTCCCGGCAACGAGGACCTCGCGGCATACGGTCGCGTGGCAAGAATGGAGTGACAACCCGATGAGCGGGACTGTAGCCAGCCCCTTCCGGCAGCCGAGGGCCGTGTTCGCGGTCGCGTTCGCCTGCGTGGTGTCGTTTATGGGCATCGGCCTGGTCGACCCGATCCTGCCGGCGATCTCGCACGAGCTCAGGGCGTCGCCGAGCGAGGTCACCCTCCTGTTCACCAGTTACCTGATGGTGACCGCGGTCGCGATGCTGATCACCAACTGGGTGTCCAGCAGGCTCGGTGCCAAGCGGACCCTGATCGCCGGCCTGGTGCTGATCGTGATCTTCAGCGGCCTGGCCGGCGCGTCGCCCTCGATCAGCGCGATCATCGGCTTCCGGGCCGGCTGGGGCGTCGGCAACGCACTGTTCATCGCCACGTCGCTGGCCGTAATCGTGGCGTCCGCCTCCGGCGGCTTCGCCGGGGCGGTCGTGCTCTACGAGACGGCGCTCGGCCTGGGCATCGCGATCGGGCCGCTGCTCGGAGGCGTCCTCGGCGAGATCAGCTGGCGCGGCCCGTTCTTCGGCGTATCCGCGCTGATGGCGATCGCGCTGATCGCCACGATCGTGCTCGTCCAGCCGACGCCGCTGCCCGCCAAGAAGACCGGCCTGTCGGCGCCGCTCAAGGCGCTGCGTCACCGCGGCCTGCTGACGCTGTCGCTAACCGCGCTCTGCTACAACTGGGGCTTCTTCACCGTGCTTGGCTACGCGCCGTTCCCGATGAACCTGAGCCCGATCAAGCTCGGCCTGGTGTTCACCGGCTGGGGCATGCTGGTCGCGATCTTCGCCGTCTTCGGCGCGCCCCGGCTGCAGGCCAGGTTCGGCATCGCGGCGACCATGTACGCCAACCTCGCGGCGTTCGCGGCCACGATCGCCGTCATCGCGACCTGGACGACCGATCGCAGCGTGCTGATCCCCGCCGTGATCGCCTCGGGCATCTTCATCGGCGTCAACAACACCATCACCACGCAGGCGGTCATGACGATCGCGCCGGTCGAGCGGCCGGTCGCCTCCGCCGCCTACAGCTTCGTCCGGTTCATCGGCGGCGGCCTGGCGCCGTACGTGGCCGGCCGGCTGGTCCTGCGGGTCAACATTCACTTTCCTTTCTACCTGGCCGCGGGGGCCGTGGTAGTCGGCATCCTGATCCTGACCACCGTGCACAAGGCGCTGGGCGTTGCGGAGCGTGCGCAGGCGCAGGAGGTTGCCGGGTCGCTGCCCGCGCAGCCGGAGCCGGTCGCATTGGCGACGTCGCCGTTATCATGACGGTGCGCCCAGCCGCGTCGCGGCGCGCCTGGCAAAGGAGTGCTCATGTCCGTCGTTGTCGTCGCCACCATCGTCCCGCTCGCCGAGCACAGGGACGCGGTGATAGCTACCCTGCAGTCGGCAGTGGGGCAGGTACACGGTGAGGACGGATGCCAGCTCTACGCGCTGCACGAGGCGCCAGACCGCCTGATCATGGTGGAGAAGTGGGCGAGCGGTGAGGCTCTTGCCGCCCACAGCAAGGGCCCGGCCCTCGCGGCGCTCGGCGCCGCGCTCGCGGGCAAGGTCGCGGGCGCACCGGACGTGCAGGTGCTGCAGCCGGTTCCGGCCGGCGATCCAGGCAAGGGCGCGCTCTGACGCGCCCTGCATCAACGGCGCCGGCGGCCCGGTCAGCATCGCGAACCCGGACTCGCCCGGCGATGTGGTGAGTTATCCCTGATGTGCCTCGCCGTTCTGCCCCGTCATCCGCGGGGCCGGAACGGCAGCACCACGCCCGACGGATGCTGCGCGTCGGTGAAGATCTCGAACCGGCAGCGCTTGCCTGCCGAGGCGGCGCCGAAGGGCTCGCCAGTGCCGAAGTTCCTGGCGTAGCGCGGGAACGCGCCGCCGCACACCTGGACCCGGAACCGGTGACCCGCGAGCATCCGGTACCCGGTCGGGAACAGCTCGACGGCCACGGCCAGGATCCCGTCCGGCCCGATCTGCACGTCTTCGGCAGGCACGGTCTGCGGACTGAGCCGCCGTATCCCGTCCACGACGTTCCGTGACACGCCGCTGGTGTCGACGTCGCACAGGCGGACGAACAGGTCGGCGTGCTCAAGCTCGGCGCGGACGTAGATCCGCGCGCTGACCGGGCCAATGATGTCCTGGTCGGCGTCCAGCGGCCGCGAGGTGTAGGTGAGGACGTCCGTGCGGGCCTCGACCTGGGCGTTGTCGACCTGCTTCGCGGGCGACTGCAGCAGCGGCCCGCCGACCGAGGGTGTTGGGTCGGCCGGATCGTAGACGAAAAAGGACGGCTGAGGATCGCCGCTTTCTGGGTCAGGTTCGAGCCTGCCCTCCGGGCGCAGGTAGTAGCTGATCCGCTCGATCTCGGGCGGTGGCCACTCGTCGAACTCCAGCCACGCGTCGGCGTGCTGCACGAACAGCCGGACGGGCGCGCCCTCGGGGGCAGGACCGCCGGCGAGGTGATGATCGAGCCAGGCGACGTCCTGCCGAGTGGCGACCCGGATCTCGCCCGGCTCGGCGTGCTGCCACGGGCCGACGGTGATCCTGGCCGGGACGCCCGCCGCGCGGATGGCCGCGAAGTCGCGCAACTGCTCGGCCGCGAACAGATCCCACCAACCCGTCACCATGCTGACCGGCGGCAGCCGGCTCAGGTCCGCCGTGTGGTGGTCCACATCCGCCCAGAAGTCGTCACCCGGGTTGGCGTGCTCGACAAAGTCGCGCCAGAACGCGACCGGGACCCCGGCGACGTCGACGTCGGCGGCCTGCAGCGGAAGCTTGAGCAGCGCGCGCTTCATCCGCAGCCACAGCATCGGGCTGGGCACCAGGTCGGGCAGGACCCCGCGTTCCTGCGTGCCGATCTGGCCCGACCAGTTGAGCGCGTTCCGCAGCGCCGGCGCGCCGTTCTCGTAAAACGCGGCGGTGATCTTTGCCGCGGTAACGTTCAGCGCCACGCACTCCAGCGGCGGGTCCACGTACGGCGCGATCGCCCACTGCGTGTGCCCGAGGTAGCTGGCGCCGGTCATCGCGACCCGCCCGTCGCACCACGGTTGGTCGCGCAGCCAGCCGACCGTCGCGACGCCGTCGGCCTTCTCGGGCAGGAACGGGCGGAACTGGCCGCCGGATCCGAACGTCCCGCGCGTGCTCTGGACGAAGAGCTGGTAGCCGCGGCGCGCGAGCGGCGCGGCGAACACGGTCCCGGCCAGTCCCGCCCGGCCGTACGGGGAGCGGACCAGCACGACGGGCATCGGGCCCTCGGCTCCGGCAGGCCGGTAATGATCGCCCAGCAGCACAACTCCGTCGGACATCGGAACTCCGACGTTGCGCCGAGTCACGAACGGCACCGCGGGCCCGGAGAGCCCGATCGCACGATCGATGGCCAGGCCGGCAACGCGAGACAGCGGGTTCATCCCAGTACTCTGCGTCCTGCGCGCAGGCCCCGCAAGCCGCGCGTCCCCCCGGGGCGTGAGCGTCCGTTCTCCGCGGGGCCGAATCACCGTATCGTTGGCGATGTCGGGCCGGGCGAAGGGCGGCGAACCGTGGCGCCAGAGATCAATCTCATCGATCAGGACCTCTATCACCGCAGCGGGCCGCCGCACGACCAGTTCGCCTGGCTGCGCGAGCACGCGCCGGTGTTCTGGCACGCCGACGGCGGCGAGCCCGACTGGCCGGGCTTCTGGGCCGTCATGAGGCACCAGGACGTCGAGCACGTGTCCAGGCACCCGGAGCTGTTCTCCTCCTCGCAGCGCCTCGCGCTCTTCAGCGAGGTCCCCGAGGAGCACATCGTGCTGCAGCGGCTGATGATGCTCAACATGGACCCGCCCCAGCACACCCGGCAGCGGGCGTTCGTGAACCGCGGGTTCACGCCCCGGATGATCGGCCAGCTGGAGAAGCACGTTGCCGAGATCTGCACCGCGCTGCTCGACGACATACAGCAGCGCGGCGAGGCCGACTTCGTCACCGACATCGCCGCCCCGCTGCCGCTCTGGGTCATCTGCGAGCTGGTCGGTGCCCCGGTCGAGGACCGCGGCCGGATCTTCGAGCTGTCGAACCTGCTGATCGGCTCGGCCGACCCGGAGTTCCTGGCCAGCCCCGAGGAGCAGCAGAACGCGGCCGCCGAGGTCTACGCCTACGGCGAGCAGCTCGCCACGCGCCGCCGGGAGCACCCGCAGGACGACATCGTCACCAAGCTGCTCCAGCCCGATGACAAGGGTGAGGCGCTGACCAGCGACGAGTTCGACCTGTTCTTCCTCCTGCTCACGGTGGCGGGCAACGAGACGACGCGGAACGCGGCCGCCGGCGGCATGCTGGCCCTGTTCGAGCACCCGGAGCAGTGGCAACGGCTGCTGGCCGATCCCGAGCTGATCCCGACCGCGGCCGAGGAGATCGTCCGCTGGGTGAGCCCGGTGAATCTGTTCCGCCGCACGGCCGTACACAACACCGAACTGGGCGGCCAGCGGATCTCGGCCGGCGACAAGGTCGTCGTGTTCTACACGTCGGCCAACAGGGACGAGGCCGTGTTCCCCGCCGGAGACCAGTTCGACGTGGGCCGTGATCCCAACCCGCACGTCGGGTTCGGCGGCGGCGGCCCGCATTTCTGCCTGGGCCGCCACCTTGCCGCGCTCGAGCTGCGCATCCTGCTCCGGGCCCTCAGCGAGCGGATGCCCGGCATCTGCCTGGACGGCGAGCCCAGCCGACTGCGCTCGAACTTCATCAACGGCATCAAGCACATGCCGGTCCGGTTCTGATCGCATGACCTCATCGGCTCGGTGACCAGGCATGACGCGAGACTTGGATCCGAGCGGAGGATCCCGGGTGCGGCGCTTGCAGTCGCCGCCCTTGATGACGGTCAGCTCCGGCGGTAGACGGAGGAGGGTGGCTACCGACGGAATCGCTCACTGTGATCGACCGCTGTGAGCCTCCCCTCGAACTCGCACTCGCGCCATGCCGAGTCGGTGCCGCCCCCTTAGGGACACCGCTAGCCGTCATAGCGTTGGGGGCGCAAGCCAATCTAATGGGAGCGAAATCTGAGAGTCCATGTGTTCTGACCGGCAGACTTTCCGGCAGAGATGACATACTCGGCGCTACAAACACCGGCATGCCCGCGAAGTCGGCCCGAGACGGAGGCTCGGTGAGCGGAGAGAAACTGATCCCTGGGACGGTTTTCGGGCAGACGCTGAGATTGCGGAGGCAAGCCTTCGGCCTGAGCCAGGAGGAACTGGCCGAGCGCGCGCACGTGAGCGTCCGGACGATCTGCGACCTGGAGCGTGGCCGCACGACCCGGCCCTATCAGCGGACCGTCGGCGCACTGGCCGCGGCGCTGGAGCTGAATGGCTCGCATCTGCGTGAGTTCGTGCGCCTGTCCCGGCCGGGCCGGGAGCCGATGCCCGGCGGCGGGACAAACCCGGCCGATTCCGGCGGCCGGCCGGGACAGGCAGCGCCTGCGCCCGCGCCGGGACGAACCGTCGTGCCCCGGCAGCTCCCCGCGGGGGTGAGCCACTTCACCGGACGCACCGCCGAGCTCGGAGCCTTGTCGGACATGCTCAGCCGGGATGACCACGCGGGGACCGTGGTGATCTCGGCGCTGGCCGGAACGGCGGGTGTCGGCAAGACCGCGGTCGCCGTGCACTGGGCACACCTGGTCGCCGGGCGGTTCCCTGACGGCCAGTTGTACGTGAACCTGCGCGGTTACGACCCGAGCCAGCCGGTGACGGCCGCGGACGGGCTCGCCGCTTTTTTGCGGGCGCTGGGCGTGCCCGGCCATGAGATTCCGGACGACGTAGCGGAACGGTCCGCGCTGTACCGCAGCAAGCTGGCCGGGCGGCGGGTGCTGATCGTGCTGGACAACGCCCGCGACAGTGAACAGGTCCGGCCGCTGCTGCCCGGCGACCCTGGCTGTGCCGCCGTGGTAACCAGCCGGGATCGGCTGGCCGGCCTGGTGGCGGCAGACGGCGCCCGGCGACTGGATCTGGACGTGCTGCCCCTCGCTGACGCGGCCGCGTTGCTGCGGTCACTGATCGGCCCGCGGGCCGATGCCGATCCCGAGGCGGCCGCGGAGCTAGCCCGGCTATGCGCCCGGCTGCCGCTGGCGCTGCGGCTCGCGGCCGAGCTGGCCGCGGCGCGCCCCGAGACCGCACTGGATGAACTGACCGCCGAGCTGGCTGCGGGCCAGCTGGATGGCCTGGACGCGGGGGAGGACAGGGCCGACGTGCGGGCGGTGTTCTCCTGGTCGGTCAGCCAGCTGCCCGCCGACAGCGCGGCGGCGTGCGCGCTGCTCGGCCTGCATCCGGGCGAGGACGTGGACGCGTACGCGTCCGCGGCGCTGACCGGCACGCCGCTGGCGCTGGCCCGCCGGGTGCTGGGCCGGCTGTACCGGGCCAGTCTGCTCCAGGTCACCGGTCCGGGCCGGTACGGCATGCACGACCTCTTGCGCGCCTACGCCCGCGAGCAGGCCACCGTCCGCCGTACCGACGAACAGTGCCAGCAGGCACTGACCCGGCTGTTTGACTATTACCTGACCGGTGCCGCCGCCGCCATGGACGCCCTCTACCCAGCGGAGGCCCACCAGCGACCGCGCGTCAGCGCCAGGGCCGCCGCGGTGCCCGATATGACCGGCCAGGACGACGGCCGGGCCTGGCTAGATGGCGAGCGGGCCAACCTCGTCGCTGTCGTCGTTCACTGCGCCGAGCATGGCTGGCCCGCGCATGCCACCGCGCTAGCCGACATCCTGTACCGCTACCTCATCACTGGTAACCACCTGCCGGAGGCCCATTCGATTTACAGCCGGGCGCTGCAGGCCGCCCGCCTGGTCGGCGACCTGAGCGCCGAAGCCGTGGCACTCAATGGCCTGGGCAGCATTGGCCTGGTGAAGGGCCACTCGCGTGACGCCGCAGGCTACTACCAGGCTGCACTGGAGCGCTACCGCGCGGGCGGAGACCGGGCGGGCCAGGCCCGGGTCCTGCACAATCTCGGCATCACGCACGAGCGTCTGCACAAGCTTCCCGCGGCGGCCGACTACTACCGGCAGGCCGCGGCCGCCTACGAGGACGCCGGGGATCGCCTCGGCGTCGCCACTACGCTCAGCACCCTGTCGGCGACCGAAGCCGAGCTCGGCTCCCTCGACGAGGCGTCCCGGCATCTGCAGCGCAGCCTGCAGGTGTTCCGCGATAAGGGGCACCATTTGCGCGAGGCCGAGGCGCTCTCGCTCATGGGCGACCTCAGCGTCCGCCGCGGTCAGCTGACCGAGGCGGTCGGCTTCTTCGAGCAGGCAATGATCATGTATCGTCGCATCGATCATCCGACTGGCGTAGCCGCCCAGTTCGAGAACCTGGGCGGGGCGAGCCTGCGCAATGGTGAATACCAGCGTGCGATCGGCTACCTCCGGCAGGCGCTCGCCGGATACCGGGAGACCGGATACCAGCACGGCGAGACCGTTACGCTGCGCATGCTGGCCGAAGCCCTGCACAGGGTCGGCCAGGCCGATGCTGCCCGCGTCGAGCTAGAGGTGGCAATTCGGCTCGCGGCGGAAACCGGCAACACCTACCAGCGGGCCAGCGCGCACCGCGACCTCGCCG
>JASHOV010000220.1 GCA_030038495.1 Streptosporangiaceae bacterium
CTGTGCGGACATCGGCCGTGACCCGGCCGAGATTCTGCTGTCCAGCCACGTGCCCTACACCGGTGACCCGGCGCAGACCGCGGCTAACGCGGCGGCGCTCGGCGAGGTCGGCGCCCAGCTCGGCATCGTGACCTTCCGCCCACCGCACACCGCCACGGTGCTGGAGCCGCTGGCGACGGCACTTGCGGAGCTGACCTAGTTCGAGAAGTCCTGCGTCATCCAGACCGTGCCGTCCGCCGACCACTGGACCGCGATGCCGATGTGGGTGAACGCTGAGCTCAGGATGTTCAGCCGGTGGCCGTCATCCGGCGGCTTCTCGTTCAGCATGTCGCGGGTGAGAGCGACGGCCATCTGCGTGATCGCGGCCGAGGTATCGGCGACAGGGCCGCCCTCGCCGATGTTCTCGCCCGCAGCGGTCCAGTGCACGCCGGCGGCGGTCTCGCGGGCCCCGAGCGAAGGCTCACCAGGGCACTGATGCGAAAGGCCGCAGCCGTCCGCCATCAGCTGGTTGTGCCTGCTCGAGCTGAGCTCCAGCCCGGCGCTGATCGTGTAGGCCGGCAGGCCGTCCTGTGCCCGGGCCTGGTTGATGAGGGCGAGCACGCCGTCGGCTGCGGCCGACGATGTCGTGGCCGTTGCCGAGGGCCGGGCGGCCGGGGTCGGATCGGGCGGGGCGGATCTGGTCGCGCGGGGCGTGGCTCGCGGCGATGAGCTCGCCGTGGGTGCCGGCGTCGGCTCGGTCGAGCCCTGCTTGACCCCCGCAGCCGACGCCGAGGTGGCGGAGTCGCTGACCGCGTCGGTCCGGGCCGGCGCGGCACCGCCGGTCGCAGCGCGCAGAGCGATCAGCGCGGCCGCGAGGACCACGACGGTGGCCGTCAGCGCCAGATAGGCGCGGCGCGACGCCCGGTCGTGCGGGTGAGCGCGGTGGCGGGGCACTTAAGTGACGTTAGCCATGTATTGCCGTGCTTGCGGGCTGAACGCCGCGGCCGCCGTCAATCGCCAGGCGGCGTAATTTCAGTTGAGACTGGCTCGCGGCGGTGCGTAGGCTCGGCCGCGTGCAGGGCTTAACCGATCGCGAAATCTATCTTTTTGACGTCCAGGGCTGGCTGGTCATCCCCGGCATCATCGAGCCGGGCTTGCTCGGGGCGCTGGGCGACGCTCTGGACGCCAACCAGGATCGCTGCAGCCACGAGGACGAGGACCTGGTCGAGGGATCGAAGACGCTCGCCGGTGAGCACCGCCGCCGGCACTGCTGGGAAATGCTGGAGTGGCCGCACCCGCACTGCCGGCCGTTCCGGGAGCTGATCGCCTACCCGCCGCTGATCCGCTACCTGGACGGGGTACTCGGGCGGGGCTGGCACCTGGACCACGCGCCGGAGGTGTTCGACTACCCGGCCGGCACCGAGGGTCACGCTCTCCACTTCGGCGAGCCGTTCCCGCAGGACGGGGTGTGGTATCAGGCTCGCGGCGGGACGCTGCGGTCAGGGCTGCTGGCGGTGGAGTTCTTGCTCTCCGACCAGCCGGCCGGACGCGGCGGCTTCTGCGCCATCGCCGGCAGCCACAAGGCCAACTTCCCCCGCCCGGAGGGCATCTCCCGCTGGGAGCAGGATCAGTTCGTGGTCACCAACCCCGGTGCGCGCGCCGGTGACGCGATCATGTTCACCGAGGCGGTAGCCCACGGCACGCTGCCGTGGCGCAACGACTTCGACCGGCGGGTGGCGGTGTATCGCTATGCGCCCAAGACCGTCCAGTACGCCTCGAGCTTCTACCAGGTGGTCATGCCGGCATGGACCGACGAGCTCACCGCGGCGCAGCGCGCCGCGCTCGAACCGGCCCGTTTCTATGACAAGGCGATCATCGAGCCTGACGGCTCGGTCAGCAGGCCGTGGGAGGAATACGACGAGCCTGCGCGCTAGCCCCGGCCCGGCTCGTGGTCTGACCTGGTACTGGGACAATGGCGCGATGACGACGGAAGACCCGTTCGACCTGCAGCGATTCGTGCGGGCACAGGACGAGGGCGGCACCTACGGGCGCGCCCTGGCCGAGCTACGGCGCGGCGCGAAGGTCAGTCACTGGATGTGGTTCGTGTTCCCGCAAATCGCGGGCCTTGGTCAGAGCGCGATCGCAAGGAGGTACGCGATCTCCTCGCTCGCGGAGGCGCGGGCTTACCTTGACCATCCCGTGCTGGGGCCGCGCCTGACCGAGTGCGCAGGCGTTGTGGCGGTGCTGACCGGAAGGACCGCGGAGCAGATCTTCGGTGGCATCGACGCGCTGAAGCTGCGGTCGAGCATGACGCTGTTCCTGCACGCCGGGCCGCAGCAGCCCGCGTTCCAGCAGGTGCTCGACCGCTATTTCGGCGGAGTCGCTGATACGGCCACCGAGCGGCTCATCTGAGGCAATCTGCTCCGTTCTGGGCAGTGCTGGCGCGAGGATGACAGGTATGGCCGCTATAGACGCCTTCCTGACTATGGTCGGTGATGTGGCGGCTGGCGTGGCGGCCGTGGCTGCGGTCACCGGTGCCCGCTATGCCAGGCAGACGGTCCGTGAGGCGCGGGCGGAGCGCCTCGAGGCCGAGCAGGCCCGGCTCGTCCGCCGCCTGGAGTGGGTCGGCGAGACCATCGAGCACATCGACCGGCTCGCGGAGGACGACCAGCGCATCCGCCCGGTCGGGGACGGCTGGCGGCGCGGACGGCAGCTTCTCGCGCAGGGGTTCGTCGGCCTGGAGCAGCGGCTTCCCCGGACTGCCGAGCTTGTGCACTGCGCGGATCCTTTCACCGCGAGATCGATAGTGATGCACGCGCGCGAGGAAGTAGGTCACGAACTGCGAGCGCTCGCGGCCGAGCAGGCGCTCCGCCACTGCGATCGGGCCGACACTGGCGCCGGGCCGGCCGGGTCGCGGCAGCCGGGCACCAGGCCGGAGCGGCACTCCGGCGAGCACCGGACGGGCAGATCCTGGCTCCGCCCGCGTGACCAGCGTCATTGACGGCCAGCCTCCCGACCCGCGGCCGGGTACCGCCGCTGGCCATCCCATTGTCACTGCCGTCCGAAGCGTGCAGCATGGGCGAGTAACTGGGCGAATCTCCCACGGAGGGTGAGAGTGCCGGACTCGCCGGTCGCAGCGGCAGGTGCCTGGGCCGACGACGTCGCCATGGGCCTGCGGGTGGCCGATCCGGCCGGCGAGCTGGCCGGCGTCCGCCTGCTGCCGGACGCCCCCGTCCCCCTGCAGGAATTCCAGCGGAACGGCGGCACGTGGGAGCTGACACTGCCGCGCCCTCCGCTGTCTCGTCTGGAGTACCTGCTTGAGCTGCGCTATCCCGACGGCACGGTGAAGGTTGGCACCGACCCGGCCAATCCGCTCCGGGCGGCCGGGGCATTCGGGGCCAAGAGCGTCCTGGAATTCCCCGGTTACAGGCGGCCGGCCTGGCTGTCCGAGCCCGCCGATCCTGGCGGCAGCCGCACGCTGGAGGTTCCGGTCCTGGACGAGCTCCTCTCGGTCCGAGTCTGGGCGCCCACGGGGACCCGCAGCAGCGAGCTCCTGCCGCTCCTGGTGGTGCATGACGGGCCGGAGTACGACGCGCTTGCGAGCCTGACCCGCTATCTGGGCGCGGGCGTCCGCGGCCGCTGGCTGCCGCGCCTGCGGGCGGCGCTGCTCAGCCCCGGCCCCCGCAACAGCTGGTACTCAGCCAACGCCAGGTACGCCCGCGCGCTGCGGCACGCGGTGCTGCCCGCGCTCGACGGGCGGTTCGGCGTGAGCTGCCGGATCGGCATGGGCACCAGCCTGGGGGCGCTGGCGATGCTGCATGCCTACTGCCGTTACCGCGATTCGTTCGATGCGTTGTTCCTGCAGTCCGGCAGCTTCTTCACCCCGGACACCGACAGGCAGGAGCGCAGGTTCCCCCACTACCGCCGGATCATCGGGTTCACCGCGGACGTCCGCGGCGGCGGACTGCCCGCGCGGCCCGTTCCCACCGTATTGACCTGCGGGGCGATCGAGGAGAACGCCGCCAACAACCGGCTGATGACGCGGACCCTGGGCGCACACGACTACCCGGCGAGCCTGCACGAGGTCGCGGACATGCACAACTACACGGCCTGGCGCGATGCCTTCGACCCGTTCCTGACCGGGCTCTTGCAGCGGGTGGCCGCGTGAACCGGCACGCGGCCGACCTGTGGTCCGAGACCATCGGCGCGGCCGGCACGGTGATCCGCTACGGGCACTGGGGCCGGGCGGTGCTCGTGTTCCCGTCTGAGCAGGGCCGGGCCGGCGATTTCGAGAGCAACGGCATGGTCGATGCGGTCCGCGACCTGATCGACGCGGGCCGGGTGAAGCTCTACTGCGTCGACAGCTACGACGCCGCTACCTGGGCCAACCGGGACATCCCGCTCGAGGAGCGGGCCCGCAGGCACGGCAGTTACGAGTCGTGGATCTTCGGCGAGGTCTTGCCGTGGATCTACGCGGACTGCGGCGGCAAGCTGGAGGTCGCGACGCTGGGCTGCAGCATGGGTGCGTTCCACGCGGCCAACTTCGCGCTCCGGCGGGCTGATCTGTTCCCGCTGGCCCTGTGCTTCTCCGGCAGCTACGACCCGGCGGCGTGGCAGGGCTGGGGCGAACGGGGGAGCGCCGCCTACTTCAACAACCCGATGGACTACGTCGTCCACATGGGCGGCGACCACCTTGGCTGGCTGCGCGATCACGTGAACGTCCTGCTGGTGTGCGGGCAGGGTCAGTGGGAGGACACCACCGGCGCCCTGGACAGCACCCGCGAGTTCGCCAGCCTGCTCGCCGCAAAGGGCATCCGGCACGAACTTGACCTGTGGGGATTCGACGTGCCCCATGACTGGCCGTCGTGGCGCGCCCAGCTGGCCCACCACCTGCCGAGATTCTGCTGAGAGGGAGCCGGCCATGACCGAGGAACGTCACCTGATCGGATTGCTGCTCGGCACCGAGGAGGACTGGCCGGCCGCGTTCGAGACGATCCTGGGCCGGCTGGGACCGGTACCGGGTCCCGGCGGCTTGCGGCACGAGTTCGACTGCGAGCGGATCACCATCGAACCGTTCTGGCTGAGCTACCGGCCGCGCTTCGACCTGGTCATCGACCGGCTGGCCTACTGGTACTACGCCCCGCGCGAATGGCTGAAGAAGGTCGCGCTGATGGACCGCGTGTACCTGCTGAACAGCCCGTTCACGTTCCAGGCGATGGAGAAACACGCCGCCTACTGCGCGATGATGCGCCTTGGCCTCAAGGTGCCGGAGACCGTTCTCGTGCCGTACAAGAACCCGGTCGACAACGTCAGGTATGCCTACACCGCGGCCAAGTACAACCGGCCATTCGATCTCGACGCGATCGCCGAGCAGATCGGCTACCCGCTGTACATGAAGCCGTACGACGGCGGCGCCTGGCGCGGCGTGTCGAGGATCGGCAACCCGGCGCAGCTGCACGAGGCGTATGACCAGAGCGGCGAGATGCTCATGCACCTGCAGAAGGCAGTCGACTACGACGTATTTGCCCGCTCGCTGTCGATCGGCGCCGAGACGATGGTGATGCGGTTCCAGCCCGACCAGCCGATGCACCTGCGGTACGCCGTCGACCACAGCTTTCTCGCGGCCGAGCCCGGCGCCGAGGTCGTGACGATCGGCAAGCTGGTCAATGCCTTCTTCCGGTGGGAGTTCAACTCCTGCGAGACGCTCGTCACCGGCGGCGAGGTCTACCCGATCGACTATGCCAACGCCTGCCCGGACGTGGCGCTGACCAGCCTGCACTACTACTTCCCCTGGGCGATCAAGGCACTGGTCAGGTGGTCGGTCTTCGCCCTCGTCACCGGCAGGAAGCCGCGGCTCGACCTGGACACCGCGCAGTACTTCGAGATCGCCGACGACCCCGGCGCTACCTATCCGCAGAAGCTGGCCGCCTACCGCGAGCTGGCCGACCGGTACTTCGACACCGAGCGTTACCAGGCTTTCTGCGCCGAGAGTCTGAGCCGCCTGGACGAGATCGTGCTGGAGTGGGTGGCCGGCCCGGATTTCGACCGGCTGCTCGTCGACACCGTCAGGTCGGTCTACCCGGCCCATGAGCATGACGCCTTCGTCGCGCACCTGCGCGGTCTGCTCGGGATGTGGGTGAGCGACGAGAACGCCAAGGCCGCGGCGGCCTGAGGAGGCGCGACATGGGCCGGGACATACAGGCAATAAAGATCAGCGGCGAGGACCGGCGCGCCTACAGGGAGAAGCTGGCCCGCTCGCTTGACGTCTTCGCGCGGATGCTGCGCGAGCACCTGTTCGAGGCGGACCCGTGCCTGGTAGGCCAGGAGATCGAGTTGAACCTGGTCGACGAGCAGGGCGCGCCGTCCATGCGCAACGCCGACGTGCTGGCCGCGATCGCGGACCCGGCCTGGGCAACCGAGGTCGGGCAGTTCAACCTGGAGATTAACGTCCCGCCCCGGCAGCTGACCGGTGACGCGGTGGTCGGCCTGGAGCAGGAGATCAGGGACAGCCTGAACCACGGCGACGCGCGGGCCCGCAGCGTCGGCAGCCGGCTGGTGATGGTGGGCATACTGCCCACGCTGCGCAAGTCGGACGTCGACGCGGCGGCGATGTCGGCCAACGAGCGGTTCCGCGTGCTCAACGAGCAGATCTTTGCCGCCCGTGGCGAGGACATGCGGATCGAGATCGACGGTGCCGAGCAGTTGCTGACCCACTCCGACAGCATCACGCCGGAGGCTGCCTGCACCAGCGTGCAACTGCACGTGCAGGTGAGCCCGGACGCGTTCGCCGGCTACTGGAACGCCGCCCAGGCGATCGCCGGCGTGCAAGTCGCGGTGGCGGCGAACTCCCCGTTCCTGTTCGGGCGCCAGCTCTGGCACGAGACGAGAATCACGCTGTTCGAGCAGGCGACCGATACCAGGCCGGATGAGCTCAAGCGGCAGGGAGTCCGGCCGCGGGTCTGGTTCGGCGAGCGCTGGGTCACCTCGGTGTTCGACCTGTTCGAGGAGAACATCCAGTTCTTCCCGGCGCTACTGCCGATCTGCGAGGACGAGGATCCGCAGGCGACGCTGGATTCCGGCGACTGCCCGCAGCTGGCGGAGATGAGCCTGCACAACGGGACGGTCTACCGGTGGAACCGGCCGGTCTACGCGGTTGTCGACGGCAGGCCGCACCTGCGGGTGGAGAACCGGGTGCTGCCGGGCGGCCCTTCCGTCGCCGACGTGATGGCGAACGCCGCCTTCTTCTACGGCCTGGTGCGGGTGCTGGCGGAGTCGGAGCGTCCGGTGTGGACGCAGATGTCGTTCGCGACCGCGGCCGAGAACCTGCATTCCGCGGCCCGCGACGGCCTGGCCGCGCACCTGTACTGGCCCGGCCTGGGCGAGGCTCCGGCGCCGGAACTGGTGCTCCGGCGGCTGCTGCCGATGGCCCGTGACGGGCTGCACCGATGGGGCGTGGCGTCGGAGCACGCCGACCGGCTGCTTGGCATCATCGAGCAGCGCTGCCTGACCGGGCGGAACGGTGCGTCCTGGCAGATAGCCACCGTGGCCGCGCTGGCCGAGCGGGGGGCCGGCCGGGACGAGGCGCTCCGGGCCATGACCGATCGTTACATCGAGCACATGCACACCAACGAGCCGGTGCATACCTGGCCGGTCTAGCGGGTTTGTCACGGGCTCGGCTCGCCGGCCAGATGGCTCGGCTCGCCGGCCAGAGAGCGCCACTCCGGCGTACCTTCCAGCGCGGACCGGAACGCGGCTGCACTGGCATGGCGATCGCCGGGATTCCTGGACAGAGCCACCGCCAGCGCGTCCCTGAACTCGGCCGAGACCGGCAGGACCGAGGTGTCGACCTGTTCGCTCATCACCGCCATGATGACGGCGGGGGCGCCGGCCAGCTCGTCCCACGGGGTCTTGCCGACCAGGCAGAAATACAGCACCAGCGCGAGTGCGTACTGATCCGCTCTCGGGTCCGGATCACTGCCGTCGATCAGCTCGGGGGCCATGTATGCGGGAGTGCCGATCAGCTGCCCGGCCCGGGTGATCGCCGTGCTGGCGTCGGACCTCATCGCGATGCCGAGATCGATGATGACCGGTCCGCGGTCAGCCATGATCACATTGCTCGGCTTCAGGTCGAGCCGGACGATGCGCTGTGCGGCGACGTAGTCGAGCGCCTGCGCAAGCACGCTGCCCACAGCTGCAACCTGCGCGGCTGGCAGCGGGCCCTCGTCGCTGATCATCTGCCGGAGATTGCGGCCGTGCAGCAGTTCCATGACGATGGCCGGGCTGCCGTCGGGTTCCTGCAGCACGTCATAGGTCTGGATGATCTGCGGATGGCTCAGGCTCTTGGCCAGCTCAGCCTCGCGCCGGAGCCGGGCGACGGCCAGCGGATCCCGTCCGAGCGAGGTGCGCAGCAGTTTGACGGCCACATGCCGCCCGGTGACCAGGTCTCTGCCCTTGTAGACAGAGCCCATGCCGCCCTGGCCGAGGAGGTCAAGTAGCTCATACCGGTCGCCGAGCACCTTGCGCGGCGCGGCGGCCATGTCGGCAAGGCCGCTGCCTGTGGCCGCCGGATCGTCCGGCCAGACCTGCGGGAATCCGGCGAGCGAGATGTCCAGGGCGGCGCGTTCGGCCTCGTGCTGTGCCGCAAGTCCGAAGATCGTCCGCCGGATCGCGGCATTGAGCCGGTAGACGGTGGCGCTGGACTCGGCGATGTCAGCGAAGATGGTGGCGTTGGCGTTCATCTCCCGGACAACCTCGAGCACGCCGCGCCTGGCCAGGTGATCGAGCAGGCGGTCGACGTCGCGCCGGGATATGCGCAGCAGCGGATCGAACTGAGCTTCATCGTCGCGCATCAGGTCAGCCGCGCTGAACGGCTCCCCATCGCTTTGCAGGACCCAGTCCAGCACGTAGTAGCCGCCCAGACGGCGTCTGTCCTGATCGATCGGCACCGGGAACAGGGGATTCCTGTCGTCGCTGTCGAAGTAGTCGCGGAGGATGGCTTCGAGGTGCGCGTAGAAGCGCACTCGGTCGAGATCGTCAGAGCCGATCCGCAGTCGCGGCGCGCCCGCCTCCCACACCACGAAGCTGTTGATCTCCTGGAGCAGGCGTCGCGGCACCCCGCGCGCCTTGAAGCGCAGGTACTGGGCCAGGACGACCAGAGTCCCGCTCGCCTCGCCGGGCTCGGTCTCGGTCTCGACAAGGTCGCTCAGGAGCGCGCTAGGAGCGTCCCAGGTGCACGGAACGTACATCCGCCAGCCGAACACGCTCTCGTAGACGCCGCTGCCGCGGGCTGCGTCCTGGACCGCCCGATCGTGCAGGTCCGGCCCGGCGACGATCAGGAAATGCGCCCCCGGCATGGTGAGCACGTTCTTGATACCGCTGAGCAGTTCCTCTACGGCCGTCATACCCGCGGCGCTCAGGGTCAGCTTGTCCACCTCGTCCAGCACGATGATCAGGTGCGGCCGGGGCGGGGCGGCGGCCGGTTTCCGGCGCGGACGGTGCCGCCAGGACCGCCGACTGGGCGCGATGTTGGTTTCCTGATCCACCAGCGACACGATGCGCATCAGGTCGTGCTCGACGTCAGTCTCTGAATAGGCCAGGAACGCGGCCTCGGTGGCCAGGGAGCGGCTGCGCTTGGCCGACATCGACACCTTGGGCACGGCCAGGTCGACCAGCGTCTTCATGCCGCCAAGCTCCAGCGATGCGGCCCGCTCGCGCGCTTCCGACTGGGTCTCCTTGAAGGCCAGCGAGGTCCGCATGTAGGCGACGAGCAGCGCGTGCCTGGTCTGGGCGGGCAGGCGGCCCAGCAAACCCGAGTCGCTGACCTCCTCGAAGACCCGGCGGACGACCGCGAACAGCAGCCGCTCGGTTGTAGTGGGACGCGCGACGCTGAGGTACACCGGCAGCACCAGGTCAGATCCGGCGTCCTGCTTGACGATCTCCTCGACCGCGCGCATGACCATCGTCGACTTGCCCACGCCGCGGAATCCGGTGATCAGGAAGGTACCGCCGCGTGAATGCTGGATTCTGGCCAGTAGTTCCTTCAGCAGGTCCTCATTGCTCAGCGACGCGAGCGCATCCTCCTTTGTCCGTACCGGCTCATGCACATAGCGGAACGAGGACTTCAGCGGCACATCCAGAGTGCTGGGCACGGGCGGAATGGTGATGGGCCCGGCGGCGGCGTCAGCGGCGGCGGGGGCTGGCGCTAGCGGAAGGGCCGCAGCGGGCGGCGGGGGCTGGGCCGGGGGAGCGATCGCGGCGCCGGGGGCGGTATCGGCGGCGGATGGAATGATCGCGGCGGGGTCGGGTGCGGCCGGTGCATCGTCCCCAGATGCGGCGGCGAGACCGGTCCGCAGCGCCGCGGCGAACTGCCCGCAGCTCGGGAAGCGCTCCGCCGGCGCCTTCGCCAGGGCCCGCGCGAACGCGGCGTCGACGGAACGTGGCAGTCCGGCTCGCAGCGAGGAGGCCGCCGGCGGCGGCTCATTCAGCTGCGCGAACATGACCGCGAGCGGTTCATCGCGCCGGTATGGCGGCGCGCCCGTGAGCATCTCGAAGGCCGTGCACGCGAGCGCATACTGGTCGGCCCTTGCGTCAGTGGCCCGGCCCTGGATCTGCTCCGGCGCAATGTAGTCAAGTGTGCCGATGAACTGCCCCGGCCCGGTGATGTCGGCGTCGGGAGCGACCGCGACCTTGCTGAGCCCGAAATCGGTCAGGTAGACATGGTCACCCCCGCCCGGCTCCATATCGAGCAGGATGTTCGACGGCTTGACGTCGCGGTGCACCAGCCCGATCGCGTGCGCGGCATCTAATGCGCTCGCGGCCTGTGCGACGATCTCGCCGACTCTGGCCGGCGGCAGCGGTCCGTGCTCGTGGATCAAGGTCCCGAGGTTAGGTCCGCGTACTAGCTGCATCGCTATGTATAGCGTCTCGCCTTCCTGGCCCCATTCGTACACCCGGACGATGTGCGGGTCGTCGACGGCGGTCGCTGCCCGCGATTCCCGCTGGAATCGCTGCCGGAAACTGTCATCGTCTGCCAGCGCCGGGTCCAGCAGCTTCAGCGCGGCCTGGCGGCCGAGTCGGACATCGAGCGCACGATAGACGACGGCCATCCCGCCGCTGCCGATCTTCTCCTCCAGGCGGTAGTCCTTGATTCGGGACCCTACGCCGAGCTCACCGTGGAGGGGGAGATCACGCGCTTCGGAGGGACCTGCGTCGACCATTCGAGGCTGACCTCCAGTAAGACCGCGATTGCCTCCTAGAATGCACTGCCGCGGCCGCCCCCTGCTACTAGGCGACCCAGGCGCCGGTCACGCTGTTGGATCCGGATTCCACGTGCCCGGTGAACCGGCGCGACCAGGTCGAGTCGACGCTGACGGTGATGGTGAAGTCGTACCAGCCGCGCTGATCCGCCTGCGCCTCGAAGTACGCCTGCTGCGTGCTGTCAGCGCCGACCGCGTAGGTCCACGGTCCGGCGGTGTTGTACTGACTGGCGGTGATCGTGAAGGTAACCGACGAGCTTGAGGTGTTGTTGAGGTTGAAGAACACGGCCATGTCACCGGTGGCCGGCGAGGGCCCGTAAGTCACGGTGACGTCGGTGTCGGCGCTGCTTGTTGTCGCGTTCCCGGTGAACCGGCGTAGGAACCGGTTCGGCCCGATGACCGTGAGGTCGTACTCGCCGCTGCCGTAGCCGGAGCCGATGTTGAAGTAGTCCGTCACGACGCCGTTGCCGGACGAGGGACTGTAGGCCGGGACCGTGTACTGCCACGGTCCGCCGCTGCGGTACGCGTTGGCGTAGACGGCGGCCGCGATCGCGCTGGTGGCCGCCGCCCCCTCGTTGCCCAGGTAGACCCACAGCAGGATCTCGCCGTCCGAGCCGAACTCGAACGACTGGACATAGGCGTTCGGCTGGTAAGGCAGCGCCACCGCGCCGCGGTACCCGCTGGCCTGCGACGGGAGCGAGTTGGTCTGCGGTGCCGGGTTCGGCAGCGGACTGCAGTAGTCGAGGCTGAGCTGAGCCGTGGCCGCGGGCAGGCTGGGCAGGCCGTAGGTCGGGCTGTCCCACTGGAAGGCCCCGGTGAAGTTCCCGCAGACCTGCCGCCGCCAGGCGCTGATGTTCGGGCACAGCGCCGGGGTCCCGAGCGCGGTGGTCCACTGCTCCAGGAACATGATGACGGAGGTGTGGTCGTACACGTGCGAGTCCACCCAGCCGCCTCGGGTCCACGGGGAGATGACGATGCACGGCACCCGGAAGCCCAGGCCGATCGGCTCGCTGTCGTAGAACTCGCCGGCCGTGCCGGCCGGCGGTGCGGGCGGCGGCACGTGGTCGAAGAACCCGTCGTTCTCGTCGTAGTTGAGGAACAGCGCGGTCGAGTTGAAGACGTCCTCGTCGGCGTTCAGCGCGTTGAGGATCAGGTTGATGAAGTATGCGCCGTTCTCGGGGGCTGCGTACGGGTGCTCGGAGGTCGTCTGGTTAGCCACGATCCAGGTCACCTGGGGAAGCGTGCCCGCCTCCACCTGGCTCTGGATGGCTGCGGCGATGTCCTCGGGCGTGTTGTCGTAGGTGTCGGGCACCGAGCTCATGCCGTTGACGTAGAGCGGCGAGTCGGTCGGCGCGTCCGCGAACTGGGTGAAGTAGGCCAGCGCGTTGTCGGTGTAATTGTCGTCGGCGTTCTGCAGCACCTGCCAGCTCACGCCCGCGTCCTGCAGGTTCTCGGCGTAGGTCTGCCAGCTCAGCCCCGACTCGTCGCCGCCGTCGTAGGCCGGGCCGCCGTCTTCGCCGTCGGGCGAGATCCAGCCGCTCCACAGGTAAGTGCGGTTCGGCCCGGTCGCGGACAGGATCGAGCAGTGGTACGCGTCGCAGACCAGCCAGTTGTCGGTCAGCGCGTAGTGGAACGGTATGTCGCTGCGGGTCAGGTAGCCCATCGTGCGGACCGAGCCCTTGGCCGAGATCCAGTCATCCATCTTGCCGTTGTCCCAGGCCTCGTGCTGCGTCGACCAGCTGTGATCGAGCGAACCGTCGCACTGCGCAAGCTCGGCGCCGGTGGCCCCGTCCTCGGACGGGGTGTCGCTCATCCACCACGGGTACTGGCGGCTGCTGCCGTCGGGCTGGTTGAAGACCGAGTTCCCGCCGGAGAGCAGGATCGTGGCCTGGTCGCCGAAGCCTCGCACGCCCTGCAGGGTGCCGAAGTAGTGATCGAAGCTGCGATTCTCCTGCATCAGGATCACCACATGCTGGATGTTGGTCAGCGGGCTGGACGTCTGCGCCCGCGCGCTAGCGAGACGCAGGGGCAGCCCGCCGAGCGCGATGCCCGCGCCCACGGCTGCCGTCGACTTGATCATGGTCCGGCGGGAGATCTCTGGCATGGCGGATGCGCACCTTTCCCTCGTCAGTGCGGTCGGGAGACGCCATCGGCTCGCGGCATCGAGAGAAAGATCTGCATTTTCACGGCCCGTGTCATGGCGTAATGCAGGTAAATGGCATGAATAACCGGGAAACACCGATCGATCATCCGATACACGCCAGACTCCGACGGTGCGGTGAAATTGCACGTCGCGCGGTCACAGCAGCACCGCCGGCCACAGCGGCTAGCCCTGCTACCGGCAGCCGGGGGTCGTACGTAAACTTCCGGAGAACCGCTGTTTGTGTCCGGCCGAAGTCCAGGTGCCGGTACTGCGACCCTGGCCGGACCGGAGGTCCTGTCGGCGGTCGGCCCGCGGGATGCTGGATCGGACGGTGAGGGGGCACGGTGACGCGCGATCACGGTATGGACGGCAAGTCGGTGCTAGTCTTCGGGGCGGCCGGTGCGCTCGGCGCCGGGGTGGCCGCGGCCTTCGCTGCGGCGGGCGCGGCGGTGACCGGAGCGGACAAGGTCCCGCCTGCGGCCGGCCGTCGGCTCGACGCAGTCCAGTACGAAGCGGTGGACGTACTCGATGACGGCGAGGTCGGAGCGATCGTCGACGCGGCTGGCCCGCTGTGGGCGGTGCTGAACACGGTCGGGGGATTCGCCCCGGCCCGGCCGCTGGCCGAGCTCGACCAGGCCGAGCTGACCGGCCAGCTGGAACTGAACCTGGTCACGGCCGCGCTGATCACCAAGCATGCGCTGCGGGTCATGCAGCGGGCCGGGCAGGGCCGGATCGTGCACACCGCCAGCCGGGCGGGCGTCGTCACCAGGGGGAACGGCTTCGCCTACTCGGTCAGCAAGGCGGCGGTGCTGCACCTGGCCGCGATGGCGGCCGATGAGGTTCGCGGCACGGGCGTCACTGTCAACTGCGTGGTGCCCAGCATTATCGACACGCCGGCGAACCGGGCCGCGCTGCCGAACGCCGACCACGACAAGTGGCCCAAGGTCGAGGACGTCGCCGCGGCGTACCTGTATCTAGCCCGGCCCGATGCGCATCTGGTGAACGGCGCGGCGCTGCCGGTCTGACCCGCCGCTGCCGGTCTGGCCCGCCGCTGGCGGAGCAGACGGCCCCGGCGGCGACGGCGGCTGGACGGATGACGGAAACCTGCGGAAAGGCGTGTCCATGGATCTGACCGGCCAGGCCGTCATCGTGACGGGGTCGTCGAGCGGGATCGGTGCCGCGGTCGCGCGGCGTCTTTCCGGCCTGGGCGCCGGGATCGTCGTCAACTCGGCATCCTCGCCGGAGGCAGGCCGGCGCGTTGCTGCCGGGCTGGCGGACGCGGTCTACGTCCAGGGCGACATCGGCGACCCGGTCACGGGTCCCGCCCTGGTGGCTGCGGCGCAGCAGCGCTGGGGGCGGCTGGACGGGCTGGTGAACAACGCCGGGATGACGATCGGCGTCCCCCTGCACGACATCGACGCCGTGACGGCGGAGCAGTGGGAGAGGGTGCTGCGCGTCAACGTGATCGGGACGTTCCTGGTCAGCCAGGCGGCCCTGCCGTTGTTGCGGAGCGCGGCCGACGGCTGGATCGTCAACATCACGTCGCTGGCCGGGAGCCGGCAGACTGGCAGCTCGCTGCCGTATGCCGTGTCCAAGGCAGCGCTAGATCACCTGACCTCGATCATGGCCAAGCACGCGGGCGGCGGCGTCCGCGTCAACGCCGTGGCGCCGGGCCTGGTCGCGACGCCGTGGACCGAGGACTGGCATGACCGCAAGGCGGGTGTGGAGCAGATCGCGCCGCTGCATCGCGTCGCGACACCCGAGGACATCGCCGAGGCGTGCGTGGCCCTCATCGGAACCCGGTACGCGACCGGGCAGACCCTCGTGGTCGACGGCGGGCTCGGACTGATGATCTGATCGGGCCTCCCGGTATTCTGTTACATTGGTACCGTGGTAACAGTTGAGCGGGTACAGACCGGGCTTCGCATCGAGCGCAACACGCTGAAGGTCCTCAAGGGCCTGGCGGAATACCTCGACCTGTCCCTCGGCGACCTCGTCGAGGGCATCGTCTTGCACGCGTTCGAGGGCAAGGCGCCGTTCGAGCCGCCGGTCCTGTCCAAGATCGAGCAGCTCAAGGCGGTGTACGGCCTGACCCTGACGGCTGCCGACGCGCACAGGCTGGAGGAGCACCCATGACTGGCGCTCAGCAGCGGCTTACCGGGCGCATCCACGTCGCCCTGCCGCCCGCGGAAGCGTTCCGCCTGTTCACGCCGCGCGGCGAACAGGACTGGGTACACGGATGGCACCCAGAATTTCCGGCGATGGTCGACGACGACACCGAGCCGGGAACGGTCTTCGAGACCAGCGCCCACGGCCAGCAGACGGTGTGGCTCGTGACGGACTGCCAGCCTGGCCAGCGCATCTCCTACGCCCGGGTCACACCCGGCGACCAGGCGGGCACAGTGACCGTCGCCATCACCGGCGCGGGTCAGCACAGCGAGGTCGAGGTCACCTATCAGCTCACCCCGCTCGCCAGCTCCGCCGACCGCGGGCTCCGCGACTTCGCGGACGGGTACGCCGCGTACCTGCGGTCATGGCAGGACGCGATCGCGGCCTGTATAGACCGGTCCGTGCGCTAGCGGCGGCCTGGCCACGAGGCCTCGGCGACCGCGAGTGCCTCCGCCCGGTCGTCGGGCAGCACGAAGCCGGCTGCGATCGCGGCGTCGAGCGACTGCCCGAACCTCGCGAGGTACTCGGCCCGCCCGCCGGGGTACAGCGACGCGAGCTGGCCGTCGCTGAACGGTCTGGTCACGCCGAACAGGAACGAGAAGAGGTTGGGGCCGGTCTGGCCCACCCCGGACAGCACGGCGGTCGGCACGTCGGTCCATGGCGTCCGGATCCCGCCGGTCGCTACCCCGAGCGCGTCGCGGGCATAGTCCAGGCCGTCGGCGGTCAGGTCCAGGCGCGGCGACGCCGGGGGAGCGGCGCCTCCGGCCGCCCAGGCGCCCAGATGGTCGAGCGCGGCGCAGGCGACGTAGCGGTGCTGCAGGCCGCTGTTGATCGGGAGTTCCGTCGTGCCGAGGAACGGGATGTCCGTCGTCGGCCGGGCGAGCCCGGCGAGCCGCTCGGCCGGGAGCGAGCCGTCGTCGTGGCCGCTGGCGATCAGCAGGTAAGTGTCGCCGTGCGCCGCCCCGGCTAGCTCCCAGTTCCGCAGCAGGCCGGCGTCCGGCTGCGCGATCTGGCCGGCCCCCAGCAGCGCCTGGTCGGTCTCGGTCTGCAGCACGATCACCGGCGCGTGCACGTCGGCACGGATCTGCTCGGCGACGGCAGCGGCCTTGGCGCCCCGCGGCGGCGGCTGGAACGGGCGGTCGTCCAGCGGGGCACCGGTGGCGAGGCGCCCGTGCACCGCGAAGCCGTCAAAAACACCCGCCTGCGAGTTCACGGCGTTCAGATAGGTGGTGAGGAACGCGGCCGACTGCGAGTGCCCGGCCGCAATAAGCCGCCTGGCCGTGAGGGGACCCAGCGCCCCGCCCTCGCGCACCACGTTCCCCGCCTGGCTGAAGACGTCATACGACCAGGCATCACCAGGATGGGACAGGATCGCGTACCGGTCAGGAAACAGCTTCTTCAGGTGCATCCCGTTGTCGACCAGGCCGCCGCCCTCGATGCCGGCCCGCTGCGCGGTCACGCCCACCCAGGCGTGGCGGCGCCGCACCAGGTGCGTATGCGTCATCATCCAGATCGGCGGCGCGTCAATCCCGCCGGACACGTTCATCCACTCGACGATGACCGTGCCGCTGAACTCCGTGCCGTCGGCAGGCCGGCGCACCAGCAACCGCGTCGTGAACGGCCTGCCGTTCCCGGCCTCGGCGATCCACTGGCCGTTGCTGGTGCGCTCGCCGGCCAGCCGGTAGGACGCCGCATGACCGGAAAACGCAAACTCCTCCTCGACGTAACCGAGCGCGGCGAGGTCGTAGGAGCCTGCGGGCATGGGCTGCGGCCCCGGCAGCGGCCGGAGCACCGTGGTGTTCGAGGTCATCGGGTCAGGCGCCCGTGGTCAAGCCGCAGAACGTTCGAGGATGTGGATCGAGCAGGCGCTGGCCAGCCCGATGACGTGGGTCATGCCGACCCTGGCGCCCTCGATCTGCCGGTCGCCCGCCTCGCCGCGCAGGTGCGCGGCGACCTCGTAGATGTTCGCGATACCGGTCGCGCCGAGCGGATGACCCTTGGACAGCAGGCCGCCGGACACGTTGACCGGGATCTGGCCATCCCGCCATGGCCCGCGCTTGTCGATCCACTCGCCGGCGCCGCCCTCCGGGCACAGCCGCAGGTTGTCGTAGTGCCGTAGCTCGGCTGTGGCGAAGCAGTCGTGCAGTTCCACCAGGTCCAGGTCCTGCGGGCCGACTCCGGCCTGCTCGTAAGCCTGGTCGGCGGCCCTGCGGGTGAGGGTGTTGACGTCGAACTGGACGGTGCCGCCGTCGACGTACGGGTCGCTGGTCAGCACCGATGCCGATACCTTGATCGCGCGCTTGCGCACCTCGGCCGGCATTGCCTTGAGCCGCTCGCCGCTGGTCAGCACCGCGGCGGCCGCGCCGTCGCCGGTCGGGCAGCACATCAGCTTGGTGTTGGGGTAGGCGATCATCTCGTCGCTCATGATCTGCTCGAGCGAGAACGCCTTCTGGTACTGGGCCAGCGGGTTCAGCGTGGAGTGCGCGTGGTTCTTCTCGGCCACCCTGGCGAACTGCTCGAAGCCCACGCCGTCGTACAGGCTGGCGTACTCCATGCCGGACTGGGCGAACGTGCCGGGCATCAGGCTGGTGCCGAGCACCCCCTCGACCGGCCCGAGCGCGGCGTAGCGGCCGGACGGCACGTACTTCTTCGCCCCGCCGCCGGGCGCGGCCCCGAGCAGCCCGCGCTTGCCCATCTGCTCCAGCCCGACCGCAAGGCCGATACTGGCCTCGCCCGACTTGATCGCCATCGCCGCGACGCGGAACGCGGTCGCGCCGGTCGCGCAGGCATTCGCCACGTTGTAGACCGGGATGCCGGTCTGCCCGATCTGCTTCTGGATCCGCTGCCCGGCGCCGCTGGTCTCGTACAGGCAGCCTGCGGCCAGCACGTCAGCATCGAAGATCGTCAGCCCGGCGTCGCCGAGAGCGCGGAGCGCTGCGTCGCTGCCCAGGTCGATCAGGTCCTTGTCCGGAAACCGCCCGAACTTCGTCATCGCAACGCCGATGACCCACAGCGCATCGCTCATGCCCGCACTCCGCCTCTTGTAGGGCTCCCGCGTGAGAGGCTTCCAACCTAACTTCCGGGGAACGGCGCGCCAAGGGCCGGAGCTCACCGTGCGCGCGCAGCGTCGGCGCCGGCATCAGCTGCCTGGCAGCGGCTTGGTGCTGACCGAGAAATTGGGCTGCAGGTTATAGACCCGCGCATAGTAGGCGTTGCGCTCAAGGGCGGTGACGTTAAACGGCCTGCCGCCGTTGTCAATTATCATCTTCCTGGGCGACGACTGACCGACGATATAGCTTATGGCCAGGTTAAAGCTAACGTCATAGTCGGTGGTATCAGCTTCGATTATCATCACTACCTGCTCGCCAGCCGCGAGGGAAATAGTGTGAGTCAGGAAGTACAGCCCCTTCTGGGGTATCCCAACCACGTTGAGGTCGTGGGCCGGCGGGTCCACCTGGTCCAGGTCAAAGGCCATGTCGGCGTTGGCCTCGATGCCCCCCGCCGGGGTCGCAAAGAGGACGCCACGCAAAGACGGGCTCCGGTGCAGGTCGACCGGCTCGATCCCGATGATCCGGACGGACTGGTTACGATTCCCCTGCACGATGAGCCGGACCTGGAGCGAGTACCCAGCCACTCCCTTGCCCAGCAGGAATCGCGGGAGCGCGGGATTCCCTACCCCGTACGGGCGGCCAATGGCACGTAGCAAGGACGCGCTGATCGGCTGGTTTGGCGGAATAACCGTATAAGCCGGTACCGGGCCATCAGTGTAGATGTCTTCCGTGACCGTGATCGCCGGGCCGCCGCGTATGGCATCCTCTATAGCGGCGCCATTGAAGAGCTGCCGGAAAACGGCGGGTATAACTCCGGTCACTAAGAGCGTCAGGACGGCGGCAACGAT
>JASHOV010000020.1 GCA_030038495.1 Streptosporangiaceae bacterium
GCCCCGCGATGAGGGCTGGCCGCCGCCCAGCCAGCAGGCCGCGAGGCGCCCACAGCGGACTTGCCCGCCGGGTGCCGTCGGGTCTCGCTGACCTCCTGGGCCGCGGCACTTGTTCAGGTGACGGCCTTCGCCGCAGCGCGCCCCCTCGCCCTGGCGGTCCGGAGCGAGCCCGTGTCGCTCTCTCGACGCTGTGTGCCGCCGGACGACGCAACCTGGAGGACGGCGGCGCTCCACGAAAACCCTGTGCCTTCGCCGACGAGAACTATCAGGTCTCCGCTCGTGAGCCTGCCAGAATTAACGAGAGCGGAGAGAGCCGCTATTTGGTCGGCTGCCCCGAAATGGCCGGTGGCACGAGAGAGAGCAAAGTTTGTTCGTCCGGCGTCAATGCCGAGCGGGCGGAGGTAGTTCGTGCTGAAGAGATCGGCTCCCACGCCTGGAAGCAGGATCGCGGCAACGTCGTTGACGCTTTCAACCTCCCCGTCCCTGAGGACGCGACTCATGACCGCGCGCAACCCGGTGACCAGATGACGTTTGGTGCTTATGGGGGTCATCACCGAGCGAAACGCGCGAGCGCGCCTGTTGGCATCGGTAGGCTCGGTGTACCACTCGTCGTCACCGCGGTGAAGAGCCTCCAGCTGCGGGTCGCCCGAGCTGTGGGCACTGAGAATCTGCAGCGGCCCCGGCCTGCGGGTGATAACAGCAGCCGCGGCGCCGTCTGCAAAAACAATTCCCGAGTTCGTCCTGTAACGGTCCAGATCGCCTGCTGGCCAGCAGTCCGCGGCGGTGACAAGAGCGGTGCCCGCGAACCCGGCTGCGAGATAACCGCATGCCACCTGGATGGCTCCGATGCCCGCCGCGCACCCGCCGGTTATCGCCATAAGTGCGCTGCTGGTGCAGCCCAGTTCACGGGCGACGTAGCCCGCAGGGTTCCAGAAATCAAGCGGCAGGCGATGACCGTGACCGTAGAAGACTGCGTCTAAGCCATCGGGCATAACGTCGGCAGCTGCTACCGCGTCAGCAGCTGCAAGAGCAGCCAGTTCGGGCGCAGCGCGCTTGTCATCGACGCATATGGACATGTACTGAGTGCGGTCGGCTTCGGTCTGGTCGTAGCTGCCAGCGGCGATGGCCTCGGCAATGGGCGTGGGAGAAGGCCAGCAGGTGCCCAGGCCGCCAATGTAGATGTCAGGCAGCATGGGGATTTCTCCAGGGCAAGTGATCGGGCATCAGAAATCAACCCCGGCGGGCCCTCGTGAACCAACTCCGGCCGGCAGGACTGCCGAATCCTGCCTGTGGCGGAACAGTCGGGTGGCAATCCGCCAACTCCACGGGATCGCCCATCGCCACGACAATCTTCCGGCTGCCGCGGAACGCTTCCCGGCCATGAGCAGCCAGGATATTGTCTACGATCATCACGTCGCCGGGCTTCCACGACTCGCGCACAGTCGCCCGCCGATATGCCTGGTCGATCACGCCGATGTCCGAATCGCTTATGGGCGCACCGTCTCCGAACGATGTGCTGAACGGCAGATTCCCCGGGCCCAGCTCCTCGCGAAAGACCTCGCGGACGTCAGGATCAAGCGACCACTCGCTCCAGAAGACCGCATGATTGAACCACACCTCCTCGCCACTGCGGGGGTGCGTGATGACTGCAGACCTTCGCTGGACGGTCTTCAGGTGGCCATCATCACACCATTCATGAGAGATGAGATTTTCGTCGCAGTACCTAGTGACGACGTTCCGGTCCCGAGTCGCGAAGGCTGTGGTCCAGGCAAGCCCAAGGTGGTCCGCATAGTTCCGAGTCAGCGCCCAGCCCTTTTCCCGGAACTTCCTGAGCAGCGCTGCCGGGATCTGCTGCAAGACAGATCGAACGTCGCTGACGGGCGTCGCGCCTCCGGCCTCCGGTGCAGTGACGCAGCCGAAGACCACCAGCCCCGGAAAAGTGAGAGTGTAGCTATTCTCGTTGTGCGGACGTATAGCCTGCGACGCGGGCAGGTCGGTGGACGAGTACACGTCGGCTCCGAAGTGGCTGCGCGGGGTCGCTTGCTCCCTGTAAGTCGCCCGCTGCCGCACCAGGGCATCCCTGACCCGAGCGAAGTCGTCAGTTGACTTAACCGGCAAGCAGTGCATGTAGAGCGCGCCATGTTTGAGAAGCGCCTCGCCTATATGTGCCCTATTCTCTGCCAGCCACCGGCACACATCACCGAGATCATCGCCAGCAGGTACAGTCAGGCTCGCTGGATGACCAGGCTTCGCCACACATTCAAGCGTCGCCCCTGAACGATCCGGTATGCTCATAGATTTTCTCTCTCCGCCTGACCTGGCACACTAACAACGACTCGCGCGTCACCGGAGCGCGAGACATCAATTGCCCTGATTCCCAGCAGATCATCGGGTATGGCATCTTCTACTTCGATGTCGAAACGGGCCAGAGGGCGAACCCTGCCTATGCCGGCCGCCACCAGCGCAAGCATGATTGCGCCGACGATGTAAACCAGCCCGATCCCACGGCCGTGACCGCTGCCGGTGGCTGCGTGAGCGATATCACCGATAATTCCATGAGCGGATGTCAGCGGATCGAGTATCCGCGGCCCATATGGAGCTACTACGCCGAATGCGAAAGGCAGCGCAAGTGACGCGATAAGAACACTGAGTGCAATAACGCGACCATGGAGCCGCTGCGGAACCTTTGCATGAATAATCGTCATTACGATTCCGTTAATCATGCCGACGCAGAAATTTGCTCCTAGCATTCCGATAGCTACCAAAAGCAGTTCCGGCCTGAACCCAGTTAATGCGACAAAGGGGGCGAGGATGGCTACAAGCACGCGTATACCTCGCACGCGCATGAACCGCGGACCCCCCCAGACGCTCATGGTCAGGCCCCCGACAGCCGCACCGATACCGCTCGCAGCTGCAATAGCCGCGACCGCTGGAAGCGACGCCATGGAAAGCACCAGGGGCGCCTCGAGGACTACCAGCGGCGCAACGCACAAATTCAGTACCGCAAAGAAAATGAGCAGTGCCCGGAAGTTCGGTCTCGCGAGGATGTACCTCAGGCCCTGCCCGATCTCAGCCATCACTGACTCGGTGCGCTGGGCGGCCATCGCGGCGGGAAAACGAATCAGGATGACGACGCTGATCGCGATGATATAACTGGCAACATCCACAGCCAGTATGTTGCGGAGGCCCACCGTGGCAAGCAGCGCCACTCCTAGCAGCGGCCCTGCGAACTGGCCGAATCCGGCTGCCATCTGGAAAATTCCGTTCGCATGCCCAAGAAATCTCTTCGGCACTATCTGCGGGATCGCGGAAAGGTACGCGGTTCGCTGAAACATCAGTGCGACCGAGACGAGGCCGACAAGTACCGCGATATTCCAGACCTGAAGTCGGTTGATCCACGCAAGCACGAGGAGCGCACCCTCCACGCTGCATGCGGCCACATCTCCCGCGACCATAACCCGACGTCGGTCGTAGCGGTCGACGATCGCGCCAGCAACCGGTGCCATGACGATGCCCGGCAGCAAGCCGACCACAGCAAGCAGCCCGAAATAACTCAGCGATCCGGTCTTCAGGTATATCCAGAGCGGAACTGAGAACTCGGTGAGCGTCGATCCGATGATCGAGATCAGCTGTGACACCGCGATCGCGCTGAACAGGCTCATTCCCTGCTGGCGATCTGCCGACGCGGGCCGACCTGGACGTGGGCGCTGGCTGCCGCTCCCCGTGCTCCGTGGGCGTTCTGGCCCTGCCGGTGGCTCGGTGTCCGCTCTGCTGCACTCGTGCAGCCACCATGTCGCGTCCGTGCCCATGCTGGCACGGGACAGTGCGTCGCTGCTGCCGGCAAGCATCGCGGGATGCGTGGCCGTTATTATCTCAGCGAGCTCGGCTGCCCGGTGACGCACGAAGAAATGTCCAGCCTCGCGGAGCACCACAACGCCCGTGAAATTTGATAGAAACCCCCACTCGGTGTATCGCTCCTGATAGAACAAGCCGGCCGGATCTCGCTCGCCGACCACTGAAATCACCGGAACGCTCAGCGTGCGGGCTCCGCGCGATAGCAGCTCAGTGAGGTAGGTCTCTGCGAGCACTCCGTCCTTTCGCATGGCACGCATCATGAACTGGACCGCGTCGTCATCGAGATCAGACAGGTCAGCTCCCAGGCCACGCATCCAGTTGGCGGCATTGCGGTCAGCGCGGAAGCGCTCCATCTGGACCAGACGGCTCAGCGGGCTAAGCAGCCGGCCGGTAGGCCGCGCGAACGGGAATACGCCACCTAGGTACAGGGCTTCGAGCTCGCGCCCGGCGGCTGCGAGCCGCTGGGCCAGGGCTACTGCGAGTGCACCGCCCGGACCACAGTGGCCGTAGATCACCAGCGACCCGGAGACGTTCCGCAGAATCTCCGCAACGCAGGCTTCGGCGACCTCGGCGACCGGCAGATGTTCTTCGGCCAGGCCTATCTCATGGCCGGGCACCTGAATGGAGTACAGGGAATGTCCGGCGGG
>JASHOV010000221.1 GCA_030038495.1 Streptosporangiaceae bacterium
CCGCCGCGATCAGGGCCGTGGTCGCGATCACCGCGCTGCCCAGGAACGGAACGGCGGCCGTCGTCCGGCCCAGTTCCTCGGCCACCACCGCTACCTCGCGGAACGAGGCCCCCGCGCCGCCGAGCGACTCGGGAATCAGCAGCCCCGCGCAGCCCATCTCGGCGGCCAGCGTGTGCCAGAGCTTGTCGTCATAGGTCTGGCCGGACTCGGTCCTGGCCAGCACGTCGCGCCACGCGGCCTTGTCGTCCAGCAGCGCCCGGACCGCGCTGCGCAGGTCGGTCTCGGTCTCGGTGTAGAGCAGGTTGGCCTGCCGGGGCGCGCGGCCCTGGCCGCTCGCGCCGGGCCCGAGGCCCGTGGTGTTGCTGTTCTCGGTCACCGGGGCAGGTCCTTCCACGGCCCGGTGTCGACCCTGGCCTCCTTGGGCAGGCCGAGCACGCGCTCGGCGATGATGTTCCGCAGGATCTCCGAGGTGCCGCCCTCGATGGAGTTGCCCTTGGCCCGCAGGAAGCGGAAGCCGACGTTGCGGCCGAAGAAGTTGGCGCCCTCGGGCCTGCGCATCGTCCAGTCGTCGTACAGCAGCCCTTCGGCCCCGGCCAGCTCGACCTCGAACTCGGAGACCTCCTGGTTCAGCCGGGCGAACACCAGCTTGGCCGCCGAGCCCTCGGGGCCCGGCTGACCGGCCGCGAGCTGCTGGCGGAGCCGGGACCCGGCCAGCCGCGCCACCTCGGCGTCGGTCCACAGGCGCAGCAGCCGGTCGTGCAGGCCGGGTGTCCGCAGCTCGGGGTGCTCCCGCCACCTGCGGGCCGCGCTGGCGATCATGCCTCCCTCGCGGGGCACCGCGTTCCCGCCGATGGAGACGCGCTCGTTCATCAGCGTGGCCATCGAGACCTGCCAGCCCTCGCCGACCCCGCCGATCCGGTCGGCGTCGGCGACCCTGGCGTCGGTCATGAATACCTCGTTGAATTCGGCCTCGCCGGTGATCTGGCGCAGCGGCCGTACCTCGACCCCGGGCTGCTTCATGTCCAGCGCGAAGTAGGTCAGGCCGTTGTGCTTGGGCTGGTCCGGGTCAGTCCGCGCGACCAGCAGGCCGCGGCTGGCCATGTGCGCCGACGATGTCCACACCTTCTGGCCGTTGACCACCCACTCGTCCCCGTCGCGGACCGCCCTGGTGGCCAGGCCCGCCAGGTCCGATCCGGCGCCGGGCTCGCTGAACAGCTGGCACCAGATCTGCTCGCCGGTCCAGAGTGGCTTGAGCCAGCGCTCCTTCTGCTCGGCCGTGCCGTGCGTGAGGATCGTCGGCGCCGCCATGCCCAGGCCGATGCCGTTGCGCTCCGGATGGTTGGTTGGCGCGCCGGCCGCGTCGAAGGCGCGGTCCACGGCGCCCTGCAGGGTGCGCGACAGGCCCTGGCCGCCGAGACCGGCCGGGTAATGCACCCAGGCCAGCCCGGCGTCGAACCTGGCGTTCAGGAACTCCTGCCGGTCGGTGCTTTGCGGGTCATGCGCGGCCAGGAACTCGGCGACCTGCCCGCGCAGGTCGTCCGCGGTCAGCACAGTGTTGCTGCCTGGCACGGGTTCGCCTAGCACAGGGGTCCGCCGGCCACGTAGATCACCTGGCCGGACACGAAGCCGGCCCCCTCGCTAACGAGGAAGGAGATCACGTGCGCCACGTCGTCAGGGGTGCCGACCCGGCGGACCGGGATCTGCGTTGCGGCGGCCTTCTGGAACTCCTCGAAGCCGATACCGATCCTGGCCGCGGTGGCCGCGGTCATATCGGTAGCGATGAAGCCAGGCGCAACCGCGTTGGCGGTGATGCCGAACTGGCCGAGCTCGATGGCCAGGGTCTTGGTGAAGCCCTGCATACCCGCCTTGGCCGCGGAGTAGTTGGCCTGGCCGCGGTTGCCGAGCGCCGAGCTCGAGGACAGGTTGACGATCCGGCCCCACTTGCCGTCGACCATGTGCTTCTGGCAGGCCTTGGTCATCAGGAACGAGCCGCGCAGGTGGATGCCGAGCACCGTGTCCCAGTCATCGACGGTCATCTTGTACAGCATGTTGTCCCGAATGACACCCGCATTGTTAATGAGCACCGCCGGTGGGCCCAGCTCCGCGGCAACCTGCTCGACCGCGGCCTGCACCTGGTCGGCGTCGCTGACGTCGGCGCCCACCGCCAGGGCCCTGCCCCCGGCGCTGGTAATCGCGTCGACGGTCGCGCCGCAGTCGCCTTCCTTGAGGTCGAGAACTGCGACGGCAAACCCGTCAGCAGCCAGACGCCGGGCCGTGCCCGCGCCGATACCGCGGGCCGCGCCGGTGACGACGGCTACTCGCTGGGACGCCTCTGCCATGTCATTCCTCCTGCTGGGCTGTGCTGATCTGACGTACTGCTAGCTGTACTTCTTCAGTTCCCGGCGCGCGAGCGAGCGCTTGTGCACCTCGTCCGGACCGTCCGCGAGCCGCAGCGTCCGGGCGTGGGCCCACAGCATGGCCAGCGGGAAGTCCTGGCTGACCCCGCCGGCCCCGTGGGCCTGGATCGCCTTATCCAGGATCCACTCGGTCATCTGCGGCACCAGGATCTTGATCGACTGGATCTCGGTGTGCGCGCCCTTGTTGCCGACCGTATCCATCAGCCAGGCGGTCTTGAGCACCAGGAGCCTGGCCGCCTCGATGCGTACACGGGCCTCGGCGATCCAGTCCTGTATGACGCCCTGCTCCGACAGCGGCTTGCCCCAGGCAACCCGGCCGGAGACCCGCCGACACATGAGCTCGAGGGCCCGCTCGGACGCGCCGATCTGGCGCATGCAGTGGTGGATCCGGCCCGGGCCGAGCCGGGCCTGCGCGATCGCGAACCCCTCGCCCTCCCCCGCGATAATGTTGTCGGCCGGCACGCGCACGTCGGTGAACTCGATTTCGGCGTGGCCGCCGTGGGTTCCGTCGGTGTAGCCGAACACGTGCACGCCGCGCTTGACGTTGATGCCGGGGGTGTCCCTGGGCACCAGGATCTGCGACTGCTGACGGTGCCGCTCGGCATTCGGGCTGCTCTTGCCCATCACGATGAAAATCTTGCACCTGGGGTCCATCGCCCCGCTTGACCACCACTTGCGGCCGTTGATCACGTACACGTCGCCGTCACGGGTGATGCTGGTCGAGATGTTGGTCGCGTCGGAGGAGGCCACGTCCGGCTCGGTCATGCAGAAGGCCGACCGGATCTCGCCGTCCAGCAGTGGCTGCAGCCACCGCTCCTGCTGCTCCTTTGTGCCGAACTCGGCGAGGACCTCCATGTTCCCTGTGTCCGGGGCGGCGCAGTTGAGCGCCTCTGGGGTCAGCCCGGACCGGCCCGTGAGCTCGGCCAGCGGCGCGTACTGGAGGTTCGTCAGGCCCGCGCCCTGCGGGTGGTGGGCGAGGAAGAGGTTCCACAGGCCCTGGCGCTTGGCCTCGGCCTTGAGGTCCTCCATCACCGCCGGGCGCTCCCAGCCCCGGCCGCTTACAGCCAGGTCGGCCGCCTGTTCCTCGAATACCTTCTCGGCCGGGATGATGTGCCCGTCAATGAAGGTCTGGAGCTGGCCGCGGAGTTCCTCGGTGCGCGCGTCAAATGCGAAATCCATCTGCTGCCTCCATGCGGCCGGAACCTGGTAGCCGGGCGAGTCGGACAAGACTCTACCTACCGGTCGGTACGGTCTCCACGCTACGGTGCTCCCATGGCGCTGGTCGAGACGGTACGGGGACCTGTCGAGGTCGGCTCGCTCGGCCCGACACTCATGCACGAGCACGTATTCGTCCTCAACGAGGAGATCCGCCGGAACTACCCGTCCTACTGGGACGAGGACGAGCGGGTCGCCGGCGCAGTGGCCCGGCTCTCCGCGCTCGCCGGGCGGGGCTGCCAGACGATCGTCGATCCCACCGTCGTCGGGCTGGGCCGGGACATCGGCCGCATCCAGCAGGTCGCCGCCCTCGTGCCGCTCAACATCATCGCGGCGACCGGCATCTACACCTACAACGAGGTACCGCTGTACTTCAAGTTCCGCGTTCCCGGCCCGGACGGCGTGGACCCTATGACGGCGATGTTCGTCAGCGACATCACCGAGGGGATCGGCGGGACACCGATCAAGGCCGCGTTCCTGAAATGCGCGATCGATGACCAGGGCATGACACCCGGAGTGGAGCGGGTACTGCGGGCTGTCTGCCGGGCGCATAAGGAGACCGGCGCGCCCGTCACCGTGCACACCCACCCGCATTCGGGCACCGGGCGCGAGGTCGTCCGCGTCCTGCGGGAAGAGGGCGCCGACCTCACCAGGGTCGTACTCGGGCACAGCGGCGACAGCACCGACCTGGACTACCTGACCGAGTTGGCCGATGCCGGCTGCCTGCTCGGCATGGACCGGTTCGGACTTGACCTCATCACGCCGTTTGACGACCGCGTCGGCACCGTGGCGGCACTGTGCGAGCGCGGTTATGCGGACAGAATGGTGCTCTCGCACGACGCGTCCTGCTACATCGACTGGTTCCCGCCCGAGGCCGTCACGATGTTCGCGCCGTCCTGGCATTTCGAGCACCTGTTCGACGATGTGCTGCCCGCCCTCACCGAACGTGGCGTCAGCCAGGAGCAGATCGACACGATGCTGGTGGACAACCCGCGACGCTACTTCGCTGGCTGAGCCGCACGGGCCACACGGCTGGCCCGCGCGGGCGCTCCGCCCGCGCGGGCCAGCCGGTCACGCGACGTGCCTGGTCAGGCTGGTCGCCTGCGGTTGACGAGCGCCCAGATGATGAACACGTCAATAGCGATCATCACGATCGCCCACACCGGGTAGTAGGGGATCGTCAGGAAGGCGGCGACTGCCGCGAGCGAGGCCAGGAACACGCCGATGACCCTGGCCCAGACCATGCCGAGCAGCACGCAGACGCCAGCCGCGAAGATAAGCGCGCCCAGGATCAGGTGGGTCCAGCCCCAGCCCCTGGTGCTCCAGTGGTAGGCGTAGCCGGAGCTATACGTGTAGAAGCCGCCCCTGATGATCATCCCGAGCCCGTCGAGGAACGCGATCCCGCCCCCGACGATCATGAGCACGCCGGCAAGCACGTTGCCTGCCATCGTGCCGGCGCCCGTGCCCGCCCTGGCGTGCCGGGACTCGCGCGGGGCGGTCTCGTAGCCCGAGCTCTGCTGATAGGTCGCATATTCCTGGCCGCCCTGGGCCGCCTGTCCGCGTGCACTGCTCATGCTGCCGCCTCCCCCCGAGAGGTTCCGTGGTAGCTAAGTTATGGACGGACCGGCCCGCCGGCATCATCCGGCGGGGGTGAACCCGGCGCCACGCGCCGCTTCGCGGCGCACGCAGCCACCAGCATTTCACCGATACTGCACCCCACAAAGCAGGGTAAATACCTCGAAACGAGGTACACAATCGGTGAAATGCTCGTCCACGACGCGGCGGGGGCCGAGTCGGCGCGCGTAACCGTCGCGCAACCGGCGGCCAGATAGATCTGTAGGCCAGCCGACTCAACGGGAGAAGCCACATGTCTTCGAGCACGCAGGCCGAGGCTGCGCCGACCGAGCGCCACTCAGCGCACGCCGGGGGCCGATCATCATTCTTCTTCAGGTACCTGGGCCGCGAGCTAGGGCGGCGGGCTCGGCAGGCCACCGTCATCGCTCTGGGACTCGCGCTGGGCATCGGCCTGGTCGTCACCGTGTCCGCCGCGGCCGCCGGGGTGAAGAACGCCCAGGCCAGCGTGCTGCATGCGCTGTACGGGGTGGGCACAGACATCACTGTCACCCAGTCCCCCTCGGCCGGGTCGGGGCTCAAGCAGAGCCATAACCAGATCTCCCTCCAGGGCGGGCCAGGCCAGACCCCGGCGGTCTGCATCAACGGCAAGTGCAGCACCGGGGCGCAGACCATCGCCAACCTCACGAACGAGCCCGGTGACGGGCCGATCAAGTACGCGGATATCGACAAGATCATCAAGCTCGCCGATGTCAAGGCGGCCGCGGGCGGGCTGGCCCTGAGCGACACGCTCATCTCCATCGGCTCGAGCAGCGCCGGCCAGCCGCAGCAGTTCACGGTGCAGGGCGTGGACCTGGCGCACGATAACCTCGGCCCGCTCAGCTCGGCCACGCTGAGCTCGGGCCACACGTTTCTCACCACCGACGCCAACTCCGACGTCGCACTGGTGGATGCCGACTACGCCAGGTCCAACAACCTCAAGGTCGGCGGCGACATCACGGTCGACAAGACCAAGTTCACGATCATCGGGATCGTCACCCAGCCCGAGGCCGCCAGCCCGCCCGACGTCTACATCCCGCTGGCCCGCGCGCAGGCTCTGGGCACCCAGGGGCTCGGCGGCACCAGCCTCAAGGGGTACGTCAACACGGCCTACGTCAGCGTGGCCAGTGACTCCGACATCTCCGCGGTGAGCAAGGAGATCAAGGCGCTGCTGCCGACGGCGACCGTGACCACGCCGTCCAGCCTGGCCACCCAGATCAACGGCTCGCTGGGCAGTGCCGCGAAGCTGGCCGGCGACCTCGGCACCTGGCTGTCGATCCTGGTGCTGATCGTCGCGTTCGCGGTGGCCGGGCTGCTCACGATGTCGGCAGTGTCGCGGCGGGCACGGGAGTTCGGCACGCTCAAGGCGCTGGGCTGGCGCAGCCGCCGGATCATCGGCCAGGTCATGGGTGAGTCGGTAACGATCGGCCTTCTCGGGGGCGCGCTCGGTATCGGCCTGGGCCTCGCGGGTGCGGCGGTCATCGACAACGTCGCGCCGAAGCTGACCGCGATCATCAGCTCCGACGCCGGCCTGAAGTTCGCGCAGCATCTGTCCGGACCAGCCGGGGCTGTCAGCGGAGGCACGGTTACCGCCGGCCCCGGCGGCGCGCTGGGCGGGGGGACCCAGACCATCCCGGTGCCCTGGTCGGCGTCGGTCACGCTGGGCGTCATCGGGCTGGCCGTGCTGCTCGCCGTCGTCGGCGGGCTCCTGTCCGGCGGCCTCGGCAGCTGGCGGATCTCGCAGCTGCGGCCGGCCGACGCGCTGGCCCGGGTCGACTGAAAGGGGTGCCCGCCGAGACACCATCGCGCTGCTGGAGAAGCCGTGGCGCGAGTGCGGCCTGACCATGGTGGGGCGCGATTAGATGGGCTCATGAGAATCGCAGCCATCGGCACAGGAAACATCGGCGGAACGCTCGGACAGAGATGGGCGGCGGCCGGCCATGACGTCGTGTACGGAGCCCGATCCCAGGGCGGCTCCGGGCCGGCCGGCGCGCCGGTCGCGTCGATAGCCTCGGCTCTCGACGGCGCCGAGGTGGCGCTGCTCGCTGTCCCCGGCCCGGCCGTCGCGGAGGTCGTCGGGACCCACGGACCCGCACTGGCCGGCAAGGTAGTCATCGATGCCGCGAACCGCATGGGCGAGGCCGAGGCCAACAGCCACGCGACGATCGCGGCGGGCGCTCCTGGCGCGCACTATGCCCGCGCGTTCAACACGCTCGGCTGGGAGAATTTCGCCGATCCGCCCGCCGGGGCAAACCTGATGTTCGCCGCGGATCCCGAGGCCAGGCCCGCGACCGAGGAGCTCATCCGCGCGGTCGGACTGGAGCCGGTCTTCGTCGGCGACGCGAAGGCGGCCCGCACCGTGGACGGGTTGCTGCCGCTGTGGTTCGCGCTGGTGCAGCAGTCCGGCGGAAACCGCAGGCTCGCGTTTCGCGTCGTGCGCTGAGCCGGGTCGCGTTGCGGAACTAGCGCAGCGAGTTCGCGACTTCCCCGAGCTTAGCCAGGGAGGTCTGCATCCCGCCCTCCATGCCGGAGTTCAGGTGCATATCCCTGTGCTCCTTACTGGTGTGCTGCACGAGGATCGTGAGGGTGGTGCGCCCATCGGCCTCGGTCAGCGTCGTCGTGCTGGTCGCGACCGCGTCCGGCATGCCCTCGAAGATCTCGGTGCGCACGATGCGCTCGTCGGCAACTATCTCGATGAACTCGCCCCGGAACGCCACCTCGAATCCCGGGTTCGCGGTCATCACATACCGCCACTGGCCGCCGGGCCTCAGGTCGGACTCGACGCTGGTGACCTCCCCGCGGTCGCCGCTCCACCACCGGCGGATCAGGTCGGGCTCGGTCAGCGTCCGGTAAACGAGCCGCCTCGGGGCGTCGAACACGCGCGTGATCAGGATCTGCGTGTCCCCGGGCAGCGTCACGGTGGCGGCACTAGTACCTGTCATTGATGTCATCTCCCCGCTGGAGTTCCTTGAGCTCGGCCAGGACCGCGTCCATCCGCTCAAACCGGCCCGACCAGGATTCCTCGTACGTCCGCACCCACTCGTAGATCGCCCTGAGCGGATCTCCGTTCAGGCGGTACAGCCGCTGGCGGCCGGCGTCGCGCGCCTCCACCAGGCCCACTTCCCGCAGCACCCGCAGGTGCTTGGACACGACAGGCTGCGCTACGCCCAGCGCCGTTACCAGGTCATTCACCGGCAGCTCGGCCGCCCCGAGCAGGTCGAGGATCTGCCGCCTGCGCGGCTCGGCCACCGCGTTGAACGCGTCTGCCGTCGTCGCCGCTCGCGCCATACCTCAATCATATGCCTATATAGGCATGCGTCAAGCGAGCGCACCAGCGCGGGACTGCCCGTGCGACGATCAGCAGGCGGACGAGGCAAGAACCGGCAGGCGGAGGGCGATCGTGGACCTGGAGCACTGGCTGACCACGGCAGCGGAGGCGATCGGCGACTGGCAGCGGGGCTACGGCGCTTTCGAGCCGCACCCGTCACTGAACGTCAGCGACGAGCAGTTCGGCGCGGCGTTCGGCGAGCTGACCCGCAGGCTGACCGACAACTACCCGTTCTTTCACCCGTCCTACGCCGGGCAGATGCTCAAGCCGCCGCATCCGGCGGCGGTCGTCGGTTACCTGGCCGCGATGCTGATCAACCCGAACAACCATGCGCTGGACGGCGGACCCGCTACCGCCGCTATGGAGAAGGAGGTGGTCAGCCAGCTGGCCGCGATGTTCGGCCTGCGCACGCACCTCGGCCACCTGACCACGAGCGGCACCATCGCCAACCTCGAAGCGCTGTACGTGGCGCGCGAATTGCACCCGGGCAAGGCGGTCGCCTACAGCACCGAGGCGCACTACACACACGGGCGGATGTGCGGCGTGCTGGGCCTGGCCGGCGTGCCGGTGGGGGTGGACGCCGCGGGCCGGATGGATCTCGGCGAGCTGGACGCGGTGCTCGCGGGCGGCCAGATCGGCACCGTGGTCGCCACCACGGGTACGACCGGACTCGGCGCCGTTGACCCGGTCCACGAGATCGTCGCGATGGCCCGAGCCCATGGCGCGCGGGTGCACGTCGATGCCGCGTACGGCGGCTTCTTCACGCTGCTGGCCGGGCAGGCTGGCCCGGCTGGCCTAGATTCCGCACCGTGGCTGGCCATCGCCGACTGCGACTCGGTGGTGGTCGACCCGCACAAGCACGGGCTGCAGCCCTATGGATGCGGCGCGGTGATGTTCGCCGACCCTGGGGTCGGCCGGTTCTACGTACATGACTCCCCGTACACCTACTTCACCTCCGGTGACCTGCACCTGGGCGAGATCAGCCTCGAGTGCTCGCGCGCCGGAGCGAGCGCCGCCGCCGCCTGGCTGACGTTCCGCCTCCTGCCGCTCACGGCGGATGGCCTCGGCCGGGTGCTGGCGGCTGGCCGGCTCGCGGCGCTGGAGTGGGCGCAGTTGCTGCGCGAGTCGGCCGTCCTCGACCTCTACCAGCCGCCGCAGCTCGACATCATCACTTACTTTCCTGTGACCGGGGGACGAGCCCTGTCGGCGATAGACGGCGGGTCGGCCTCGATCCTGCAGGCGGGCATGGCCGACGGCAAGGCCCCGGTCTTCCTCAGCACCCTGCGGATCTCGGCCGACGCGATGCACGCCCGGCATCCCGAGGTCGCCGCCGACGCCGATGGTGCGCGCATCCTGCGCAGCGTGCTGATGAAGCCCGAATCCCAGACGTACGCCACCGCGCTGCACGCACGGGTCGAGGAACTGGCCCGCCAGCTACCGCAGTAGCAGCCGGCTCAGCCGGCGGCCTGCCAGGGCCAGCCCCGCGGCTCCCATGACAGCCAGGTAGAGCACATGCCAGAGCAGGCCCGGGCTTACGTAGCCGAGCGTGAGGCCGCGCAGCAGCGCGATCCCCTGGTAGAGCGGCGTGACGTCGATGACGACCTGAATCGGCCTCGGATAGACGCCGAGGGGGTAGAAGGTGGTGGAGAACAGGAACAGAGGCAGCGTCGCGAGCGTGACGAACTCGAAATGCTGCCAGCTGCGCATGAAGGTTGTCGCCGCCATCCCGGCCCCGGCGAACGCGAAGCCAATGAGCAGGGCGACGGGGATAGCCAGCACGGCCCACAGGGAGTGCACCAGACCCATCGCCAGCATGATGATCATGAACGCGGCCGCGTACAGGCCGCCGCGGATCAGCGCCCAGCCGATCTCGCCCAGCGCCACGTCCCCGCTCCGCATCGGTGTGGCCAGGGCGGAGTCGTACAGCTTGGCGTACTTGAGCCGGAAGAACACGTTGAAGGTCGAGTCAAGTACCGCGCCGTTCATAGCCGACGTGGCTAGCAGCGCGGGCGCGACGAAGCTCGTGAAGCCGATCGGATGGCCACCAGGACCGGTGACCTTGCCGACCAGCACGCTAAGGCCGATGCCAATCGACAGCAGGTAGAACAGCGGCTCGAGCAGGCCAGAGGCAAACATCAGCCACATGTGGCGGTACGCCCGGCTGTGCCGTTCGATCAGGTGGAGGCTGTCGCGGCCGCCCAGCGTCCCCCGGCGGGCCGCGGCGAGCACCGGCACCGGCAGAATGCGCAGCGGCAGAGCCCGCAGCCGCTCGCCAGTACTCTGCCGCTCGCCAGCACTCAGCGGGCCATCGGCCACGGCTGTCGCGTCCGACGGCGGCCCCACGCTGATCGCGTGCCGATCAGACATATAGCCGCCGCCGGTACGTGATGCAGCCCGCGTAGAGGCCGGCCCCGGCCACCGCGGTCAGATAGGCGACATGGCCAAGAGCTGCGGGCCAGGCGGCGGTGCCCTCACTCAGCGCCCGGCACAGCGCCACCCCGTGCCACAGCGGCGTGAGATAGGCAAGCGGGCGGATCCAGGCCGGCAGCTGGCTGACGGGGAAGAAGGTGCCCGAGAAGAGGAATAGCGGGATCATCACGAACCGGAACAGGACCGCGAAGCTCTGGTCCTTCTCCCTGGTGACCGCGAATGCCTCGATCGGCGCGGCGAACGCCAGACCGGTCAGGACCGCGACCGGCAGTCCGGCGATGATCCAGGCCGACCGGACTGCGCCGAAGGCCGTCATCGTCGCCAGGAAGATGGCGGCGTTCATGCTCAGCCGCATGGCGGTGAAGATCAGGTGCCCGCGGAACAGGTCCGACGGCCGCAGCGGCGTCGCGACCGCGGCCTGATAGGTCTTCAGCCACTTCACCGACCCGAGGACCGGGTAGGTGGACTCACCGATGGCGGTCTGCATCGCCTGGGCAGCGAGCAGGCCCGGCGCCAGGAAGGCCAGGTAGCTGACGCCACCCAGCCCTGCGGTCCCGTGCTTGTCCACCAGGGCGCCAAGGCCAAGGCCCATCGCGCCGAGATAGAGGACCGGGTTGAGGACACTGGAGTAGATGGACCCGCGCCAGGTCCGGCGGTAATTGACCAGCCAGCATCGGAACTCGCGGACCGCCATCCGGCCAGAGCCCGCCGCCCGTGTGCCTGCCGCCGGCCCCGTCGCGACCTGGACGCTCATCCGTCCTCCAGCCGCCTGCCGGTCAGGCGCAGGAACACGTCTTCCAGCGTGCTGCGCCGCACCAGCGACGTGAGCGGCTCGAGGCCGAGCCCGCGAAGGGCGCCCAGGGCCAGGTCACCGTCGGCCACGTAGAGCAGGATCCGGTCCGCCAGCACCTCGATCCGCTCGGCGGGAACGTCGGCGACCTTCTGCGCCGCCTGCTCGTGCTCATCGAGCCGGAACCGGAGCTCAAGCACCTCGGGCGTCGAGTGCGTCTCGATGAGCTCGCGCGGCGATCCCTCGGCGGCGATCTTCCCGCCGTCCATCACCACCAGGCGGTCGCACAGCTGCTCGGCCTCGTCCATGTAGTGAGTGGTCAGTATCAGGGTGACGCCCTGCTGCTTGAGCCGGAACAGCCGGTCCCACACGACGTGCCTGGCCTGCGGATCGAGGCCGGTCGTCGGCTCGTCGAGCAGCAGCACCTCCGGCTCGTTGATCAGCGACCTGGCGATCGTCAGCCGCCTCTTCATGCCCCCGGACAGTGGCTCGACCTGGTCCCCGGCCCGCTCGGTGAGCTGGACGAAGTCCAGCAGCCGGGCCGTACGGTCCGCGATCACGTCCCTGGGCAGCCCGAAGTAGCGCCCGTAGATCAGCAGGTTCTCCCGGACGGTGAGCTCCACATCCAGGGTGTCTTCCTGGGGCACCGCGCCCAGCCGGGCCCTGATCGCGGGCCCCTCGGTCACCGGGTCGAGGCCGAAGATCGACAGGCTGCCCCCGCTCGGCGGGGACACGCAGCCGATCATGCGCATGGTCGAGGACTTGCCCGCCCCGTTCGGGCCGAGGAAGCCGAACGCCTCGCCTCGCCTAAGCTGGAAGTCGACCCCGTCTACCGCAGTGAAGCTGCCGAACCGCTTGGTGAGGCCGCTGGCACTGATCAGGATCTCGGGGTCTGGCACGCCCGCGAGACTACCGGCATGCTGTGACAGTTCAGAAATGAAAATTTGCCCTGGGAGAAGGTAAGAACCGCCTCAAGTGGCAAGGTATTGATCGGCCAGGCGGTAGTCTCACATGGTCACAATCGGGCGCGAGCGGGCACTCGGCGCCAGGTCAGACGGCGACAGGCAGGAGGCGTGGTCCAGGAGTGAGCGCGATCACAGAGATGTACGGCCGGTTCCGGCACCTTATCCACGAGGGCGGCAAGTTCCTCGTAGTGGGCGGAATCGGAACCGTCGTCACCTTCGGCGTCGCCAACGGGCTGCACGGGATCGGCCACTACAAGGCGATCACGGTCGCCACGATCATAGCCACGATCGTGACCTACGTGGGCAACCGCTATTGGACGTTCAAGCACCGCGAGGGCAAGGGCACCACCCGCGACAGCGTGATGTTCTTCATCCTCAACGGCGTCGGGCTGCTGATCTACTACGCCTGCCTGGGGCTGGTCGACCTGGCTGGCCAGGGCCACGACCTGGTGTGGTACAACGCCGCCCTGGTCGTCGGCACCGGCCTGGGCACCCTGTTCCGGTTCTGGTCGTACCGCAAGTGGGTCTGGACGATGCCCGGCACCTCCGGCGGCCCGGCCGCGAGCACGTTCGGCGAGCTGGCCGAGCCGCAGCCGCACCACCACGCGGCCGACGGGCCGCCACCGCAGGAAAGCCTGACCCCGCAGACTACCGGCCGCTCCCCCTCCCGGCCGGTCGGCGCACACCGCCGCTCCTAATCCGCTGCGGTTCCGCGCAAGATCCTGAGTCGGCGTGCGGACCGTGCCTCAATGCGGCGGAAATCTGCCGTGCCGCGCGCTCCAAAGCGCCCAGCGCCCAGCGCCCAGCGCCTAGCGGCAGCCGCCGGCATGGGCCAGCAGGTGGCGCATCGGGATGCTGAGATACGCGTTGGCCTGGACCTGGGAGAACCTGCCCACGGCGACGAGCCGGTCCAGCACGTGCTGCTCCCGGAGCGCGGCACCGCCGGGATTGGCCAGCGGGTCGTCCATCGTCGGCTGGTAGACCAGTCCGGCCAGCAGGGCCGCCTGCGGCCAGGACATCCGGTCCGGCTGGACCCCGTAGTATCCGCAGCTCGCGGCCTGCAGGCCGTAGTATCCGTGGCCGAAATACACCACGTCGGAGTACAGCCGCAGCACCTCGGCCGGGCCGTAGGTGTACCAGAGCTTGACCGCAAGACCAGCCTGCTCGGCCTGGGCCTTGAGGCTCGCGTCGCCGGGCGTGTAGAGAATCTTCGCCAGCTGCGCGTAGAGCGTGGCGCCGCCCAGATCGCCCTGGCCGGTTACCTCGCCGAGCACGAACCGGCCGACCGCGATCGGGTCGAGGCCGGGCTCTGAGTTGAACCGGTGATCCTCCGTCGCCTCCAGCGAGGCGGCAAACTTGGCCGGCACCGCCGGGCCGGGATAGGCCACATGGTGCTCTCTGTCAATCTGCATGGCCAGCTGGCGGGCGTTGCCGACCGAGGGCGTGGCGAGCAGCAGCACGCCGAAGCCGGCCGCGGCGACCACGATAAGCACAACCACGATCTGGGCCGCGCGCACTGCTATCCGCCCGAGCCTGCGCCGCCGCCAGGAGAAGCGGCTTACGGTCGGCGGCTCCTCGACAGCACTAACTGGAATTGTCGTCCCCATCGACAATGCCTAACGACCCCGGATCCGGTGAAGTGCCAGGTGGCGGCTAGCTGCGATATATCTCGCGCCGCGTTTATACCCACGGTGACGGTCAGGCTAGCCCGTAAGATGCAAGGCGATCGCCGTCGGCCAGGCCGGGCCACGGTCCAGCCCCCTCCTCGACGCCTGCGGGGTAATAGCGTCCAGACTGGCCGGGGCTCGGGCGCTGACCGACGGTTCGCCAGATACTAGTCCTGACTGGGCGATACTACTAAAATTGTTACGTGAGTGATATGGGCAATATTCATGATTTAACCGGTCTCGAGCAAGCGGCCGCGATCCGGGCGGGCGGTCTCAGTCCCGTGGAGCTTGTCGAGCACTACCTGGAGCGGATTGACAGGCTCGGCCCTGCCCTCGGCGCGTTCGTGACGCTGACTCCCGACCTGGCCCTGGAGCAGGCCCGCGCCGCCTCCGACCGGGCTCGCGCAGGCGGAGAGGAGCTGCCGCCGCTGCTCGGCGTTCCCACCGCGATCAAGGACCTCACGGACACGGCCGGGATCCGGACCACGCTGGGGTCGTGCGCATTCGCCGGCAACGTGCCGGGAACGGATGCGCACTCGGTCACGCTCCTGCGCGCGGCGGGCACGATCAGCCTGGGCAAGACCAACACGCCGGAGTTCGGCCAGACGTCCTATACCGACAACGACGTAGCGGGCCCCGCGCGCTCGCCGTGGGATCTGGCCCGCAACGCCGGCGGATCGAGCGGGGGCGCCGCCGCCGCCGTGGCCGGCGGGCTGCTGCCGTTCGCGCATGGCAGCGACGGGGGCGGTTCGATCCGCATTCCGGCCAGCGTCTGCGGCCTCGTCGGACTCAAGCCGTCCCGCGGCCGGATCAGCGCCGGCCCGGCCGGCGCGGACGCGCCGGGCCTTGCCGTTCAGGGCCCGCTCGCCCGGACGGTCAGGGATGCGGCCGCGATGCTCGACGCGATGGCGCATCCGATGCCCGGCGACCCGTACTGGGCGGAGCCGCTGCCCGCGGGCGAGACGTTCCTGAGCTACGCGGGGCGGCCCACCGGCAGGCTGCGCATCGGGCGCTACGCCGCCACGGCCAACGGCACGACCCCCGATCCCGCCTGCATCGCCGCCTGGGAGGAGGTGTCCGCCCTGCTGGCCGAGCTCGGGCACGAGGTGGAGGACACCGAGCTACCGTTCCCGTCCAGCATCGCCAGCTGCTTCAACACGATCTGGGGCGTGAAGTCGCTGGACTTTCCTGTGGACCCCGCAAGCGAGGAGCTGCTGAGGCCGGTGACCAGGGCCTGGCGCGAGTACGGCCGGACGATCAGCTCGCATGCTTACAGCGCCGCGCTCTCGACCATGCAGATCGCGGGCCGCCAGGCGGTGGTCGCCACCGCCGGTTACGACGCACTGCTGACGCCCACGCTCGGGCTGCCGCCGCAGCGGGTGGAGTTCTTCACCGAGGATGGCGACGTGACGGACAACCTGCGCCGGCAGGGAGCGTTCACCCCGTTCACCGCGATGTACAACCTGACCGGCCAGCCCGCGGTCAATCTGCCGCTGCACTGGACCGCCGACGGCATGCCCATCGGGGTGTCACTGATCGGCCGACCCGCGGGCGAGGGCCCGCTCATCGCGCTGAGCGCGCAGCTGGAGGACGCCAGGCCCTGGGCCGACCGCAAGCCCGCCTGCTGGTAGCCGCCGCCAGCGGGGCTAGGCGCGCAGGCCGCCGAGCAGGAGCTCAGCGTACTGCTCGGCAACCTGGCGGGCGGTGAGCTGACCGTCGGGCCGGAACCACGAACCGAGCTGGTTCACGGCGCTGAGGTAGTAGTGGACGATGACGTCGGCGGACACCTCGGTGCGGAACTCGCCGGCCGCCATGCCCTCCTCCACCAGGCCGCGGAACACGTCGTGGTAGGCACGCCGCTCGGCCCGCACCTTCGTCTGCCGGTCGTCGGGCAGCATGTGCAGCGACCGGAAGAAGACGATCAGCTCGTCAAGATTCGCCAGGCTGCTTTCCACGACGTCGATCGCCGCGCCGCGAAGCCGCTCCTCCGGCGTCCCCGAGCCCTTGGCGATGTCGGTCAGGTGGCTCATCTGCATCGTCAGCAGCTGGTGGTAGACCTCGTACAGCAGGTCATCCTTGGAGCCGTAGTAGTGGTACATCGCGCCCTTGGTGACACCCGCCGCGTCGACGATGTCCTGCACCGAGGTGCCCTCGAACCCGTGCCGCGCGAACAGCCGGGTCGCCACTCGCAGCAGTCGTTCCTTTACCGGCCGGCCGGCCGCCGGGCGTGTCGCCCCGGCGGAATCCTTCTGCCTCACCGCCATCTCGCACGCTCCGGATCATTCCCTGCCGGCAGGCCCCATACCGTCCGGTCGGTCTTAACGTTAGGCATGCTTACGACGCCTGGTCAACATCCGGGTGCGCCGCGCCGCGCGACCCAGTTAGGACTGCTCTCCCGCAGCCAACTGGCCCAGGTACGCAGCTACGTCCTCCACGGCATAGCCTGCCCGAAAACGGCGCGGACCGATACCGCCCTGCTGCCACGGCAACGGTCCCGACAGCGGTCGGTATTCCAGCCCGGCCGCCGCCAGCCGGCCGAGGTGGGCACCGACCCGGTCACGCAGCGGCGGCTGGCCTTGTGCGCCGGCCTCCGCCCACACGGCCGATGCGCCGGTCCATGCGACCTCGGCCAGCGCGCACGCGCGCGGGAAGATCATGTACTCGAGCGCGCGGCCGTCCCTGATGTACTCCGTCCACACCTGGAACTGAGTGCCGAGTACCCGTTTCCTGGCCTGTGGCGGCCAGTCCCCCGGCACCGGAGTGAACGCCGCCACGTCCTCGATCCTGGTCGGCCCCCCGATCCCGAGCGGCTCCGGGTCGCCGTTTTCCTGGTAGTAGTCGAAGTACGTCGGGAACACCGGGTCGGCGACCACGTCATGCCCGGCGTCCGCGGCGGCCCGTGCGATCGCCATGCCACGCCAGGTCATCACGATCGTGTCCGGGCGCAGGCCCGGCCCCCGGCCCGAGGCCGCGCTCGTGAACCCCTCGTCCCAGACGACCGCGCGGGCGCCGAGGTCATCGGCCAGGGTGTCGGCGATGTCGCGCAGGAACGCGGCGTGCAGGTCGGCCGGGCTGGCCAGGCCGCGCTCGCGCTGGTAGGCCGCGATTCGCGGATCGGCGCGCCACGAATCCAGCACGCATTCGTCGCCCCCGATGTGAACGTAACGGGCCGCGGTCGCGGCCACGATCTCGGCGAGGACCTCTTTAATCACTGCCTGGGCATCTGGCAGCGGCGAGATCAGGTACGGCAGGATCCCCCAGTCCGGACTCACCTGGTAACCGCCGGGCGGCGGATCACCGGCCCCGAGCTGGGGCAGAGCCGCCAGCAAGGCAGCGCTGTGGCCGGGGAGGTCGATCTCCGGTACCAGCGTCATCATCCGGTCGGCCGCGAAGCCGGCCAGCTCGGCGAGATCGGCCAGTGTGTAGAAGCCGCCGTG